>NZ_JBTNSY010000003.1:0-298382 GCF_054515735.1 Mycobacterium sp. ML4
CAATGAACGAACCGGCAAGCCGCGCAGCGCCCACATGGTTCACCACAGTGAACTGGATCGGCGCCATCATCTTCGCGACCGCAGCAGCTTTCTGGGCATCCAGATACCTCGTAGAGCAGCAGCACGCCACAAAGCGCTTTCAGCCACTGGGGAATCTCGCCCAGGCGATGATTGCCGCCGGCATGGCAATCTTGTTCAGCGCCATACTCTTCGTAATCTGAGATCAGAGACGACCCGACAGCTGCCATGCGGGCTGCTCCTGTATGCGGTTCGGTTCGGCCCGACGCGTGCCCCACGTGTCCCGGTGCTCCGGGAGAGGGACGTGAGCAATGTTGCGGCACCGCGGCTCTTGTGTGGCACGTGCATCGTTTGCGTGGCGAGGACCTGTGCTGCATCGGTGACCGAGTGCTCTCCGTGCGCGATGATCGGATCGAGGCGATGCAACGTGCAACGGCGTACGGCCGAAGAGCAAGAGATGAAACCGATATCGAATTGCGCGACCGCCGAAGAGTGAGCCACGTGCGCTCATACTGCTGATCGCTTCTTCGGGCCGAGACTGCGGTGCTGCGCACGCTGACCGAATGTTCCGGGTCGGTCCCGACGCAAGAATCTTGGGCCCGAGCCCTTCCGCTGCGCCCAATTCTCGGGACTTTTGCCCCTACCCCCTAAGGGTATAGGGTGTCATACTTCACCTTATGACGCAAACACCAGATTCCGTCGAACCACCCAATGCAACCGGAGGATTCAGCCACTCGGATCCACCTGAGTCCAGTCGGGTTGATCGACTCTGGACGATTGTGGCGATCGCCGCGGGCGTGGTCTTCATCGTCGCTGTCATCTTCTTCTCGGGTTTCTTCCTGGGGCGGGTCACGCATGGCCCTTACGACGGCAAGCACGTCTCCGGCGGGGGTGAGAGCACCTGCCGGATGGGCTCCGGCGGAGGCATGGGACCCGGAATGATGGGCCCGGGAGCGTCCAGAGAGCCCCGGCAAACGACAATGCCCGGACCACAGCCAACGCCACACCCCTAGCAGCCCATAACCATTGGCAATCAACACATCAATTTATATCGCCATCGTGCTTGGGCACGTCCGACACAGTCTTCCACATCCTAGTAATTGAAGAAAGGAAGTCAGAAAATGAGGGATAAGCGAAAGCACCGAATCGCGTTCGCCGTCGGCAGCCTGGCAGCTACAGCAGGATTGATGATCGTGGCGATTCCGCTAGTTCCGCAGGTAACCGCCAACCTCGACGACGCTGCCCTGGCGGAGATGGGCATGAAGCCGGAAATGCCTGTCCCGCATGTGATGCGCTATGGAGCAATTGCTTACGCATCCAGCGGGGCGTGGGGTGCAGCGCAGGGCTATCCAGTCAAGGCGCAGGCAGAACAAGTCGCTCTGCAGAAATGTGGCGAGAAGGACTGCCGAGTAATCATCAGCTTCAACCTATGCGGCGCGGTCGCGTCTGACGGCGGGAGTTACCAAGGCGGAACAGGCTTCACACGTGCAGCGGCAGAAGCCGACGCCTTGAACAGGCTGGGTGGCGGGACTGTCCTCAGGTCGGTCTGCAACTGAGCTCGGCGCATCGATATCGTAAAATCGTTCTGACACAAACGAATTAATCACTTCCGCGATCTCCAGCGATGCGGGCTACAGCGCCATCGTCGCCCCGAGCGCCGCGACGTCACCGGACCGACGATCCGCAGGTCGATGAGATCGCGGGGAAAAATCCGCCGCCACATCGGCGTTCCACACCGGTTGGCAATCTCAATCCGATACGCGTCGAACGCTTTTCGGTCCCGGGTCACTGATCGTCGCACACTTGCAAGGTGGTGCCCAGTGGCGCGGCCGAAACGGTAGAACTGTGCGCGTTGTTCCTCGGTGATCGGGCCGCGCAACAGTTGATAGGTGTCTTCCAGTCCGACGAACAGGCAGTCCGCCACCCACATCTGCATATTGGATCTAAGGCGTTGTAGCGAACCGGGCTCTCCGGCGTCGATCTCACCTGTCGACGGGCACAGTCAACGGCTTCGCGAAACGGCGTCGCGGTCCTCCTGCGACCCGACGACCGCGATCGCCAGATAGTGACACGTGGTAGGCGCCCGCTTCCACGGGCGCTTTTGCAGGTTGCCGGAGTCGATTACGGATTCCACGACCTGTAGCCCACCTCAGGCCACGGCAATTTCATGATCACATTCGCCGGTCCTGCTGTTCGCCGACGTGTGCACGACCTGAGCCGCGCGGCTCAGCCGGTCAGCTGCGCGATCTGGATCAGGTTTCCGCAGGTGTCGTCGAGCACCGCGGTGATCACCGGCCCCATGGCAACCGGTTCCTGGGTGAAGCGCACGCCAAGACCGGTCAGCCGCTCGAATTCGGCCCGGGCGTCATCGACGGCGAAAGACATGAAGGGAATGCCGTCGGCAACCAGCGCCTCCTTGAATGGCTTGACCGCCGGGTGCCCATCGGGTTCGAGAACCAGTTCGGTCCCGTCCGGGTCTTCGGGTGATACCACCGTGATCCAACGGGCCTCACCCATCGGGATGTCGGCCTTCGGCCTGAAGCCGAGAACCTCGGTGTAAAACCGCAGCGCCTTGTCCTGGTCGTCGACGAGGATGCTGGTCAGATTGATTCTCACTGGGGATGACCGGCCAGGTAGTCGCCGACGGGAATCCGTTCGGAGGCCGAGTAGCCGACGGGCAGCAGCACGTCACCTGATGTGGTCAGGTAGTAGACGTCCCAGCGGTGGTAGCCGGGCAGGACGGCCGGATCGGCGGCGATCGCGTCGGCGTAATCCCGGACCGCTGCGACGTAGTGACTGGAATGGTTGTAGCTGTAGACGGCACCGTCACGATTGCCGGCAAAACCGTTGGCGGCGAGCATCCGGCCGGCCGCCATGATGCTGTCGCGCGGGGAGTGGATGTCCCCGCCCTCGGCGTAGGCGGCGAAGGTCGAGGGCAGGAACTGCATGGGCCCTTGTGCGCCGGCGGTGCTCACCCCGTTGATGCGGCCGAAGTCGGTTTCGACCATGTTGATCGCGGCCAGGTAGTTCCAGTCGACGCCGGTGGCCGCCGCCGCGGCCTGGTAGTCGCTGACGAGTTCGCCGAGCGGCACCGGCGCGTCGATGTGCCACGCGGGCAGCGTGGGTTTGGCCTCACCGGCGTTCAGCGCCATCAGGTGGTGGCGCGCATCGACGTTGAGGTCGTAGATCCCGACCAGCGCTGCCGGAATGATCGGCCGGATGGTGGGCTCCCATTCGGGGTGTCGCCCGATGGCCCGGTAGGCCGCCTGCTGACGGAGCGCGGCCGCCTGCAACACCGCATCCGAGGATGACGGGTCGCGTAGCGCCTGCTCGTCGGCAACCAGGTCACGGGCCAGCAGCGCCGGTTCGGCAGCCAGCGCCGGCTGCGCCGGGAGCGGGGCCGCGGCCGATTGGCCAGGCGAATTCAGCACCAGCGTGGCCAGGACGGCGAAAATCACTGCGCTGCAGCGCAGCAGCCAAGTGGGCGGTGAACCGCCCCCATGACGAACATCCATAGTTTCGACCTCAACGCAGACATGCGACCCGACGTCGTCGGCTCGTGCGGGTATTCCGCACTACATCTTGTCCGCTGAGTCCCGATTGACCAAGCTAAGGCAGCAACAACGCGGGGACATCGAGTTGGGGGCAGGTTCTGGCCCAGGCACGGCTGGTGAGCTCGGATGGCGGACTTCCGGCGCGAAGTGCGGCAAGCATGAGGTCCGGGTCGAACGACGGGCCGGCCGGGTCGGAGCTGTATTCTTCGCCGCGCATGTAGTCGGTCGATTCTTCCGGCGTGGCGAAGTTGTCGATCTGCAGTTCGACCATGTTGCCGTCGGGATCGCGGTAATAGATCGACGTCGTCACGCCATGTTGCACCGGTACATGAGGGTGGACACCCGACCTCGTCAAGGCCTCATATTTGGTGAGCAGACTCAACAGGTCAGGGTAGGTGTAAGCCGAGTGCGCCATCCCTACCGTCGCCGCGGTGCGCGGAACCGGACTGGATAATTGCACAATCGCCAGACGATGGTGTTCGTCGTCGAACGTCATGAACGACAGGAATTCGTTCTCGAACACCACATGGGCGTCCAGCACTTCGAGGTACCAGTCGCGCAGTTCCGGTAGCCGGCCGGTCTGCAGCACGATATGGGCGAGCCGCTTTTCGAGTTTCACGGCTTACCAGGCAGGCGCCGGGTCCAACATCGCGACATGGTCGTTCTGCCACTGATACCGCACCGTGGTGGTCGGTCCCGGGCACGCCGTACACACTTCCCGGCCGTCCTTGTAGTCCAACGCGACGGTGTCATCGGTCGTTTTTGCCGCATTGACGCTGGTGAAGGCATACGCCTTCAACGTCGCCACACCGACGTAGCTGCCCTTGTGGAAGAGCAACGCCATATCGGGCGAGCTGCCGGTGGCTCCGACCACAGTGACGATGACAGTCGACAACGTTGCGCACGGGTTGTAGTTGCTGCTCGGATCGAAGCTCTTGACGTTGTGATCCCACGCTGAGGCCTGCGGTAAGGCGGGCAACGAGGCAAGCGCGGTTTCGATCTGCGGGGCATTCAGGTTCACCCCGCACGTCGGCGTCGGGTCGGCGCGAGCGGGCGATGCCAGCGGATTAAACGCGCAGAGCGCGGCGATGAGCGCGCTCAGGACAACTGCTCGCATCGAAACACTGCCTCCTCGTCGGCTGCAGTCAATCGTCGCGCTGTTTTCCTCCCAGCTGGTAGGACCGCTATGACATTGTGTCGAAGAAGTGACCTACGCCGCGGTTATCGCGCGGGCTGGTTGGGCACGCCGGCTGGCAACTCTACGACGTGATCGTCGTACATCGAGGCTTGCTGCTGGCCCTGGCCGCGGCGGAGGCTTGCAGCGAGGACGGGGTCGCAGAAGCCGGACTGCGCTCTTGCCGGCCGGAACTGCCGGCGCCCTCCACGGTGGCGATGATCGTCGGCATGGTGGCGCTGCGTACGGCGTTTTTCGGCGACGAGCAACCCTCGCGTGATGCGATCGTCGATGAACTGGTGCAGGCCAGTCTGCACGGATTCCTGCACCGACACAGCTGAAGCGCGCTTCACCGCGCGGTGTCCGCGCAAGCGGGCGCGGAAAGGAAACTAGGGCGGCCGTCCAAGGCGTCCGCGCAGATACACAACGCATCGAGGACGCACCCAGGTCTCGTCCATTTCTCCGCCTATCCGGGCTGAAATCTGGCGCGATGCCTCGACGGCCCGTTCGCTGCGGTAGCGAGCGGGATCGACGAGGCCGCGAACGCTTGCGAAGCGCCATGGCAGGATTTGTCGCTATGGCAGACAACGGGGTCGGCAGGGTCGCCGGCAAGGTCGCATTGATCACCGGCGCAGCCCGTGGCCAGGGTCGTGAACACGCGATCCGACTGGCCGAGGAGGGAGCCGACATCATCGCGGTGGACGTCTGCGAAGACATCGACGGAGTCGCCTATCCCGGAGCCACCGAAGGTGACCTCGCCGACACCGCCGATCTCGTCGAGAAGTCAGGCCGCCGCATCGTCACGGCGAAATCCGACGTTCGTGATGTAGAAACTCTGCGTGCCGCGGTCGCGCGGGGAGTTGACGCGCTGGGCCCACTCGACATCGTCGTGGCGAACGCCGGCATCAGTGGGATTCCCGCCCCTGCGGCGATGATCGAAGAATCCGCGTGGCAGACGATGATGGGCATCAACCTGACCGGCGTGTGGCACACCGTCAAAGTGGCGCTGCCGCACATGACCAACGGCGGCGGCTCGATCATCTTGGTCAGCTCGATGTTGGGCATTCGCGGCGGTGGCTACATGGCCCACTACGCCTGCGCTAAACACGCCGTCGTCGGATTGATGAACTCGCTGGCCAATGAGCTTGCACCGCAATGGATCAGGGTGAACTCGATCCATCCGGGCAATGTGCTGACACCGATGATCGACAACGACTGGTTCGTCCGGACACTGCGACCGGACCTGCCGAACCCCACCGTGCACGACGCCGCAGAGATCATCGGACAGTTCCATATGTTGCCCAGGCCGCTGATCGAGGCACGCGCAGTCAGCCACGCCGTGCTTTTCCTCGCCTCCGACGAGTCGCAGTACATCACCGGCGCGGCACTGCCCGTGGACGCCGGCGCCGTCGCGAAGTTCTGACTCAGTCTCCTGTCGCGCCGTCCGGCGAGCACCGCGGAAGCCGGTGCAGCCCGTCGGGGTCTGTCTCGACACAGAGATACGGTTGCCCGTCCGCCGCGGTTGCAACACAGACGGGAAGTTCGTTGGCCCCGGGGCTGTCCGGTGCCACCAGGAGCTCCAGCTCCTGCGAGCCGACGTACCGCAGGGCGTCGTCGTTGGACAGCTTCCACGGCCGTCCATCGGTCGGCCATTGCCCGCCGACCACCCGGATATCCTGGCGCGCATCGCCTTCGGCGTCCCGGGTCTGCAGACAACTCACCCACAGCTTCCCCGGCAGCGGGCGGAAGTACACCGCGAGGCGCTGCCGGTTGAGGTTGACGTCGACCGGGATGCCGATTGGGGGCAGGGCTGTGCCCTCCGGCTGGTCGTTCAGCGACTTCTTGACCTGTCGGGACCCGATTCCGGTGCCGAACCAGTCGATCGTCAGCACGGTCGTGAGGTATTGAGCGATCGCCAGAGTCAGCAGCCCGCCCGCGCCGGCCACCCCGACGCCCGCAGCGCCGGCCGCGGCGGTTACCGGTAGCGCGATCAATCCGGCGACGGCGGCCGCTCCCGCAGCGGTGGCAATCTTGCCCGCGGTCGTGAGGCTGAAATCCGGATTCACCTGCGGCTGCGGGGGATTCTGTACCGGTCTCACTCCGACGGTTCGCGGCAACTCGTCGAAGAGGTCACTGACCCGCTTGACTTCCACCTCGTATTCTTCGCCGGTGAGCTCACCGGCGCGCTTCTTCTCGCCAGCGGCACTCAGTTGCCGCTCCAGACTTTCGATCGTCTTGAGGTTCGCCCGCCGGGTCTCCTCCACCGTCGGGTCGCGCGGTATCTCGTCGAGACCCATTTCGTAGGTAACCTTGAAGCTGGCCCTGAAGTCGTAGAGCTTGTTCTCGGCGCTCACGGTGCCGTCGACCACCAACCGGCCGTCTCCGGTACGCGGCAGAATGTCGGCGTCGAGGGTGTCGAGGCTGCGCTCTTCGCCACCGATGCTGACGGTCTTGGGCCCTCGCAACAGACACGGCACATCGGGATCGAAGTCGCTTTCGTCGAGTTCGAAGCTGTTCATCACTGTGTCGCGCACCTGACGCAGAATCCCCCATCCAGTGACGGCCAATCCCGTTTTCTCACATGGGTTTTCGGCCAGTATCGACGGTGGGAGCTGCTCACCGGCGGGCAACTCGCGCAGCGTCTGCAGCTGAACCACCATGGATTCGTGGGTGGCGTCGCCGATGTCGAAGCGGTGCACCACGGCGTCGAGGGCCTTGACCGTGCTGTCGTCCCGCGAGCCTGGATCAACGTCCAGCGGCGAGGGCAGCAGCGCCTGAATCCCGTTGTCCCCCATCTCGGCGAGCTGCGGGCGGATCGCATCGGCGATCTGGCCGGCCAGCGAGTCGAGAACCCTGGTGGCGGCGTCCTCGTCAGAGAGGCCGGGTTGCCGCAGCATTTCCATCTTCACCAGCAATTGGCCCGCGATGCTGTGGGTGATCCAGTACGCGTCGGCGTAGTCGAGTTCCCAGCTGATCCGCGGGTCTTGTCCGGTGAACGCGGTGGCGCCGTCGGCACCGCGTTCGACATGTGGACCGAACAGCCGCGGCCCGTACTCGTCGCTCAGCTGGTCGGCAATGAGCACCGGGGCGTCCTGTGCGGTGAAGTTCAATGCGATCGTCTGTTTGCCGGGCTCTACCTGGTGTGGCTCCAGCTGATCATGAATCGTCAAGCGGCCGAACAGCGCGATCTCGTTGTAGGGGATCTCTTTGGACTCACCCGCACGCGGCCCGTCCGGGATGGTGACCGTCGCCGGGGGCAGTTCCACCAGAGGGATGCAGGTCACCGAGTCGATCACGATCTTGGAATCGAAGATCACCAGGTCGATCGCGAAATGCCTCAGCGGGTCCCGCTGTTCGCCGCCGGCCTGTTCCTGCCACGCTCGTTGGTGGGAGTCGACGATGAACCAGACCCGATCCAGGGTGAGATCCAGGGTGGCGGTTGCGGAGTACCCGGTGCCGTCCACGGACTCGGTCCGCCTGTCGCCGCTGAACATCTCGACCGTCTGGTCCTGGACGCGTTCACGATGAATTTCGATGATCGTGTCGGGGCGGTCCATGTCGGATGCTGTACCCAAAAAGCTGGGGACTCAGACCTGGGAGCAGACCCTCACAACATCGAGTCGAGCATGACGCCGGCATCGCCGTCCGCACTCGCGGGCGCATCGCTGTTCTGCGCAAACACGACGAAGGCCGACTTGTGACTCGAGGTGTTCAGCAGCTCCGCAAACCAGCCCTCGACAGGAATGAGCCCCATCCGCGATGTGCCGTCAGCGCTGTACTGAACTTCCGCTGACTGCTGAAAGTGACTGCTTTGCACCGGTTTCGCGGTCGGCACGCCCAGATCTCTGACGTTGGTCAGGCCGGTCGTCGACAGGCCGTTCAAGTGGCCGATGTCTGCCTGCAGCACAGCGACGGGATCCGTCCCGCCGGCGATCTTGGTCTTGATCTCCATCTCGGCTGTGGAAAATGCGTTGTGTAGCGTAACCCATCCGGGACCCTCTTTTCCCACCGTCCACCCCGGCGCCGGGGTCACCGAGATGCCTTGACCCAGGTCGATCGCGCCGCCCACGGTCAGCACCACCGCCGGCGGGCGGGTGATCGAGCCGGTCGCGGCGATCGTCGACAGCGCCGCGGCAGCGACCGCGACGCACCACGTACCCCGCCAAACCTGTATGCAACGCCGTCGTACGTACATGGCTGACTCCTCGGCCGCGATGGGTGACGATCAATTCTGACGCGGCAACAACTCGGCCGCAAAGCGATTGATGAACGTGTCCGCCGGCGTCATAGCGACCGGCCTGATGACGAATCTCGTCAATCCCGAACCAGATAGGCGTCGAGCTGGCGGCGCAGCTGATCCCGCCCCTACCCCGGACCGGTCTCTCACGGCAAGACCAACGCGATGCCGGCTAGTTGAATCCCGGTTGCCGCAGCAGATCCGCAAAAAGCTGCGCCGCTGAGGCGACACCCGCGTCATCGTCGGTACCCACCAGGTCCAGGAGCAGCCCGCGGGTCACTGCCAGGCCCAGGCGTATCAGCGCCGGGTCGCCCGCGGAGCCGGCCACCCTCGCCGCCTCGGCCAACCAGCTGTTGACCGCGTTCGGCACCATGCGCACGAAAGGCTCCTCGCCCTGCGCGCCGCGGGAGTAACACTCGAAGAAGAGGCGTTCGAAGGGTCGTAGCTCGGGGCGGCGGAGGACGTCCCACATCGCGGTGAAACTGTCCGCGGGCTCGCTCGGTAGCTCGGGCAGGAGGGCCCTCTGCCGGCGTTCGACCTCCTGCACGATTTCCAGCAGGAGTTCGTCCCGGGACGAGAAGTGGTGCAGCAGCATGCGGTGGCTGGTGCCGACCGACTCAGCCACGTCGCGCAGCGAACGGTTTCCGATTCCGCCGCCCGCGAATTCCCCGATCAGGGCATCGAGTAGCTGCCGGCGTCGCCGGACGTCAGGAGTGCGGGCCAAGCGAGTGCCGCAGTTGCTCGCTGCGACCTTTCAGGCCCCGGGCCTCCATCTCCAAGTAGCGACGCGTAGTGCCCAGCATGAGCCGCCCGACGAGCGCGCCGATCGGTCCGCGCTGGTCGAGTTCCTGGCGCACCCGCGTGCGATCGCCGGCGATCGGGGTCAGCGAATGAAGTGCCGAGGTCGACCCGCCAGGAGAACTCTGCAGCCACGTCCACGAGACCCCGGGCTGCACGGCGGTGACCTTCCAGACAAGCTTCGGCAACTTCGGCTGCTTGATCTCGAATCGTTTACCGACCTCCAGGCCCGGCCCGTCCAGCGCGACCAGACGAGTGACCGAAGCTGTCCATTCCGGCCAGCGCTCGACGTCGCTGAACACCTCCCAAACCAGGGATGCCGGTGCGTCGATCTCGACGCCACTCTCAATAATCATGTACCAGATGGTACACCCATCGACGGCATCGGTGAACCGGTTCTTGGAGTCGTCCGGTCGCGCCCATAGGCTTCGGCGCATGGACTTCGAGTTGCTCCGCACCGACCTGCACCAGACCCGGTTCGTCTCGCACGACGCGCCCGCACCGGCACCGGGTGAGGCGTTGCTGCGCGTGGAGTCCTTCGGCCTGACGTCGAACAACATCACTTACGCCGTGTTCGGCGACGCAATGCGGTACTGGGATTTCTTTCCGGCGTCGGACCCGGATTGGGGAAAGCTGAATGTCTGGGGATATGCGCACGTCGAGGAGTCGCGCCACCCCGTTCTCGCGCCGGGTCTGCGCGTCTACGGCTACCTGCCGTGTGCCAGCCACCTGCTCGTCGTGCCCGACCGGATCAACGACAAGGGATTCATCGACGCAGCACCGCACCGGTTGCCGCTGCCCTCGGCCTATCAGGGCTACCGCGACGTCACCACCGATCCGGTGTACTCGGCCGACCGCGAAGCAGAGCACGTCCTGTTCTTTCCGCTGTTCTTCACTTCGTTCCTCATCGACGACTTCGTCGCCGACGAAGGATTCTTCGGGGCGGACACCATCGTGATTTCCAGTGCCTCATCGAAGACGGCCATCATCGCGGCCTATCTGCTCGCCAAGCGCGACGGTGTCGACGTGGTCGGGCTGACGTCGGCCGGCAACCGCGAGTTTGTCGAGGGACTGAACATTTACGATGCGGTTCACGTGTACGACGACATTTCTCGGTTACCCGGCGACCGCGCCGTCTACATCGACATCTCCGGCGACAGCGCGGTCCGCACGGACGTCCACACCCGCTACGGCGACCACCTTGCCCACAGCGCCGCGGTGGGCATGACGCACTGGACCCGCATGGCGCCCGGCGGCCTCGATCTCGCCGGCCCGAAGCCCGTCTTCTTCTTCGCCCCCGATCGCATCAAGAAGCGTGGCGCCGACTGGGGCACCGCGCAACTGGATCACAGGGTCGCCGAGTCATGGGCGCCGTTCGCCGAATGGGCATCGAAGTGGCTTCAGGTGCAACGGATCTCGGGCCAGGACGAGATCCAGCGAGCCTATCTCGAGTTGCTCGACGGCAAGGTCGATCCCGCGGCCGGCACCATCGTCGATCTGTAATCCGGGGTCCCCAACAACTGTCGGGAGGTTCCTTTGGCGGTAGTCGTCATCGCGATCGCCGCGGTCTTCTTCCTCGGCATGGGCGTCTACGCGTTAGCCGCTCCGGCAAGGATGATCGGGGTGTTCGGCATCACCCTGCCAGAGCGTGAGTCGCGCGCCGAGGTGCGGGCTGTGTACGGCGGATTCGGTCTGGCGATCGCGGGCGTGCTGGCTTTTGCCGCTATCGAAGCGGGCCCGACGCGAATCGGAATCGTGATCACCGTTGCATTGGCTCTGGCCGGCATGGCGTTGGGTCGCGTCGTCTCAGCCGTCGCCGAGGGCACCACCCCGTTCTATCCCAACTGGTTCTACTTCATCGTGGAATCGGTCGTCGCCGGCGCGTTGCTGCTGACCGCCCGGGGTTGACTGGATTCACCGACGTGAGGCGGCTCCGGAATCAGCCTTTTGATGCGTTCGAGCCGACGCCGATCAATTCCGTCGGTGGCGATCAGGCATGCTGGGTTGGTGTTCGACGCGCTCGACCACGTCATCGTCGCCGTGCGCGACCTCAGCGACGCTACGCGCCGCTACGCCACACTGCTGTCGCGGAACCCGTCATGGCACGGCGAACACCCGGGCGGGGGCACCGCCAACACCCTGTTCCGGCTGGACAACACCTACCTCAAGCTGATCACCCCGCGCGGCGACGGGCCGCAGGGCCGCACGGTCGCGAGGCAGTTGGATCGGCACGGCGACGGGCCGATCGGGGTCGCGTTCGCGACCTCCGATGTCGAGAGCGCACACGCGCAACTTGCGGCGAAAGGCCTTGAACCACCGCCTGTCTCGGCCGGCACCGGCCGCGATACCGAGACCGGGCGGGTTCGGCAGTGGCGCAGTGTGCTACTACCGCGAACACACACCCGCGGTGTGCTGATCATCGCGATCGAGCACGAATCCCCGGGTCGGCTACCCGAGTCCGTGCCGGTCGGAGCGCAGGACGCCGTCGTCACCGGAATCGACCACGCGGTGGTGCAGTCCTCCGACGCAGACGCGGCGATCGCCCTGTACCGCGACGGGCTCGGCCTGCGACTGGCGCTGGACCGCAGTTTCGCGGACTGGGGCATGCGGCTCGTCTTCTTCCGGGTCGGCGCCGTCACCGTCGAGATCGCCCAGCCACTGAGTGACGCGCCGTTACCGGCGCACACCGATCAGCTGTGGGGTCTTTCCTGGCGCGTTCGCGACGCCGACGCCGCGCGGGCGCGCTTGTCAGCAGCCGGGCTCGACGTCTCCGAGGTTCGTCCCGGGCGCAAGCCTGGCACCCGCGTGCTCAGCGTGAAGGACGGCACCTGCGGGGTACCGACGTTGTTGATCGAGCAGCAGTGAAATCTTGGCTCGGTGCGGTCGCCCTGGTCGCACTGCTTCCCGTGCTGGTGCAGTGCTCCCCCGCCGCGCCACCTCGGGCAGCCACGCCGACACCTTTCGCCCCGTCACCGTCGGACGGCGCGCCACGGGCTACCGCGGTCGCCGAGCCGGTCACCGCCGCCGATCTCGGGGCGAGCTGGCATCCGGGGTGCCCTGTCGAACCCGCGCAGCTGCGAAGAGTCCACATCGTCCACATCGGTTTTGACGGGCAGCAACATCGCGGTGAGCTGATCGTGCATCAAGACCTGGTGCCCGACGTCATCGAAATCTTCGAGCGGCTCTACCGATTGGGCTATCCCGTCGAGCGGATGCAGACCGTCGACCATTACCCGGGGGCCGACGACGAACTGTCGATGCAAGACGACAACACCTCGGCGTTCAACTGCCGACCCATCCCGGGCACCGGCAGCTGGGCTCAACACGCATACGGTCGGGCGATCGACCTCAACCCGCGTCTCAACCCCTGCCTTTATGCCGACGGCACCTTTGAACCACACAACGCGACACCATATTTGGACCGCGACCGCACCGACCCCGGGGTCCTGCACGATGGCGACCCGGCTGTGCGGACTTTCACCGATCGCGGGTGGCGCTGGGGTGGGTACTGGACCACGCCCATCGACTACCAGCACTTCGAGCGGCCGTGAACGAATTCAGAGACCCAGCGCCTGTGCCGCCGCCGTCGCGACCTCGCCCCGAAGATTCAACAGCGGCGGGCTTCCCCGCGTATGGATCGAGTTGGAGAGCAGCACCACGTAGGTATCGGAGCCCGGGTCTATCCACAACGAGGTCCCGGTGAAGCCGGTGTGCCCGAAGCTGCCGATCGGGAAGACCACGCCCCGCGGGCTGGACTGGCCGGTGTCGATGTCCCAGCCGAAGCCGCGCAGGTTCTGTCCGGCGATCGCCGGATAACGCGGAGCGAGCAGCGGGTGTACCGGGTTCGGCCGCTGCGCCAGCGCTTTTCGCGCCGCGTCGTTCGCCGCGTCGATTTGCTGAGTTCGGTGCCCCGGCTGCTGGGGCGTCGTCATCAACTGCAAAGTCGTTTGCAATAGCGGAAATTCGCTCGGCCGACCGCCGAGCCGGTCCAGCAGGGCTTGGGCGAACACGCTGACATCGTGTGCGGTGGAGAACAAGCCGGCGTGGCCGGCAACCCCGCCCATCCGCCGCGCCGTTGTGTCGTGCACCGTGCCCCGAAGCAGGCGATCGATGTCGGGATTGCGGCCCGGGTCGGCTCTGCTCTCTTCATCGCGTGCCGTTGGCGCGATGCGCGGCAAGAGGCCCCTACTCCAGGTACCGGCCGTACAAGTGATCGGTCCCGGTTCGGTCGCAGGAGCCCAGGCAACCGCAGATCCGTGCGTCGTGTGCGGACCACAGACTTTGGCCGCGGGAAGGAAACGCGTGTCTTCCATGCCGAGCGGTGCGAATACATGCTGTTGCGCGTAGGTGTCCAGCGCCTCGTCGGTGACCGTCTCACTCAGCGCACCCAGCAAAATGAAGTTGATGTCGGAGTAGCGAAATCCCTCGCCGGGACCCGACTGCAGCGGCGCGGTGAGCGCTCGGTGAATTCCTTCTTCCTTGTCGGGCCCGTTCAGTCCCCACGGATCCTTGAGTTCGACGTCACCCGGCTCCCCTGAGGTATGGGTGAGCAACATCCGAACGGTCACCTTCGCGCGCCGCGGATCGTTTGCCGCGTTGAAGTCCGGCAGATACTGCTGCACTGGATCGTCGAACTGCACCTTGCCCCGTTCATACAGCTGCATGACCACCGTTGCGGTGGCGAGGCTCTTCGTCAACGAAGCCAGATCGAAGATGGTGTCCTCGGTCATCGGCTCGGCGGGCGCCGGCAATCCGTCCAAGCCGGATTCGCCGGCGTGCTTGCGCAGGCCGTAGGCCTGGTGGAACGCGACCGCGCCGCCGTGCCCGATCTCGACCACCGCACCGGGCAGCTTGTCCGCCGCGATCGCATCCGTGATCAGCGTGGAGACGGTGGCGAAGGCCGGGGCGTTGGCCATCTCCGGCAACTGCGCAGGCATGGCTGCGAGGGGGCTGGGCGCCTGCATCGGACGCCGAGCGTCGCTCACGGCAGTGTGCGTTTGCGGCCCGGGCGAACACCCAGCCGCGAGCGCAAGCACCACAGCCGCGGCTGCGATGGCCCTACGGTTCACGTGATTCCCCGCGTTCACGGATATGGAGCACATCTCAGCTTAATGTGGTCAGCAGTACTAGCCGAAGGACACGGAGCCATGGATATCGACGAAGAGTCCGTCACCACTCTGGAGGACCTGCGCGGCGATCTGGCCCGCCGGTACCGGTCGACACCCAGCGGTGGCAGCTCGGTTGACATCGCACTCATCGAGGCCGACCTGGCGGCACTGGCCCGCGACGGCTACGTCATCTGGGAGAACCTGATCAGCGCCGAGCAGATTCGGGAGATTCGGGACGTGGTGCGCCCATGGCTGGGGCATACCGGGCGCAACTCCTTCGAGGGGCGGCGCACTCAGCGGATCTACAGCGTGCTCAGCCGAACGCGGGTATGCGACCGGCTCGTCGACAATCCGCGGGTGTTGGCGGTGCTGGATCGCTTGCTGATGCCCAACTACCTGCTCTCGGCTCTGCAGGCCATCAACATTCAGCCCGGCGAGACCGCGCAGCTGGCGCATCATGACGACGGCTTCTATCCGATTCCGCGGCCGCGGGAGCCGTTGGCGGCGGCGACGATCTGGGCGATCGACGACTTCACCGCCGACAACGGCGCCACCGTGGTGATACCGGGAAGCCACCGCTGGGGTAAGCGTCGTCCGGGCCCCGGTGATCGGGCTGTGCCGGTCGTGATGCCCGCAGGCTCGTGCGTCTTTTTCGTGGGCACGCTGTGGCACGGCGGCGGGGCGAACACGTCTGCCGGCGACCGGCTGGCCGTCACCGCCCAGTACTGCCAGCCGTGGCTGCGACCGATGGAGGCGTTCACCTTGTCGGTGTCGCGCGACATCGCACGGGCGGTCTCCGACGACATCCGCCGCTTGCTCGGCTACAGCATCCACCCCCCGTTCGTCGGAGCCGTCGACGGACTCCATCCGTTGCGGCTGTTGGGAATTGAGCAAGACCAATAGCCGCCCGATCAGGCCGCGATACCGAGTTCCTGGTTGATCTGCGGCCAGTACTGGGGACCGTCGAGTGTGAGAATGATCCAGTCATGGATCTGGCCGTTGGCTAGGACGAAGTTGAACGGGGCGTGGGCGGCATCGGCCAATGACTTGAGACGCAGCGTGTCAGCTGAAAGCAAGTCGAGGTTGCCGGAATAGACATACGTCGGCGGGAGTCCGGTCAAGGACCCATACAACGGACTCACCCGATAGTCATTGATCGGAAGGCCACCCGCCCAGGCCCTGCCGATCTGCTGTGCGGGGCCCAGCGGGAGCAGGGGATCCTGAACCAGTGCGATGTTCGGGTTGGTCATCGACACATCCAGCCAGGGAGAGAGCAGCACCATCGACCCCGGCTGGTGAAGCCCATTGCCGACGATGAATTGGCTGGCCGCCAGCGCGAGGTTGCCGCCCGCGGAGTCGCCGATCACGCTGACGTTGGCCGGCCCGTGCAGGGCGACCTGCTCGGAGATGAGGTTGGCCATCGCCGGGACCACCAGGCCGGCGGTACCTCCCTGCTGCAGCAGCGGGTAGATCGGCACCTGAACGGTGGCACCGGTCTGGTAGGACATCACCGAGTAGTGGATCCAATGCAGGAACGACGGCGGCAAGATGAACGCGCCGCCGTGGATGGCGACCACGTATTCGCCGGTCGGATGTGCCGGCGTGATCTGGACGACGCTCATACCGTTGGAGGTGGTGTACGAGACCGTCTCACCCAGCAGCAGGTTCAGGAAAGGCGGCGGGGAGTTGCCGATGAACCACGATAGCGGCGGCACGTCGCTGGCAAGTAGGGACAGAATCGGCGAACCCGTCATCGACAGCTGCGGCTCGAGTCCGGAGATGCTCAGCAGCGGTTTCACCGGGTAGATCGCAGCCTCTTCGAGCCTGGTGATCAGCGACGGCGCGCCGGTGAAGGTGCCGGTCTGGTCCGCCGCGAACGGCGGGGCGGCCGGTGCTCCGAAGATCCCGGTGATCACCTCGTCGGCCAGCCGGTTGAATCCGCCGGCCAATGCGGCGGGGGCCTGCTGAATTTCGAGGGCTAGGGACTCGACGGAATGCAGCAGCGTGGCATTGGCCGACTCGGCGGCGGCATAGGCCCCGCCGGCGCCGCCCAGTGCCTGCACGAACCGCTCGTGGAAGACCGCTACCTCGGCGCTGAGCATCTGATAGCTCTGCCCGTGGCCGGAGAACAGCGACGCGATCGCCGCTGACACCTCGTCCTCGGCAGCGGCCAGTACCGCCGTGGTAGCACTGGCCACGTCCCGGTTCGCCGTCGCGACCACCGAGCCGATCGAAACCACATCCGTGGTCGCGGTGGTCATCACCTCGGGCAACGCAAAAACGGATGACATTGCGCTCAACCCTCCCCCTACGGACAACCCCCACGTTGCCCAGCCAGAAACGATTGCCGAATAGCCGAAGCTTATGCCGTCGCGGCCGGCCCACGAGTCGAATCGCGCGAATCTATCGTTAGCCCATGGACAGTGATGCGGATTCCGTCAGCCGCCGGCGGCTGCTGTCGCTGGCCGGCGGCCTCGGCTTGACGGCCACGGTCGGCGCGTGCACCGGCAGAACCGCCGCGGACCCGGCGCCGGTGCAGTCAAGCACGTCGTCCGTCCCCAGCGTCTCCACACCTTCGTCAACCTCTGCAGCGCAGCGGGCCGTCCCGAAATCCATGCTCTGCCGCGATGCGTGGGGCGCCCGTCCCGCCATGCCCGGCGGGACACCCCAGACCATCATTCGCATGACGCTGCATCACGCCGCAGTTGCCCTGGGCGACAACCGCAATGCTCCAGCGCGCTTCCGGGCAGACCAGCGGTACCACCAGGACACGCTGGGCTGGATCGACATCGCCTATCACTTCGGTGTCGACGGCAACGGCAACATCTACCAACTGCGCCGGCCCGAGATCGCGGGCGACACGGCCACCGACTACAACACGACCGGCCACTTTCTCGTTATCTGCGAAGGCGACTTCGACCGGGAAGTGGTGCCGGAAGCCCAAGTTCAAGGAGCTGCAAGCGTGTTCGCCTGGGCTGCGGCCAGGTACGGCATCTCGACGAACACTTTGGCGGGCCACCGCGATCTCGCCCAGACCTCGTGCCCCGGCAAGAACCTGTACGCCTACCTTTCGTCGGGCGAGCTCAAGCGTCGTATCGACGATCTCCTGGCCACCGGCGGAGTGGACCTGCAGCCGTTGTGCGGAACCGAGGGGGCGGCACGGGTCGCGGCGATCGAAGCCGGTAACTGACGCAAGAATTCCGCGAACAGCCGGCAGTACCGTCGTCCGGACAACGCCGAAAGGACCGCGGCGAAACCCTCTCGGACCGCTCCGCGGATCATTGCCGGAACACTGCCCTCGGATGTCGCTGCATTGACGCGCATCGGCCCCGCCGGTACCGCCACGCCCGCGAACCGGGTGCTACCACGGCCCCGGAATGCGTTGGTGCCCGGGCGACTACGCGTTGTTGGCGTCTGACCCTTCCAACTGGAAGTCATGCGCAACACGAATACCGTGGCGGGCGTTTCGCTGTCCAAGGTTGACGGCAGTAGCCTCAGGAGGCCGATGTGTGCAATCGCAACGATGCCAACGGCTTTCACGCTCGCCGCACCGTCCGGCGAAGCACCGTGACCGTCACTGAGAGCGATCAGGCCCCGCATGTTTCGCCTTGTCGCATATCGTCGACCGCCTCGTTGATCTGCCGAGCCGACAACAGCATCGGCATGGCGGCGCGTGGATTCATGCCGCCGCCGAGCACACGCTTGAGTTGCCGTGCCGACAACACCATGTCGTTGAGCACAGCGACACCGGCAACTCGTCGTAGCGGCCGAGCGAGGTCAGCACGCAGGTGCCGCCTTCGCGGCAACATGGTCGCCGGCGGCAGCAAATCCGTCGGCACCACACGGGGGGTCAGCACCACCCGGTCGGCCATCACCCCGCTGGTCAGTCTCCGCCCCAGCGGACCCGCCTCGTCGACGGCGGCCACGACATGGGTAGCGCCGAAATGCAGCGGGATATCGCAAGGACTCCGCGGCCACCAGGTACTCGGCGAAGGTGCCCAACTGGGTCACCGCCGTCAGACGCTGATACCCGAGGTGCCGTCGGTGGACATCTCCTTCGTGACACCGCGAGGGCTCTCAGGTCGCACAGATAACTCTGACCGCAGGAGCACCAGTTTCACCAGCACCTCGCCGGCTCGCGGCCGGGGACCATTGGCCCTACAGCAGGCTCAATCAGGAGCGCATGCTGATCTGCATCAACCGGGAGGAGCCATCATGGCAGAGACAGACACCGAGAAGAAGACCGTTGCGGAACGAGCGTCGGACCTGAGCGAACGAGCAGCCGGCCTGTCTGACGAAGTCCTCAAGTCGGTGGAATCCGGACAGCGGGCGGCCATCGACGCCGTGCGCAAGTTCGTCGGCACGGTCGAAGAGTCGATGCCCGGGCACGGCGACGACCACCCGTCACGGCGCAACACCATCGTGGACGCCGCTCTGGACATGGCGGACAAGCTCGTCAAAACCCAGTACGAGTTCATCCGGAGCGTGGTGAGCAGCGCAAACGAGACGCTGCACAAGCAGGCCGACGCCAAGCCGCCGGCTGAATGATCGCCGCTGGCCGGCGCCTGCTCCGGAGTGCGAGATTCGCTCCCCCGCCGTGCCGGTTTGTAGGCTTTCGGGCATGCCGTTCAAAAACGGCGAGGTCTTCGCTGGCTACGTGATCGAGCGCATGCTCGGCACGGGCGGGATGGGCGAGGTCTACCTCGCCCAACACCCTCGCCTGCCGCGTCACGACGCGCTGAAGGTCTTGTCCCTGGCCGCGACCGGTGACCAAGAGTTCCGGGCGAGATTCAAACGCGAGGCGGAACTCGCGGCGACGCTGTGGCACCCGCATATCGTCGGGGTTCTCGACCGTGGCGAGTTCAACGGCCGGCTCTGGATCTCGATGGAGTACGTGGACGGCATGGATGCGGGCGAGCTGGTTCGGGACCGCTACCCGGACGGCATGCCCGAACACGACGTGGCGGAAATTGTGACGGCCGTGGCGGATGCACTCGACTTCGGTCATGATCGCCGCCTGCTCCACCGCGACGTCAAGCCGGAGAACATCCTGGTGACCGCCGCCGGGGGGCCCCGCCGCAGGGTGCTGCTGACCGACTTCGGCATCGCTCGCCGCATCGATGATGTCAGCAACCTCACCGAGGCCAACGTGGCCGTGGGAACCATCAGCTACGTGGCCCCGGAGCAACTCCTCGGCAAGCCGCTCGACGGCCGGGCGGACCAGTATGCGCTGGCTGCTACCACGTACTTCTTGTTGACGGGCGCCCCACCCTTTCAGGATTCGAATCGCGCGGTCGTGCTCAGCCACCACCTCAATTCGCCGCCGCCGCGGATATCGCTGCGCCGGCCAGAGCTCGCACATTTGGACGCCGTCATGGCGCGGGCGCTGGCCAAGAACCCGAATGACCGATACCCGACGTGCGCGGACTTCGCTCGCGCGCTCACGGGTGCGGGATCCAGCTCGCAGGCGCCGGGCCGCAGTTCGGAGGTACGTCCGGCGACGCAGCGTCTGGAGCGTCTGGTCCTGACCGGCACTGCGCGCGGGGTCAAGTCGATCGCGGTCGGCGCCGATAACGAGGCCGGAACCCTGTCCTTCCACTTAGTCCCGCACGAACCGTTGGAGGACATGCCCGGTCTGCTTCCGGTCGAGATCCAGACTGACCTCGCACCCGGCCAGCTCGCGGATGGGGATGACGTCGAGGTCAGCGGCACCTGGGACGGCGACCTGCTCGACGCCGACAAGGTCGTCAATGTTTCAGCGGTAGCTCGACGTCATCGTGAGCCGGTACGCGATGTGCCACCGCGAGCCCCCGCCCCGAAACGCAACAAGGGCTGGATTCTCGCCGCAGTCGCCGCACTCGCCGTGATCGCGCTGGCCGCCGGTGCGGTGCTGTATTTCACCCACGCTTTCGATCGCCCCACGCGCCCCGGACCGATGGTGAAGCCGGTCAGCGCGACGGTGTTCTCTCCCGACGGAGCTCCCGACAATCCGCAGGACGCGAAGCTGGCGATCGATGGCAACCCCAATACGGGGTGGTCCACCGTGACCTATACCGATGCCGTCCCTTTCCCGAGATTCATCCAGGGGATGGGGTTGATGCTGCACTTGTCCGAACCGACCGCTTTGAGCGCGGTGACGGTTGACGTGCCCAGCACGGGAACCCAGGTGCAGATCCGTTCGTCGCCCACCGAGAATCCGGCGAGATTGTCCGACACCACGGAACTGGCCCCGACCGCGTCACTGCAGCCGGGACACAACCGCATAGCGGTGCAGAACCGGACCAAGACCTCCAATGTGCTGGTGTGGATCTCCACCCTGGGCACCACCAACGGCCAGAGCCGGACGGAACTCTCCGACATCACACTGCAGGCAGCGGGTTAACGGCACGGCCCGTGCTCGGGACCGCCGGTGCCTTTGGCCCTCGGGCTTGCCTCACTCCGGCCCTATCCTCCGCGGCTGTCCCGGGTGATCCTCCCAGGAGGGGCAGATCAGGAATGAACTGAAGTGCTGCGAAACAGCGACGGCGATCGCTTTCGACGAAGCGGCCCGGCGAGGCGTCGGTCCGCTGGCCCGCGCGGCACGTGACGGCAGATCGCGCCCGGACGTGCTGCGTCAGCGCTCCGAAACGGCGGCGGCGCTCAGTAGCCGGCGCACATGCTTCTCCACCAGCAGCGGAACAAAGTCGCGGATGCGGCTCCCCCGGAATCGCGAATGCTCTTCACGGACCACGGCCTCAAGGATTTCCGGCTGGACGTGAGGGAACTGCTTGGTCAAGCGATATTCGATATCGGCGATCAGTGTCTGCTCGCTGCGCCCATGCTTGATCACTCTGAGAGGATCCCTGACGGGGTGACATTTCGTCAAACACAAAGTGAACGGGCGACGACCGCCAGGCGGCCAGGCGGGTCGTGCGGTCAAAGGCGCTGCGTGCGAACCATTCCCATGGTGTAGCCCGGATACGCCGCAGCCGCCGACGGCAACAGGCGGATATATTGCTACTCGACCAGATCGCTCAGGCTGCGATGCCCAGCTGCCGGTTGATCTGCGGCCAGTACGGCACACCCGCCGGAGTGAGCAGAACCCAGTCGTGGATGCCGAGGTTCTCCTGGAAGAAACTCATCGGAGCCCCCTGGCTCACGGCGGCTTGCTGCAGCAAAGCTGCTTGCTGCGCAAGCGAATCGAGCCCGCCGGAGTAGACGTAGGTCGGCGGGACCCCGGTCACCGACCCGTACAGCGGACTCACCATCGGATTGTTTGTGGCAAGACCGCCTGCCCAGACCGCACCGAGTCCCCCGGTGCCCACGTCCAACCACGGCGACAGCAACACCATCGACGAAGGCACGGGCTGGCCGTGGCCGACCAGATACTGCACGGCCGCCAGCGCGAGGTTCCCGCCCGCGGAGTCACCCACCACGCTCACGTTCTGCACTCCGTGTTCATTGATCAGCGAGGAGATCAGACCGGCCGTTCGGGGCACGACCGTGGTTGCCGTACCGCCCTGCTGCAGCAACGGATAAATCGGCACTTCAAAAGTCGCGCCCGTCTGGTACGCCGTCACCGAGTAGTTGATCCAGTGAAAGAAGGACGGCGGGAATATGAACGCACCACCGTGCAGGGCGACGACGTATTCGCCGGTGGGATGGGCGGGCGTGATCTGGACGACGCTCATCCCCTCATAGGAGGTGTACTGAACAGTCTGACCCAACAGCAAATTCAGCAATGGCGGCGGTGAGTTGCCCAGGAACCACGACAGTGGCGGAAGATCGCTGGCCAGCAATGCCAGCAGAGGAGAACCCTGCACCGAGGTCAACGAGGTGAGTCCGGTGGCCAGAGCGGTAGGGATCTGCAGGATTTCCTGTTGAACACCGAGCACGGCGCGCTCGAAGGCCGCCAGGGGCGCAGCGCCGGTCGCCTCAGCGGCCGCGTAGGCCCCGACGGCATCGGTCATTGCCTGTGCGAACCGGTGATGAAATGCCGCCGCCTGGGCGCTGAGTACCTGATAGCCCTGGCCGTGGGCGGAGAAGAAGGCCGCGATCGCTGCTGACACCTCATCTTGCGCCGCGGCGAATACCTCGGTGGTGGCGCTCGCGACGCTCTGGTTTGCCGCCGCGACCGCCGAACTTATCGAGGCCACATCCGTGGCCGCGCCGGACATCACGTCTGGTACCGCAAGAACATATGACACAGCGCCGCTCCACCTTCGATCGCCCGATTAGCGGAGCTTATGACGCCGCCGCGGCGTCACGAAGCGGAATTGCCCGAAACCTCCGGCTAACTGCCGTGGTGTGGTGGTGCCTCGTCGCGCAACCATTCATCATTCGATGCCCGGCGCATCAGGTCCTCGTCGCCGAACCTCTCCAGGTCCTCGCGCGTGACGTGCGGCTGCGATGGCTTCGGCGCGGCGGGTGGCGGAGTTTCGGGGTCCATAGCGGTTATTGTCTCGTCACCTCTGGGCGCCGGGAGCAGCCACATAGCATGCGCGAACCGGAGATCGTCTCGTGTTGTCCTCGACGATCACGATCGGTCTTCGGCGCCGCGAATTTCGATGCCAGCTTCTGCCCCTTCTGAAAGCAGACGTCACGCGTGAGCCGCTGCGGCTGTTGCCGGTACCGGCAGACGGGCCGTAAGCAGGCTTCGGACCCAGTTCACCCCGCCGCTGATGTCGTATGGCGAGTAGTGCGGGTTCGGTTTGTCCTTCAGGAACACCACGCCGGAAATGATCGCATCGACGATCGCCCAGATTTCTTTCAGTGGCCTACTGAACAGCGTGCTGATCTGGAAGGCCAACGAGATCGGGTCCGAAAAAAAGTCGCCACGCGCGACGGCCTGGTACACCGCAGCCTTCGCGTTGCTGGCGTCGTCGTCACCGTTCTCCGCGAAGATGTCGCCTTCGCGGTAGACGTCCATCCAATTGTCCGGCCGCACCGGGAACCCCGGCAGGCCGAACCGCCGGTAGGGATCCAGGCCGTGCGTTCCTCGCCTGGTGATCCAGCCCTCGGCCCAGGGAGCAATGCTGTCGGTTTGGCGGCACGGGTTGCCGTAAGCCAGCACGCCGAGCAGGTCGGCCTCACGCCACTCGAGCGGCTTGCCTGGTGCGAGGTGGTCCGTCCAGAAATCGAAGCCCACGATGGCACCCTGACTGAAGATTCCAAGCACCCACTTGGTGCCCGCCGGAAACGGCACGCCGTTGTCCATCACGGTCGCCCCGACCAGGCGCGCGAGTTCGTTCTCTGCGCTTGCGTTGTCGAACGGGACGGCAGCGTTGTTGTAGCCGATCGGCTGGTGGCGACAGAGCCCCTCGCCTTCCAGCTGGGTGGCCGTGTCAGCCACCGGCCCGTAGAACATGTCCGACTTGTGCCCCTCGACGGTGAACATGATCGGCAGGACAGGAGCCGAACTTGACCGCACCCTGTCGTCGGCACCGGGCGGCGGGTAACTGCCGAGCCGTTGCCGGACAGCGAGATTGGCGACGGCACGGCCACTCGGGTCGCGGATGACCGGTAGCCCGGTTCGCTGACAGAATTGCTCGACGGCGCGGGCCACGGGTTCGTCGTAAGTCGGTTGGGTCACCACTCCGAGCTCGCGCGCCCACTGATATTTGTCGTGCAGTTTGGTCGTCAGCAGGCTGATCGCGTCCCAGTTCGGAGCGTTGCGCGGTGTGTCAGGGCGGTCGGTGTCGCCGACGCCCAGGCCGATCCACTGTCCATTCGCATCATTTGCCATGTGGATCTCCTGCCTCGTTGCTACGACGAAAGCCCGCCGAAGCGGCCGGAGTACTTGGCGGCGGCCCCCTCGTCAACAGCGACTTCGACTATCGCTCATGAGCTTTGCCACCCGCCCCTAAGGGATTGTTCGATCACAGCACTCAACCGAACACGTCGATAGGGCCGAAAGTCATAACTTGAATCGCGTTCGAAAATTGTTGCTTTACAACGGAATTTCGCTCTCTAATCGAGCACTTTCCAGGCGACAGGACCGCCCTGCGAGGCCGAGCTCGTGCCGGACTCTTCCCCCGAACAACTACCGCTGTGGATTGTCCGCCACTGCCCTGGACCGGAGTGGTCCACCACGCTTCCGTCCAGGCTGAATTGAAAGGTGCTCGGCACAGACGTCTCTGTCTGCCACAAGCAGCGTGGATCGTTCGCGTCGCGGCCGGTCTGATGCGTCGTCCAGGTGCCCGTCATCACCATCCCGGACAACGTGCCGGTGAAGCTTCCGGTGTACGTATCCGCTTGATACGGCTGGTCCCAACTCGCTGTGCAGGTGACCGCGGCGTCGACGACGTGGCAGTCCTGCACCGGCCCGTAGCTGTCACCACCGATCCGGAAGTGCCTCATCGGCGGCAGGCTCGGGCCAGGTTGATCCCGCGAGGTGGTGGTGCTAGGTGGCCCACTGGCTATCGTTGGGCGCGCGACGACCGGCTGACCCGGTGTCGAGCCGCAGCCCGCAAGCACGAGCGCAGCCAACACGACGGCAACGCTGCCAAACGAGTGTGCGGGCATCAGGTCTTCTAGTATCGGCACCCGCGCAGTCCGCGATCAGAGACTTTGGCCCCTGGCCTGTGGGCCATTAGACCGCGATGCACCTACGCCGCGACCGCATAGGGTCAGCGGATGCGGTCTCGGCGGTTCGGGGTGCTGGCCACCCTGGGTGCGATGGTAATTTCGGTCGCGCCGGCGGTCGCCACACCGGGGGATGACAACACCGCACCGGTAGATAACCTCGACAGTTATCCGCTGGCGTCGGGCACCTACAGTTCCTCGTCCTTCTCCTGGTTCTATTTCACGACGCCTGATGGGCGGTCATGCGGCATCGCGCCCAACGGCGGGCCCATCGGCTGTGACGCGGTGCCCGCCGACGCCCCACCGGGAACCAACCAGACCTTCGCCGACGCCACACATGCGGCCCAATACCGCCATTCGGACACCAGGACATTCACCCGCGACTTCCCCGTGCTGCCCGCCGGGTATCGGGTGCAGGCGATGGGCGCCGCCTGCGCGGTCGACAACCAGGGAGCCGTGCACTGCCACACCGAAGGCAATCACGGGTTCATTTTGTCGAAAGATCATGGGGTGCTCTGGTAGCGCGCCGACGCCTCACGCCGCGGCCTCAAGCGCCGCCGCGTGGCCAGAGCACGTCGGGCGTCAATCAGTGCCTTTGGTCCTTTTGCTTGCATCTCTTCGGCCCTGATGGTCACGGCCTCGCTGGCTGATGCTGCGGGTGGGTAAGTAGCCGATCAGAAAAGAACTGAAATGTGGCAACCACCACGTGGCGCGATCTTGGTATGCGTTGATGGCTCAGCGGCGGCACTGGGCGCCGTCCGGTGGGCAGCCCGCGACGCCGTGCTTCGGAATGTGCCACTGACTCTGGTCCACATTTCCGACGCCCCCTTACCGGAGTGGTTCGGGGTCGCCGCGCCGGCCGGCTTCAGGCAATGGCAGCAACAACGGGCACGCGATTTCACCGAGACGGCGATCAGGATCGCCGAGGAGAGCACTGATGGGTGCGGTCAAGTGCAGATCGTCACCAAGGTGTTCAATTCGTCCACCATCCCGACGCTCGTCGGCCTCTCCGCAGATGTGGAGATGGTCGTGGTCGGCTACCGCGGACATGGCGGCGTTTCCGCCCGTCGCGGCCTGGGCTCGGTGAGTTCGGCGTTGGTCTACCATGCGCATTGCCCAGTCGCCGTGGTTCACGACGACCAAACCATGGTCGGCAATGCGGCACAGGCGCCGGTGCTGGTGGGTATCGACGGTTCCCCGGCATCGGAAGCGGCGACTGCTATTGCATTCGAGGAAGCCTCGCGACGAGGTGTCGGACTCGTGGCCTTGCACGCCTGGATCGATGCCTGGGTTTCCGGCTCCCGGGGATTGTTCCAGGATTCCAGATGGGACGCTCAGCTATCCCAGGAAGAGGAGAGCCTGGCTGAACGTCTGGCGGGTTGGCACGAACGCTATCCCGACGTGGCGATCCGTCGCACGATCGAGATCGGCGATCCGGCACGTTGTCTGGTCCAGGCGTCCAAGCAGGCGCAATTGCTTGTGGTCGGCAGCCATGGCTGCAGCTGGTTCCGCGGCAAGTTGCTGGGATCGGTAGGGGCGGCGGCCGTCAACAGGGCTAGCGTCCCGGTGATCGTGGCGCGTCAGTCCTGACGGCGGCCGTTGCGGCTGGGCTGCGGAAGGTGTTGACGGCATCTACAAGATGGGGCGCAGACGCTACCGAATCGCTAAGCGGGGTCAGCGAAAACCGGCCGCTCCCCAGATATCCCAGCGACCACGGCAGCGATCTGGTTGGGCGTCCCGATGAGCCCGGTTTGCAGAACCGTTTCGCGCGCGAGAGCAGCTACGGGGTCGTTGCTCAACCAGGTTTCGTTGTACAGGCGCTTCGCGGCACGGACGGCATCCGGTGACTTCATTGCGATCTCGCCCGCGAGCGCCAGCGCCGCAGACAGCGGATCCGCCGCCGTCCGAGTGATCAACCCGAGCTCGCAACCCTCGCTGCCGGAAACGACGCGGCCAGTGAACGTCAACTCTTTCGCGACGTCGATCGGTAGAAGTCTCGGCAGCGTCTGCGTGATACCCATGTCGGGAACGAGTCCCCACTTGATCTCCATGATGCTCAACTTCGCGTCCGGCGCGGCGATCCGGATGTCCGCGCCGAGCGCGATCTGCAGACCGCCGCCGAAGCAGTTGCCGTGGATCGACGCGATGACTGGCGCCGGGACCAACGACCAGTCGTAGCTGACGCGCTGGGCGAGATTCGCCGGCCGGTCCTCGTCGCGGGTCAACAGAACGCCCGTGCCACCTTCGCCGCCCATGAAACTTGCCACGTCCAAGCCAGAGCAGAAGCTCTTGCCCTCACCGTGCAGAACGATCACGCGGACCGAAGTATCAGCTGCCAGCTGCTCTGCGGCATCCACCAAGCCTTCGAACATCGCCTGGTCGAGCGCATTGTGCTTGTCGGCGCGCACCATCGTTGCCGTTGCCACGCCGTTGTCGGCGATCCGCACCCGGACTCTTTCTTCGCTCATTGGTAGCAATCTATCGCGGGCAGACTGAGCCGTTCGTGCGGCCGGCCTACGGCAACTGCCCCCCATCTTCTCGCCCCACGAATTCAATGTTCAATTGCCCAGGACGCGATCAAGACTCGCGCGAGCGAAAGCTGGAACATCAGGGCGCCGGCCGGGACCGCGCTAGGTGGCAAGGCGGTAGCGCGCCTCGGCAAACGAGAACAAGCCGTAGGCGAACAGGCCGACGGCGATCAGCCAGAGGACCACCTGTCCCCAGCCCTGGCCGGCGAGTTCGGCCAATAGCCCGGACAATCCCTTGGCGTGCTTCGGGTCGTAGGTCAGGCCGGCGATGACGAGGAAGAAGCCGATACCGATGGCCACCAGACCGCTGCCCACATAGCCCGCCCGGCCCAGCGCTTCGATGACCTTTCGCTTGTCCTGGCTCAGCGCTCCGGTGCGCTTCATGAACTCGCAATTGATGGCGTGCTTGTAGATTTCGTAGCCACCGAAGCCGATTGCGGCGAGGCCGACGATCAGCACGATCCACCGTCCGCCGGGCAGGCCCATGACCACCCCGGCAGCATGCTGCTGGCCTTCGCCGCCGCCACCACTGGGGACCGCGCCGGCATCGCCGCCCCAGTTCGCGATGAGAATCGACAGCGACGCCAGCGACGCACCGCTGTAGAGAACGCCCTTGCCCGCATACTTGGCCCGATCGCTGCCGTCGGAACCTTCGATCGGATCACCCGAGACGGCCTGGCTGAATTTCCACACCACTAACGCGATCAAAGCCACCGTCAGGGCGATCAGCAGGAACTTGCCGAACGGCGCCTGCGCGACCGTCTGGATCGCCCCAGTCTTACTAGCGCCGGCCGAGGAGCTGTGACCCATAGCGACCTTAATGGCCAGGAAACCCAGGAGCACGTACAGCGCTCCCTTGCCTATCAGGCCGGCCCGCGCGACTCTAGACCTGACGTCTCCCGCATATCCTTGTGCGCCGAGAGTAGCTCTGCTCATCGCATACTCGCCTTCGTCTAGTGAACGGCTGTGTAATAAGCAATTACCCACCGCGGGGTCGTGCGATACGTACACGCGTCAATTCATGTTTGTCATCGGGCGACAGGCGCATCGCGAGCGCCGGCCGTCCATGCGATCTGGCACAGCCCCGGTCCCGAAGAGCGCTATAACCCGGCGTCTTGTTCGGATGGGCCACCTTCGCCTGGATCTCGCCCGGCATCTCGCTCGCTCTGACGGTTTTCGTTGAGTTTCTCGATGACGCTGTCCGTGTCAATGTCCAGCAGCCCGAAGTCCTTGCAGGCCGAGCGGATCTCGGCCTCGGTGAACATCGGCACAGGCTCTTTGGTCCCCCAGCCCCAATTGGGGCGGTCTCCGGTCAACGGAACTCCACGGCCACCGATGGCTCCTTCGGGTGTCGTCCGACGTTAAGACCAAGATATGCGTCTGATCTACTTGAGGTCTTTTCGGGAGGCCCGGCCGTCCGATCTTGGCGCGGCAGGGTCAACCGATACTTCCATCTTGACGACCCCGAGATAAGTGGCAGGCGGGTACCCTCCCGGCCCGCGCAAGAGTTCCGCAAGGGGTCAGGCGCACGCTGTGGTGACCAACCACGAGAGGGATCGGAACATGCGCCGACGAATCGCGGCACTCGCATCCGCTATGTTGACCGGCTGTGGTGTAGCTGGCAGCTCCAGCCCAGGCGGGACCCCTACCACCGCATACGTGGTGCCCAGGCAACTCGATGGTGTACTCCCGCTACGACATGTCGTCCGGACCAGGAGTTGCCTACGGATGGGACATGATTGTCTGCCACACCTGGTACTGGGTCCGCAACTCGGCCGGCAACGTTCCGTACCAGGGCCGCCTACCGAGCGATGTGTGGGACAGACACAATCCGCCTCCCGTCAAAGAGGATTCGTGCGACTTCTGCTGGTAGGCAGCGGCGCAATACAGTCCCTCACACGCCCTACTGATCGCGTACTGATAGAAGTTGTTCTTCTGCGGCACGCGTTATCGCTCGACATGCTCGAAGATGTCAGCTCTCGAAGGGAGCTTGATGAACTGGTACACCGGCAACACCACTTATGACACCGTTGTGACGATAGGTCTGGTCATCGCGTCATTGGTGATCATCGGCGGTTTGTTCCGGCAGAGTCCTTACGGCCGATTCGGCGCTACGGCGCGCGGGGTGCGCCTCAATCCGAAGCTCGGCTGGTGGCTGATGGAAATACCCGCAACCGTGGTGTTCGCAATTTTCTACCTCACCGGGCCGCGCCGATTCGACGCTACGCCGCTCGTACTCGCGGCCATCTGGCTGATGCATTACGGCAACCGGGGCTGGTTCTTCCCGCTGTCGATCAGACAGGTGCCAGGCAAACGCGGCAGCTTCAACATCGTCGTGCTCGCCTTTGGAATGGTGATCACCACGATGCACGGCTACCTCAATGGCTCATTCTTCAGCCACGACTACAAGCATCAGTACGGCGCCGATTGGTTGGCCGATCCACGATTTCTCATCGGGGTGATTGTTTACCTAGGCGGATTCATCCTGCTGGTCCGGTCGGAGTCGATCGTGCGCAACCTGCGCGACAAGGCGAACCCGGGCACAACCGAGTACAAGATCCCGTACGGCGGGGGGTTCCGGTTCGTCACCAGCCCCGCATACCTGGGCGAGCTGATCGCGTGGGCCGGGTTTGCACTGCTGACCTGGTCGCTCGCCGGAGTGGTAATTTTTCTGATCACGGCAGGCAATCTGATCCCGCGGGCGTTCGCCACTCACAAGTGGTACCAGGAAAAATTTCCCGAATACCCGCCCGAGCGAAAAGCGTTGCTACCCGGAGTGATCTGATCAGGAAAAAACTTGTGTGGCAGAGCTGCCGGAATCGAAACCGCTTCTCCGCCAGTCATTTTGGGCTCTGACGCGAAGATTTGCGTGAGGTCTGTGATCAACTGGCGTGGCTAAGGGTGACCTGGTAGCCCATGGCCTCGAGTTGGTGGACGGCCCGGGTTTTTGCTCGGTCGGGGTGGAGTCGGTTGAAGTAGTCGGCGCCTGGATCGTCGTATAGGCAGCCGTTTGTTCCCATGTGCCAGATGGCGATCAGCATTGAGTGCTGGATCGCGACGTTGGCCTTTTGAGGTCCGCGGCGTGAGGCGATTCGTCGGTAGCGGGCGCCGAGGTAGGTGCGCGGGTTTTGGGCGCAGGCCATTGCGGCGGCGCCGAGCGCCCCTTGCAGGTAGGGGTTGCCCGGGCGTGTTCTGCTCGACTTGACCTTGCCGGCGGATTCGTTATTTCCCGGGGTGGTGCCGGCCCATGACGCGAGCTGATCTGCGGTTGGGAAGCGGGTCATGTCGGCGCCAGTCTCGGCGATGACGACGTCGGCGGTTAGGGTGCTGATGCCCGGGATGGTGCAGATCAGGTCGCGAAACCCTTGAAAGGGCGCAATCGTCTCCTCGATGCGGGTGGTGATCTCCCCGATGGCTGCGGTGTGCTGGTCGATCAGGTCCAGGTGGACTCGGGCCAAGAACGCGTGATGCTGGGTGAACCGACCAGTTAACGCCTCGGTCAATGCGGGGATCTTGGACCGCAGCCGGCGTTTGGCCAGATCGGCGAGTGCGGCGGGGTCGCGGCTGCCGGCGATCAGTGACTCCAGCATGGCGCGCCCCGACACGCCGAGAATGTCGGAGGCAACCGCGGACAGCTTGATCCCGGCGTCTTCGAGCAGCTTCTCCAGCCGCTGTACCTCGCGCGATCGTTCCCGGGTGATCGCCGTGCGCGCCCGAGTCAGATCACGAAGCTGCCGGATCGGCTCGGGGGGCACAAACGAGCCGCGTACCAGACCGTGCGCCCCGAGTTGGGCCAGCCAGGTTGCGTCGGCGACATCGGTCTTGCGTCCTGGCAGGTTCTTCACGTGCCGTGAATTCACCAGCAGCACATCGAATCCCGCGTCCTGCAACAGGTAGTAGAACGGCTTCCAGTAGTCGCTCGTGGCTTCCATCACCGCACAGGTGATCCGCTCGGCGATCAGATGCTCACGCAGCGCCAGGACCTGTCTCGTCATTGAGCTCCACGTGGTGACCGTCTCGACGGTCTTGCGGCGCCCAGCACCGGCGACCCGCACGCACACTTTGGCGTCTTTCTTCGAGATATCCAGCCCGGCACAACGAGCATGAACCACTTCCACGGTGCTTCTCCCTTCCCACGCGCACACCTGTGGATGTCCGTCGTGGGGAGGGCAGGGAGATTCGAAAAGTCTGACGCTCGGGCTCGAAGGCACCAATCCACGGTTCCCGTGGGAGCCCTCCGCCACCATGCTGAACTACAGGCTCAAGGCACCACAGAGGCAATCGGGGTCACCACGACGAACCCCACCAGTCTCCCCCATCAGCACCGCTGGCAACAGCAACCAGGGCCAATCTTCGCGCACCAAGGTGCGCACGTACGCGGGCGCAGTATTGCTGAACTGCCGGTTCGTTCCAGTTCGGTCCCCCCGTTCAGTACGTCTTTTGCCTGCGGTTATGTTTTCGGGGGTCTTGGCGGCGTCAATGCTCACGATCTACTACCTGGGCTCGCAGGACTCGTAGGACTGGCCGGGTTCGTCGGATTGGTCGGGCTTGTACGACTTGTCGCACTCGTGGGACCGGTCGTGTTCGTAGGACCTGTCGGGCTCGTAGGACTTGTCGGGCTCGCAGGACTCGTGGACGTGGGACTCGCAAGGCCTGGGCCTTCGCCACACCAGTCCTGCACATCTTTCGGGTACTGCTCGAGCGGTAGAGGGCACCGCTGCCCCGGCGGGAAATTGGCGCCGGCGTTGAGTAGATCGCAGGGCACGTAGACCTGCTTGCCTTTGGGCGTGTTGGTTAAACACTTCGTCGGCGGATCGGCATGGCCCTGTGCAGGAACGATGATCACCACCGCCAAAGCGGCGAGCATCCCGATAGCAAGGCGGTAAATCATGGGCACTACTTTATCCAGAGCCCTTATCACGATGAACTCTGCTGGAGGGTAGTCAGCCACAGCCGGCGAAAAGAAAACTGGCCAGAGCTTCTGACTCTGACCAGCATCTTCTCGGTGGAGCTGCCGGGAATCGAACCCGGGTCCTACGGCATTCCCTCAAGGCTTCTCCGTGCGCAGTCCGCTATGTCTCTGCTCGGATCTCCTGGTCACACGAACTAGCCAGGATGACGATCCCAGTCGCTGTTGGTGTCCCGATGAGTCCCGCGACCGAACTCATCGGTTGATCCCTCTAGCTGATGCCGGGGTCCGGGGCGAGGGCGTTCCCGGTCCGACAGACTAGCCGTCGCTTAGGCAGCGAGAGCGTAGTCGCGCTGATGTGAATCGGCGCTTATATGGTTGCAACGACGCTTACGGTGGTCTCTTGCCTGCACCGGCACGCTTCCCTTGATTCGATGCGCGAAGTCGAAACCGTTCAGCCCCTTGTCTTTATTCTTCGAGCATCCCTGCCGACTTTCCGGCAGGACAACCCATGGTACGCCCCTACCAACGAGCGGCAACGCATTTATCTTCCCCACACAGCCGAGTACCCCCGGTCCAATCGCTCCCCGGGGGCACTCGGTTGGTTACAGCGGCGCTGGCTAGCTGATACCGACAGCCTCTTTCGCGATGGCGGCGACGCGGGTCTGCGCAGCCGAGACGATCCGCTGGCGATCCTTGTGCGCCTCCTCGTAGGCGATCATCACGCGGACGTCCCGAGGAGAGGTGAGGTCCTTGATCGCGGCTACGGCGTCGCCGATGTTCAGCTCGTCGTAGTTCTTGATCGGCAGCTCGCTGGCGTCCAGGACGCCCACCGACTCGCGTCCCTCGTGCAGCGCGTCGGCCGCGTTGTCCGCGCCCTCGCTGCGGGTGACGCGCTCCGCGGCCCGCAACGCGGCGTTCTGCGAGGCGGAGAGGGCCTTGGCTGCGATCTCGCCGGCGTTTCCACCGCGCTCGACCAGCTCCTTGAACGCGGGACCGGCGCTGCGCAGGCTCTCGACGGCGCGGTCGATTCCGCGGGCCGACCAGGTGACCGGCAGGTTGACCAGCTTCACCGCGGTGCCGGCGGCTACCTGAACCGGAGTGCGACGCAGCGCCGCAGGACCGCCGAGCGCGTCCTCGGCAAGCACGGTGGTCAGCCACTCCACCGTCGCGGTGTGCGCGGTGATCAGGCGGTCGGCCAAGCGTTCGACGTCCTTGTTCTTGGCGGCGATCGCCAGGGCCCTGGTGTAACGCGCGCGATCCAGCAACTGATCTTCCAGCGCAAGATCACCCAGCAGTGCCTCGTCGAACGGTTCGGCCTGCTCGGTCAGCGCTTTGACAGCTGCAGCCGCACGTCCCAGGAACGGGCCGATCACGTCCGGGTAGCCGCCCAGCTCGCGGATCTGCGCCTGAATGGCTTCGGCTCGCTCGCGCCCGTTTTCCGCGTTCTGGGTCAGCTCGCGGCGTACCGCCTCGGTGCGGGCCTGCACCACCCGGGTTTCCGCGATCTGGATCTCGGTGTTGGTCAGGTCCAGCAAAGTACGAAGCTGCGCGAGCAGTCTGGTCGTGTCCGGTGCAGTCATTACTGAATGCCCTCCTTGAGTCTTGTGATTGGCTCGGCGCAGGCAGCGCCCGTAACTGTCGGCTACCCATCTGGGCTGCCAAGTCAACATCCACGCAATAGTTGTGACTTATGTCGCTCTGACGTACATCGTGCGCGAAATGAGTTGTCAGATAACGAAGTTAAGGCGCTCGACGATCCGGCCCGCCAACTCTTTGTCACCGTCGAGTTCGATGTCCTGGCTGCGTGCGGGGCATAGTGGACGTCCGCCGGCCAACCGGGTGAACTGCAACGCGTCCACGCTGATGGTGGCCGTCGGCTGCGCGTCGCCGAACTCGTCGACCAGCTGGGCCCGGCCGTCGACGCTCACCCGGATCTCGCGCGCCGCCGGGCCGGTGAGATCGAACAGGACGCGTGACCCGTCGGGCGCTTTCGCCAGCTTGCCGACGACGAATCCCATCGAAGTTTCGACCTCGTCCAACGACAACCGCAGGGCCGGTCCGGCCAAGTCGTCGTCGGACGACGGGCGCTGCAACCCGATCCGGATATCCTGCTCGTGCATCCAGCAGTCGAACACCCGGATACGCATGAACCGTCCGTAGCTGTCCGGCCCGGCCGGGGTGAACGACACCGCGTTCCACTCGTCGTCGGACATGGCCACCAAGATTTTTCGACGCGTCGCGGTGACCTCGCGGAACTTCGCCAGCACCTGGGCACCCGGCTCACCACTGAGATGGCGGACCCAACACTCGTTCATCACGCCGATGTCGTTGCGCACGTGGTCGAGCGCCTTGACGTCGATGTCCGGTTCAGGCGGGCTGACACCCTGCAGAAAAGACTCGGTGCCAATGATGTGCGACACCACGGCCTTGACGTCCCAGCCGGCCAAAGCGCTCGGCGTCTCCCAGTCTGCCTCGCTCAAACCACCGAGCAACGCATCGAGGTCGTCCCAGACGGCGAACAGACCCGCCAGCACGTCGGATTTGTCGAGCAGGGTTACGGGACGGTCGGCCATGGATCGGATCCTAGCGCCGGCATTAGAAGATCAGTCCGATACGCACAATGATCAGTCCGCTGACGTCCAGGTTGTTGAGGGCTGCGGCGTTGCCGGGCTCGGCGACAGCGCCTGCTGATATGCCGCTGGGGACTCCGCGATCCAGCCGAGATCGTGCAGGATAGCACCGCGTAACACCAGTGTGTCGACGTCCGTCGGGCCGAGCCGCAGCGCCTCGTCGACCTCGTTCAACGCGTCGCGGAAGGGGTTGCCTTCTGCAGCACCCTGGCGTATAGGCGTTGTGCCAGAGGCTCATTCGGGTGTGACGTCACCGTCCGCCAGGCCATCCAGCGACAGTGCCTAGATCCGCATCGCGAGCTCGTCGTGCGGGGCGGCAGACAAAGCCGCGTCGGCACTCGAAGCGGCTTGCGCGTGGTCGCCGAGCAGGTACTCGGCGCGGGCGTTGTGCGCTAACAGCAAAGGATCGCAGGGATGTTCGGCCAGCACCCGGCGCAGCACCTCTCGTGCGCGCTGGTAGTTCTTCGAACTCGATGTAGGCATCGGCAACCACAATGGCCTCGACCACCGGGTCGGGGCCGGCTGGCGTCATTACCGAATCTTCCTGCGGCGCAGGTATTTCGCCAGTTCGTCATAGCTGCCGTCGTGGTTTGCGGACTCGACGACGTTGCGCGCGGTTTCGAACCACAGCCCGGCACTGGGGACGCATCGTTGACTGACACGGCCGAATCGAGTTCTTCGAGCAGCGCGTTGACCGCCGTGCGCATCCCGGAACTGCCACTCAGCGCCGAACGGCGCTGCCCCAGCTCGTCGACCTCGTTGAAGAACAGCACACAGGGCGCGTCACGCCGGGCGCTGTCGAACACCGAGCGGATGCAGCGCTCACTCTCCCCCAACCAGCGGTGCAGCACGTCAGCGATCACCACCTGGTAGAAGCTGGCCCCAACTACCCGGAGATCGCTTTGGCGATGTGGGTTTTCCCGCATCCGGGATGATGTCGGCGACCTGTTGCTCGGCGCTGGACCAATCGAACTGCGGCTCGGCCGGTCCGCCCGCCACCAACGCCGAGCTACAGCGCGCCAACAAGCTCAACGCGTCGGTATTGACGGCGTCGAGCGTCAGCGCCGCGCTGCAATGCCCGAGGCCCTCGGCGTAGCGACCCTTGTCCGGCAGCAACCGCGCCAGGTGTACCGGAACTCGACGACATCGGGGCTGCGCTCGACCGCAGCCGAAAGCTCCCCCGGATGACCGGGTCCTCGGTCATCAGCCCATGCCCTTGGCCCGGCGACCCAGTTCCCTGATCACTTCACGCTGTGCGTCGCGCTTCGCCATGTCCTGCCGCTTGTCGTGCGCTTGCTTACCGCGGGCCAACGCCAGCTCGACCTTGACCTTGCCTTCAAAGAAGTACATTGACAGCGGCACCAGGGCGAAGTTGCCCTCGCGGATCTTGCCGATCAGGGTGTCGATCTGGCGGCGGTGCAACAGCAGCTTGCGGTTGCGTCGCGGCTCGTGGTTGGTCCAGCTGCCGTGCCGGTATTCCGGGATGTGCACGTTGCGCAGCCAGATCTCGCCGTCGTCGACGGTGGCGAACGCGTCGACCAGCGACGCGTGTCCCTCGCGCAGACTCTTGACCTCGGTGCCCTGCAGCGCGATGCCCGCCTCGAAGACGTCGATGATCGCGTAGTTGTGCCGGGCCTTGCGATTGCTGGCGATGATCTGTCTGCCGTCTTTGCGCGGCTTCATTGCGCGGCTCCTCCTCGGGCCGCGGGGCGGCCCGCATCGTCGCCGCGCGGCTTACTCGCCACCGCTACCGCCGTATGTAAAGGCGTAGCGTCGCGTACGCCGTCAATCCCGACATCGCGACGCCGAGCAGCAACAGAATAGGCGAGATGTAGATGATGTCGGCATAGTCGACTTTGGCGATCAAATGGGCCTGATAAAACTGGCTCAGCGCGCCTTCCAGGAACAAGGCCCGCACCAGTATCAAGCCGACGATCGCAATCACGACGCCGATCGTCGCGGCCAGCACCGCTTCCACCAGGAACGGCAGTTGCGTGTACCAGCGACTGGCCCCGACCAGTCGCATGATGCCGATCTCGGTGCGGCGCGTGTACGCGGCCACCTGCACCATGTTGGCGATAAGCAGAATCGCCCCGATGGCCTGCACCAGCGCGACAGCGAAGGCGGCTTTACTCAACCCGTCGAGCACCGCGAACAACCGGTCGATCAGTTGCTTCTCGTTGAGGATGCCGCGCACTCCCGGCTGGCCCTCCATCGCGGCCGCGAACTCGGCGTGCTGGTCGGGATTGTTGAGCTTGACGATGAACGAGGCCGGGAACGAGTCTTTGCCGGCGACATCCTTGAACTCGGGAAATTTCTTGATCGCGTCGGCGTAGGCGTCCTGCTGGTTGATGAACCGCACCGATTTGACGTCTTGGCGACCTTCGATCTTGTTCCGCAGCGCCTTGCATATGTCGCCATTGCAGGTGGGGTCGTTGGCTGATACGTCCTCGGTGAGGTACACCTGCGTTTCGACGCGGTCGAGGTAGATGGCCCGCGAGTTGTCGGCCAGTCGCACCACCAATAGGCCGCCGCCGAACAGGCCGATGGAGATCGCGGTCGTCAGGATCATCGCGACCGTCATGGTGACGTTGCGACGAAGGCCGGTGACGACCTCGTTGAGGAGGAATCCGGCGCGCACTCAGCGATCCATCCCGTAGACGCCGCGCTGCTCGTCGCGAACCAGCCTGCCCAGCGACAACTCGACCACGCGCTGGCGCATCGCGTCCACGATGTGATGGTCATGGGTGGCCATCAACACCGTGGTCCCGCTGCGGTTGATCCGCTCCAACAAATCCATGATGTCCTTACTGGTGTCTGGGTCGAGGTTGCCGGTGGGCTCGTCGGCCAGCAGAACCAGGGGCCGGTTGACGTACGCGCGGGCGATGGCAACCCGCTGCTGCTCGCCGCCGGACAGTTCGTGCGGCAACCGGTTGGCCTTGCCCGACAGCCCGACCGTCTCGAGCACCTCGGGAACGACCCGGTTGATCGCGTCGGAGCGGCGGCCGATGACCTCCAGCGCGAAGGCGACGTTGTCGTAGACCGTCTTTTGCTGCAACAACCGGAAGTCCTGGAAAACGCAGCCCATCACCTGACGCAGCTTGGGCACGTTGCGCCCACGCAGCTTGTTGACGTGAAACTTCGACACCCGGATGTCACCGCTGGTGGGATTCTCCGCGGCCAGCAGCAGCCGCATGAACGTCGACTTACCCGAGCCCGACGGACCGATGAGAAAGACGAACTCACCCTTGTCGATTTTGACGTTGATGTCATCCAAGGCCGGACGTGCCGACGATTTGTACTGCTTGGTGACATGTTCCAGGGTGATCATCACGGCACGCCAGTGTAGCGGGGTGGTTCGCCGGGGGGCGAAACTCAACCCGCCGGGGGCATGGTGCTGGGCGATGGTCCGGGCCCGGGCTGCGGTGTGGTCGGGGTCGTGGTAGCCGGGCAGAAGGGTGGCGGCAGCAGGCACGGCAACCCCGGTGTCGTTGTGGTCGTCGGCGACGGCGTTGTGGTCGTCGTTGGGGGTGGCGTCGTCGCGGACGTGGGCGTCGGCCGCGGCGTCGTCGTGGCCGGCTGCTGCACCCGGGTGCGCGGCACCCATGTGTAGTCCGGGTCGGGGACGAACCCTGGCGGCACCACCTGGCCAGGCGGCGTATTGCTGCGCGGCGGTTCCGGGCGCGGGCGGTAGGTGGAGTAGGTCCACCACAGCGCCAGGAACGCCACGATCAGCACCACCGTGGAGGTGCGGACGCGACCCCCGAACAGATGGCTCGGCGTGCGCGGCTCCCGGCTCTCACGGATCTTCTGCAGCAGGTTGAGTTCGATCTTTTTCATCGCTGCGGCACCGATGTGTCGGCGTCAGTCGGCTCGTCGGGCGCAGGGATGCCCGCGTCGTCGACGACACCGACGGTTGCGTCGGCCGCGGTCACGATGCCGGCCCGGGCCAGCGCGCGGATGACGAGGACGCGCAGCAACCGGCCGGCCTCGAACTGCTTGCCGGGGAGCGTGCGGGCCACCAGGCGCAGCGTGACGGTTTCGACCTCGATGCTCTCCACACCCATCACCGTGGGCGAATCCAGCAGCAGCTCGCCCAATAGCGGGTTGTTCTGCGCGTTCTCGCATTCCTGGTGCAAAACCACGTTGACCCGGTTGAGGTCGGCGTTGGTGGATACCGGGATGTCGACCACGGCGCGCGCCCAGTCCTTGGAGAGGTTGACCGACTTGACGATCTGCCCGTTGGGGACGGTGAACACCTCACCGTCCGCCGACCGGAGCCTGGTCACCCGCAGTGTCACGTTCTCCACGGTGCCAACGGCGTCGGTCGTCGAACCCTGGATGGTCAGCTTCACCAGGTCACCGAAACCGTATTGGCGCTCAACAATGATGAAGAATCCGGACAGCAGGTCTTTGACCAGCTGCTGGGCACCGAAACCCAAGGCGGCCCCGACGACGGTGGCCGGCGCGACCAGACCACCTACGGAGAACTGCAGAACGTCGGCGATCTGCATCATCACCATGATCGCGATGAACACGATCGAGACCCACCTGATCACCGAGGCGACGGCCTGACGGTGTTTGGTCGCCTCCGAACGCACCAACGCATCGCTCTCGGCGAAACCTTCGTCGAGTGACACGGTGATCCGCTGAGCCACCCAGCTGACGAAGCGGGCCGCCAGCACCGCGGCGATCACCAGCATGGCGACGCGCAGCCCCCGGGTGATGATCCATTCCCCCAGCGGGCCACGCCAAAAGTCGTGCCATCGCTGCGCGGCAGAGGCGATGTCTTTCACGCTGAACGCAGTGTTATTAGTCGTCATCTTTTCTGTTGCGCCACCGGATCCCGGCTTCCAGGAACCCGTCGATGTCTCCGTCCAGGACGGCCGCCGGGTTGCCCACCTCGTACTCGGTGCGCAGATCCTTGACCATCTGATAGGGGTGCAGCACATAGGACCGCATTTGGTTTCCCCAGGAGCTGCCGCCGTCACCTTTCAAGGCGTCCAGCTCCGCGCGTTCTTCGGAACGCTTGCGCTCCAACAACTTTGCCTGAAGCACTCGTAACGCTGAAACTTTGTTCTGCAGTTGCGACTTCTCGTTCTGGCAAGTCACGACGATACCCGTTGGGATGTGGGTAAGTCGAACCGCAGAGTCAGTGGTGTTGACCGACTGGCCGCCGGGACCGCTCGAGCGGTAGACGTCCACGCGCAGATCCCCCTCCGGGATTTCGATGTGGTCGGTGGTCTCCACCACCGGGAGCACCTCGACCTCCGCGAACGACGTCTGACGTCGGCTTTGGTTGTCGAACGGGCTGATCCGCACCAGCCGGTGGGTGCCCTGTTCCACCGACAGAGTGCCGTAGGCGAACGGCGCGTGCACGGCGAACGTCGCGCTTTTGATGCCAGCCTCTTCGGCGTAGGACGTGTCGAACACCTCGACGGGGTACTTGTGCTGCTCAGCCCAGCGGATGTACATCCGCATCAGCATCTCGGCCCAGTCGGCCGCGTCGACTCCGCCCGCTCCAGAGCGGATTGTGACCAATGCCTCACGTTCGTCGTACTCGCCGGACAGCAAAGTGCGCACTTCGGTGGCCTCGATGTCGGCGCGCAGCGCCTTCAACTCGGCGTCGGCTTCGGCCAGAGCGGCCTCCCCCGAAGGCCCTTCTTCCTCGGCGGCCATTTCGTACAGCACCGGCAGGTCGTCGAGGCGACTGCGCAACTCCTCGACCCGGCGCAATTCGCCCTGGGTGTGGGACAGCTCGCTGGTCACCTTCTGCGCGCGGGCCTGGTCGTCCCACAGGTTGGGATCGGACGCTTCCTGCTCGAGTTTCTCGATCCGGGCCTTCAGACCCTCGACGTCAAGCACCCGCTCCACCGTGGTGAGGGTGGAGTCGAGGGCGGCGATATCTGCTTGACGGTCAGGTTCCACAGCCGACAACGTTACCGGCACCACCGTCTAGCATCCTTCTACATGCGTCCCTATCACGTCGCCATCGTCGGCTCCGGGCCGTCGGGCTTCTTCGCCGCCGCATCCCTGCTCAAGGCGGCCGACACCTCCGACGACATCGACGTGGCCGTCGACATGCTGGAGATGCTGCCGACTCCGTGGGGGCTGGTGCGTTCCGGCGTGGCGCCCGATCACCCCAAGATCAAGTCGATCAGCAAACAGTTCGAGAAGACCGCCGCCGATCCCCGGTTCCGCTTCTTCGGCAACGTGGTGGTGGGCGAACACGTTCACTCGCACGAACTCGCCGAACGCTATGACGCGGTGGTCTACGCCGTCGGCGCGCAGTCGGACAAGCCGCTGAACATCCCCGGAGAGCACCTGAAGGGAAGCATCTCCGCCGTGGATTTCGTTGGCTGGTACAACGCGCACCCGCACTTCGAGGAGAAGACACCCAACCTGTCCGGGGCGCGGGCCGTGGTGGTGGGCAACGGCAACGTCGCGATCGATGTCGCCCGCATTCTGGTGACCGACCCCGACGTGCTGGCGCTCACCGATATTGCCGACCACGCGCTGGAGTCGCTGCGTCCGCGCGGCGTCGAGGAGGTGGTGATCATCGGCCGGCGGGGTCCGCTGCAGACGGCGTTCACCACACTGGAGTTGCGTGAACTCGGCGAACTCGACGGGGTTGACGTGATCGTCGACCCGGCTCAGTTCGAGGGCATCAGCGACGAGGATGCGGAAGCCGCGGGAAAGACCACCAAACAGAACATCAAGGTGCTGCGTGGGTACGCGCAGCGTGAGCCGCGCCCCGGCCATCGGCGAATTGTGTTCCGCTTCCTGACGTCTCCGATGGAGATCAAAGGCGAAGACCACGTCGAGAGCATCGTTCTGGGACGCAACGAACTGGTCACCGACGAAAGCGGATGGGTGTCTGCCAAGGACACCGGCGAGCGCGAGGAACTGCCGGTGCAACTGGTCGTCCGCTCAGTCGGTTATCGGGGGGTTGCGACCCCGGGCCTGCCGTTCGACGAAAGGCGCGGGACAATCCCCAACACCGCCGGGCGCATCGAAGGCAGTCGCAACGAATACGTGGTCGGCTGGATCAAGCGCGGGCCGACCGGCGTGATCGGCACCAACAAAAGCGACTCCCAGGAGACCGTCGACACGTTGATCGCCGACCTGGCCGGCGCTCGGCCGGCGGAATTACCCGACGACCACGCCGACAAGCTCTTTGACTGGCTGACCGAACGCCAGCCCAAGGTCATTACGTCCGCGCACTGGGAAGTCATCGACCAATTCGAGCGGGCAGCCGGCGAGCCGCACGGGCGTCCTCGCGTCAAGCTACCCAACCTCGCCAAACTGCTGCACGTCGGGCACGGCTGATCACGGGTCGACGTGGCGATCGCAAGCGCGGCCGTGGCGATCGCAAGCGCGGCGTAGCCGGGCGAAGGGGTCGCCACGTAATGACGGGCCCGGGCGCAGCAGGTCGCCACGTAATGACGGGCCCGGGCGCAGCAGGTCGCCACGTAATGACGGGTCCGGGCGAAGCGGGCCGCCACTATCCCATTAGCACTCCGGGATTGAGGATCCCGGCCGGGTCCAGCGCGTGTTTGGCCGCGCGAAGCGCCTTTGCGAACGGGTCGGGGCGCTGGCGGTCATACCAGGGACGGTGGTCGCGACCCACGGCATGGTGATGGGTGATGGTGCCGCCGGTGGCGCTGATCGCTTCGGAGACAGCGGCTTTCATCTCGTCCCACTGGGTGTCCAGAGAGCCCCACCGCCCGGCGGCGTAGATGCCGTAATAGGGCGCGGGGCCATCGGGATACACGTGGGTGAAACGACAGGTCACCACGCCGGTGCCACACACCTTCCCGATTGCGGCCCGGGCGGCACCAGTTACCGCCTTATGCAGCTCCTCGAATCCGGTCCAGGTACAAGCGGTTTCGAACGTCTCGGCGATGACACCGCGGCGCACCAAGGCATCTCGTTGGTAGGGCATACGCAGGAAGGACGAGCGCCAGTTGGTCGACGCGTCGGTCGCATCGTCTCCTATTGCTTCGCCGCCGGGTTCGCGGTTGCGCCGCGAGACCACCGTACCGCCGTGTTCGGCCGCGATCTCCAACGCCCGGTTCAGCCACGGGTCGATCGGATGGTCCGCGGATTCGAAAGCCAGTACCAGCAGCCCACCCGAGACCGGCGTGCCGGCGTTCAGGAATGCCTCGGCAGGGTCGAGCAGGCGGCAGTTGGCCGGGAAGAGCCCGGCCTGCGCGATGGTGCGCGTCGCGGCTACGGCGTCGGTCCAGGCGCCGAACGCCACCGACGCCGTGACCTGCCAGCGTGGGCGATACTGCAACCGCATCCACGCCTCGGTGATGACGCCCAGGGTCCCTTCGGAGCCGACGAACAGCCGGTCGGGCGAGGGGCCCGCACCCGAACCGGGCAGCCGGCGGGATTCGCTGACACCGGCCGGAGTGACCACCCGCACCGACTCGGTCAGGTCGTCGATGTGGGTGTAAAGAGTGGCGAAGTGCCCGCCGGCGCGGGTGGCCAACCAGCCACCCAGACTGGAGAACGCAAACGACTGCGGGAAGTGCCGCAGTGTCAGGTTGTGTTTGCGTAACTGGTCTTCAATCCACGGCCCGAGCGCGCCGGCCTGGATCCGCGCGGCCCGGCTGACCTGATCGACTTCGATCACCGAGCTCATCGCGCTGACGTCCAGGGTGACCGCGGGCTCCTCGAAGCGCGGCTCCACACCGCCGACGACGGAACTGCCACCGCCGTAGGGAATCACGGGGACGCGTTCGCGGCTACACCAATCGAGTACGTCGACGACGTCCTGTTCGCGGCGCGGCCGCACGATCAGATCTGGCAGATGGTCGAGGCGCCCCTGCAGGTTACGCGCCACATCCCGAAAAGCCTTGCCGCGAGCGTGTCCGGCCCGATCCACCACCTGGGGCGAGCACAGCGAGGCCAGCGACGACGGCGGCGTGATGCGCGGACTCGGCAGCCCGAGCGCATTCGGGTCCGGCGGGGGGTGGTCGGTGAGGTCGTGGCCGGGCAGCATTGCCGCTACCCGCGCCACCAGCTCGTTCGTCTCCTGCTCTGTGAGGGCCTGTTCGAGCGTGCCCCAGCCCCACCACGAACGCATGGCGGCGGCGTCAGCGCTTGCGGAGAACGAGCGCCCCGCCGGCGAACAGCAGCACCAGGGCCAGGATGATTCCCCACCCCGCGCCGGCGAAGTACCAGGTGACGGCCACCAGCGCGATCAGCGGCGACACCGCGAAGAGCGCGATACCCGGGTTCTGCCTGATCACTGCCAGAGCGCTCTTGGCCCGGATGGGGTCCAACTCGTTGCCTGCCATCCGTTCAGAATGCCAGGTGCGGGGCGCATTGCAAGCGGTGCCACATTATTGCGCTGATGCGCCCGCGGGTCATCGACCGGCCCTAGAGTCGTGCTGTTCGCGTTGGGACGCCGGGTCTGACCCGGTCGAGTGTCAGGTCGCGATGCCGCTGCGGTGACGCGCAAATCGAAAGAGGAACCATGCAGGAATCGAGTACCCTTCTGCCGGTCCCCAGTGCGCTCGCACCGGGTTGATCACCTATGACGCCAAGGACCCCAACAGCGCGCCGAATGTGCTGCTGATCCTGCTCGACGATGTCGGGTTTGGTGCGGCGAGCGCCTTCGGCGGTCCATGCCAGACGCCGGTCGCCCAACGGCTGTCGACTGGTGGCCTGCGCTACAACAGATTTCACACAACGGCGCTCTGCTCGTCGCGCCTGAGGATGCGCTCCGCGTCGCGATTGCGCGCCAATAGTCTCAACGCTTTGAAGACTATTACGTTCTCCGCACCCCTGCTTGCTGACATCACGCGGATACTACGACGGGCCACCGACCACTCTCGGAGCTGACAAACCGATAGGCTCTGCCGCACAGCCGATTTCGCCCACGGCGAAGCGGTGATGACACAGGACATTTCGCCGGATGACCAAGGTCCCTACCGATCGGCCACCGGCGACCGTAACGTCCTTGCCGTGGACGTCGCGACGGTCAAGAGCGCAGTCTCGCTGGCCTGCCGGGCGCCGTCGATCCACAACAGCCAACCGTGGCGCTGGATCGTCGAGCATGACGCAATTCACCTCTTCGCCGACGGCAACCGAACCGTCCGTGCTACCGACCATTCCGGGCGTGACGCGCTCATCAGTTGCGGCGCTACCCTGCATCATCTCCAGGTCGCCATGGCGGCGGCGGGTTGGCAAGCCAGCATCACCCGCCTCCCCCACCCCGAGAACCCCGCACATCTGGCCACCGTGCGGTTCCGTCCGGTCGATCACGTCACCATGGCACAGCGCCATCGGGCCGAAGCCATTCTGCAGCGCTACACAGATCGGCTGCCGTTCGATCGCCCCAGGTACTGGGACCACTTCGAACCACGGCTGCGCAGCGCACTCGACGAGGAATTGGCGACCCTGGACGTCTTGGCCGACGAGCAACGTCTCAGGCTCGTCGAGGCATCACAGCTGAGCGAAGCATTGCGCCGCGACGATGTGCACTACCACGCCGAACTCGATTGGTGGACTTCGCCATTCGCGCTGTCCGAGGGTATGCCCCCATCCGCGCTGGCGTCCGACACCGAGCGCTTGCGGGTGGATGTGGGCAGGGAATTCCCGGTTCGCGGCCACCAGCAGCGCCGGCCCGAAATCGCGACGGACTGGTCGAAGATTCTCGTACTCTCGACACCGCAGGACACCAGGGCCGACGTGCTCAATTGCGGCGAAGTACTCTCCAGCGTGCTCCTTGAATGCACCATGGCCGGAATGGCGACCTGCACCTTGACCCACCTGATCGAAGCTGAGGAGAGTCGCGACATCGTGCGAGATCTGATCGGCTGGCGCGGCGAACCTCAGGTCTTGATCCGCGTCGGGATCACGCCGGCCATGGAACCGCTACCCGCACCCACACCACGCCGTCCGCTGGATGCCGTCCTCGAGATCCGCCACGCGCCCACGAAAGGTTGAACCGATGACCACCGAGCCGATCACCGTCCTGTCCGAACACGAAAGTTGGGATCTGCTGGGCACCGCCTCACTCGGTCGGCTGGTGACCAACTTCGCCGGCGAGCCGGAGATCTTCCCGGTCAACTATGTGGTGCAGAACCACAGTGTCCTCTTCCGCACCGCCGAAGGCACCAAACTGTTCTCGGCCGTGGCCAATCACACCGTCGTCTTCGAGGCCGACGACCACAACGTCGAAGAAGGCTGGAGTGTGATCGTGCGCGGGCGCGCGCGGCTGCTCAAGTCAGACGCCGACATCCAGCAAGCCGACCAGGCCGGGCTGTACCCGTGGGTTGCGACCGCGAAGCCCAACTACGTACGGATCACCCCGAACGACATCACCGGCCGCCGCTTCGTCTTCGGCCCGGAGCCCGATCACAACGAGACCGTCTCCTGACGCGTCAGCGCGCGAGCAGTGCGTCAAGCTCGCGCGCGTCAGTACCGCTCAAACGCCGGTTCATCGACCAGGCGATCCGGGCCGCCTGAAGCTTCGCATGCTCGGCCACCGGGCCGGCGTAAAGCTCGTCGACCGCCTCGTTCCAAAGAGTCAGCCAGCGGACAAAGTGCCTCGCCTGCAATGGAGTTCGGGCGTGCAGGTCGCGATGCGCGGTCAGTGCGCTGCCGTGGTAGCGCCCGGCGCGAAACAGTACGGTCTCCCAGAAGTCGCACATCGTCGGAATGTGCGAATCCAGTCCGGCGCGGCGCAACTCGGTGAACGGTTCATACAGCACCTCGTCGTGCAGCGACGCCCCGTAGAACCGATAGAGCAGTGCCTCGACATCAGCGCGATCGGCCAGGTCCGGCCGTGGCCTTGCCGACATCAGACAACCAGGGAAAGCGGCCCGCGGCTCGGCGGATTCCTGCGCTTTTTGCTGATTGCGACCAGACGCGCGACCGCGGCCTCGATGCCGCGGGCCAGTTGGTCGACGTCGGCCACCGCGTCGTAATCGGCGAGTATCCCGAAGAACAGGTGACCGGCGTAACTGAGCATCGCCAAACCTGTGCGCAGGTGCATCGCCAGCGGCGGCACCGGGTACAGCCCGATCACCGTCCTGCCCATAATGCGCGCCGGCCGAGGCGGCCCGGGCACACTGGTCGCCACCGTCACCACACCGCGTTGCGGCAAACGCATCAGTAAGCCGACCGTCCAGGCGCTCAAGGCGAACGGGACGCGATTGGACAGCGACACGAACACATTTCCCGCCTGCCGCTGACCGCTCGCCTTCGCCCGGCCCACACGCTCGTGCACGCTGCGTAACCGTTCCACCGGATTCTCCTCGTCCACCGGCAAATTCGGCAGCATCAGCGACACCCGGTTATCCGTCGCGCCGGCCGCATTGGCAAATCGCACCGATACGGGCACCCATGTCCGCCACGAATCACCCGGCGGCTTGACACCACGGTCCACCATGAGATTGCGGTAGCTCTCGGTAATCGCGGCCAGCGCAACGTCGTTGACGGTGACGTCGAAAGTGGCGGAGATGAGTTCGATGTCAGCCATGGCGACCCGGGCCCCGCTGTAGCGACGTAAGTCGCTCAGCGGCCCGGTCAGCGACGACGCGGACGGCATCAACAGGCCGGCAGCGATCTCACCGGCACCCCGTACCGCGCGGATGATGCCGGCCGTGAGGGCGGCTGAGGCTTGCGTCACCCCGTGCAGCAACGCTGTCCGTTGTGCCAGATCATGTTTGGGGATGCTTCGTGGCTTTCGCGCCGTACGGAGCGGCACACCGTCGGCACCGTCGTCACACAAACCGGCAAGCATATGAGTTGCGGCGACGCCGTCGGCCATGCAGTGGTGGAGTTTGGTGAGGATCGCCCAGCGACCATCGGAAAGCCCCTCGATCACCCACACTTCCCACAGCGGCCGCTCGCGGTCCAATCGCCGCGCCATCACGTCGGCGATCAACCGGAACAGGTCGCGGTCGTCGCCGGGATGCGGTACCGCGGCCCGGCGCACGTGCCGTTGAATGTCGAAGTCGTCATCTGCCATCCACTCCGGCGCACCGAGGCCCAGCGGATGCAGTCGCAACCGCTGCCCGAACCGCGGGCACCGGCGACCCCGCTCGGCGAACACCGATATCAGCGCATCCTGCTCGGGCACCGGGCCCTCGATCACCGCCAAACCACCAATTGCCAGGCTGACTCGCGGATCGGCGTCTTCGGCCTTGAGGAACCCGGCCTCCAGAGTGGTCAGGTGGTCCAAATTTGTGCCCTCCCATCAGTTATCTGCAACTCGCAGTTTCACTATCCGCCGCAGGCGCTTCGTGGAGCAGTGCCAAAGGTCCCACGCTGCCGGGGCTTCGTGCTCTGCCGAGCGCGGTGGTGCGCCGACGATCCTGGGAAAGGTGACCACAGTCATAGATAGGAAGGGCTCGGCCCCCATGAACGCCCAATTTCCCGACGCCGACACGCTGCAAACGGTTTTGACCTTGGCCACCCGCGCTCCTTCCATCCACAACACGCAACCGTGGCGCTGGCGGGTAGGCGCGGCGAGCCTCGACTTGTTCTCCGAACCGGAGATGCAGCTGCAGAGCACCGATCCCGACGGACGTGATCTGATCATCAGCTGCGGCGTCGCGTTGCATCACTGTGTCGTCGCTCTGGCGTCAATGGGCTGGCACGCCAGGGTAAGTCGCTTCCCCGACCCCGAAGATGCCCGTCATCTGGCCACCATCGAAGTGGTGCAGCAGGCGCCCGATCAAGCCGACATCGCGCTGGCAGCTGCCATTCCGAGGCGCCGTACGGATCGCCGTGCCTACAGTTCCTGGCCGGTGCCCGGCGGTGACATCGCACAGATGGCCGCCCGCGCAGCGCGCAGTGGGGTCATGCTGCGCCAGGTCGATTCCCTGGCGAGAATGAAAGACATTGTGGCGCGCGCCGTTTCCGACCATGCGACGAACGACGCATACATGCGGGAGCTGACGACGTGGAGTGGACGATATGGCGCCGTGGCAGGTGTACCGGCCCGCAACGCCCCCCCGTCGAACCCACAGTCCCCGATCCCGGGCCGATTGTTCGCCGGCCCCGGACTGGCTCAGCCGGAAGGCATCTCACCCGCCGACGACTGCGGCGTGATCCTGGCGCTGGGCACCGAAAAGGACGATCGGATGTCGCAGCTGCGTGCCGGAGAGACCACCAGCATCGTGCTGTTGACGGCCACGGCGATGGGCTTGGCATGTTGCCCGATCACCGAACCGTTGGAGATACCGGAGACCCGCGCCGCGGTTAGGGCCGATGTATTCGGCGACAGCGGTTATCCGCAGATGTTGCTGCGGGTCGGTTGGGCACCGATCAACGCCGACCCGCTGCCGGCCACGCCGCGGCGGCGACTCGTTCGCGTTGTCGACTGGCCCGAGCAGTCACTGGACGAGCGGCGCTGACCAGCGCAGCACCGTCCCCCCGGACGCCGGACTGTCGACGGTGAAGTCGCCGCCGGATTCCAGCGCACGCCGCTTGAGATTCGTCAGCCCGCTTCCGGTGAACTCCTCGGGCATGCCACAGCCGTTGTCGGTCACCTCGATGCACAGATCGTCATCCACCTTCACGCGCACCGCCAAGGTCGTGGCGCGGGCGTGCCGGACGGCGTTGCTCACCGCTTCGCGGACCACCGCCTCGGCATGATCGGCCAACACGCTGTCGACCACCGACAGCGGCCCGATGTATTGAACGCTGGTCCGTAATCCGGCGTCGGCGAACTGGCCCGCGGCCGCGTCGATGCGCTGACGCAACCGCGTGATTCCCTGGGAGGTCCCGTGCAAGTCGAAAATGGTGGTCCGGATCTCTTGAATGACCGCCTGCAGGTCGTCGATGGCACCTGAAAGACGTTGCTGCACCTCGGGTTCTCGGGTTCTCGGGACCGCGCCCTGTAGTGAGAGCCCCACCGCGAACAGTCGCTGTATCACGTGGTCGTGCAGATCCCGCGCGATGCGATCCCGGTCGGTCAGTAGGTCGAGTTCGCGCATCTGCCGCTGTGACGTGGCCAGCTGCAGCGCCAGCGCAGCCTGATCGGCGAAAGCGGCCATCATCTCGAGCTGATCGTTGGTGAAGTATCCGGGACCGCCCTGACGCAGAACGACGACCACGCCGGCCACGGTGCCGGTGGCTCGCAATGGCAGCAGCAGTACCGACCCGGCATCGTCGAGGGCGCCAATGCCGTCCATCTCAAGCCGCCCGACTTGGCGTGGCATGCCGTTGACAAAAACGTCCCCCAGTGCTGTGCCGTTGACGGGAATAGTCTGTCCCGCAATGGACTCCACGGCCTCACCGATCGTCTCGATCACCATGAGTTCCTCGACGTCAGCAGGCGAGACGGTCTCGTCGAGCGGAACGACGACCAGCGCCGCGTCGGCCGCCGTCAGCTTAAGCGCCTCCTCGGCGAGTAGTCGGTACACCGTTGCCGGTTCGGTGCCGGAGAGCAGCTCGGTCGCGATGTCACGGGTCGCTTCGATCCACGACTGCCGTTCCTTGGCTTGTTGGTAGAGCGCTGCATTGGCAATCGCGATACCCGCCGCTGCCGCCAGCGCCTGCACCAGCACTTCGTCGTCGTCGGTGAACGGTTGACCGTTGGTCTTATCGGTCAGGTACAGGGTGCCGAAGGATTCCCCGCGCACCAGGACGGGCACCCCGAGAAAGGTTCGCATCGGCGGATGATGCTCCGGAAAGCCGACCGATGCCGGATGCTTCGAAAGATCATCCAGCCGTAGGGCTTTCGGTTCATCGATGAACAGGCCGATGATGCCCTTGCCTTGCGGCAGCTGTCCGATGCGCCGAACCGTCTCCTCGTCGATGCCCTCGTGGACGAAATCCATCACCCGCTGCTCGCCGTCGTGCACTTCGAGGGCGCCGTAGCGGGCGTCGACCAGATTGGTCGCCGAGTGCACGATGGCGCGCAGCGTGGCGTTCAGCTCCAGCCCCGAGGTGACCACCAACATGGCCTCCAGCAGACCGTCGAGCCGGTCGCGGCCCTCGACGATCTGTTCGACCCGGTCCTGCACCTCGACGAGCAGTTCCCGCAGTCGCAACTGGGACAAAGTCTGCCGCAGCGGGTGCAGGCCGGCTTCCGGGCCGGTCTCGACCGGCTCGCCGACCGTCATCGGCCGGCGCCTTGAGAGCGCTTCAATTCCGTTGCGAACACCGCCGCCTGGGTTCGGCGCTCCATGCCGAGTTTGGCCAGCAACCGGGACACGTAGTTCTTCACCGTCTTCTCGGCAAGGAACATGCGATCGGCGATCTGCTTGTTGGTGAGGCCCTCGCTGAGCAGCCCCAGCAACGCGCGCTCCTGTTCGGTGAGGCCCGACAAGGGATCCTGCCTTTCGGTCGCGTCGCGCAGTTTGGACATCAGCGCGGCCGCCGCGCGGTTGTCCAGCAGCGACCTACCCGCACCCACATCCTTGACAGCGCGTGCCAATTCCATTCCCTTGATGTCCTTGACGACATAACCGCTGGCGCCGGCCAAAATCGCATCCAGCATCGCTTCATCGGAAGTGTAGGACGTCAGGATCAGGCAGCGCAGTTCGGGCATGCGCGACAACAAGTCCCGGCACAGTTCGATGCCATTGCCATCGGGCAGCCGGACATCGAGGACCGCGACATCGGGATTGGCCGCAGGTATCCGTGACATCGCTTCGGCGACCGAGCCGGCTTCGCCGACGACGTCGAGTTCGGAGTCGGCGCCGAGCAGGTCGATCAGGCCACGCCGCACTACTTCATGGTCGTCGACCAGGAAGACTCTTACCACGGCATCACTCCACTGTCACAAATTGCCGCTGCGTACGGTCAGCACCGACGATCCCGCGTTGTACACACTGCGCACCTGCGCCGCGTGCGCGTCGGTGACGAAAAGCTGCCCCGGCGCCTCATTGTCAGCCATATAGCGCCCGCCATGTCCCCGCACGATGGCCGACTCCACCCGCACGTCGGGGTACAGCCGCGTCCACCGGGTCAGCCTGCGATCCAATTGTGCTTGTGCCAACAGGTTTCCATCCCCTGGTGCGCCGGGCGAATGTGCCGCCTGTACCGAGACGGCACGCAGCGGAACGCCGCGCAGCCGGGCCTCCCGGAACGCGTGACGCAGGACGGCACCGTTGTCGGCTTCTGCCACCACCCGCCTGATCTTGGGGACCGTGGTGCCGTCGGGCGAGCGGTGGATCACCGCTACCGGACACAGCGAAGATCCAGCCAGGGCCCCGGCCACCGATCCCTGTCCGCTGTGAGCGTGGTTGCGTCCGATCGCGCCGACACAGATCATCGCTGCCGACCTGGACTCCTGCATCAGCTTGGTGAGGGGTCTGCCCCAGAGAATTTCGGTTTCGACAACCACCTCTTTGCCGGTCGCCTTGATCGCTTGCTGGGCGTCGAAGAGCGCCGCGCGGGCCGCCGCCTGATGTCCCGCGATGCCACCGGATCCGGCCGGCGCCGACTCGATGACATAGACCAGGCGCAACGGAACGTCCCGGGTCACCGCCTCGTCGATCGCCCATAAGGCCGCGTGCAAAGCCGTTCTCGACCCGTCGATACCCACCACGACTGCCGGACCTGACGCGCGGCTGCTCATCGCGGTCTCCCCTTACTGTCGAATCACTTCGGCCAACCCGAACGCTATTGCCGGCCCACCCGCGTCCCAAGAGGCATTGGTCCCCTGATCGGTGCCTTAGGTCCCTAGAGCGAAGCGAATCGGCCCGCCTCTTGCCAGCGAGCGAGAACGCGAATTGGATAGGTACGGCGCGGGCACGCGCCTCGCGTGTGTGAGACGCCGGGAGAATTTCATCGCGTAGGGGGTTTCCTGTCATGGCTGTTCGAGAGACATCGTCACCTTCCGCCCAGCCGACGCCGCAACCCCTGGTGGGGAGGGGTTGGATTCAAGGTGTCGCCCTGGTGCTGGTCTTCGGATTTCTCGTGATGGGCGTCCTGGCCTACCGGACCTACACGGCGGCGATGCCGATGCCTGCCAAGGTGGTCACCGAATCGGGCCAGGTGCTGTTCACCGGTGACGACATCACCGCCGGGCAGGAGCTTTTTCAGGCCCGGGGCCTGATGCAGTACGGGTCGGTGCTGGGCCACGGCGCCTATCTCGGACCCGACTACACCGCGGACTATCTGCGGATGGCCGCCGACGACGTGACCGGTCAACTTCGCGCCGAGGGTGTCGCGGACCCCCGCGATCGGGTGGTCACCGAGTTCCGCACCAACCGCTACCGTTCCGACACCCAGACGCTGGTGTTCACCAACCGGCAGGCCGCGGCTTTCGACCGGATCCAGGACCACTACGCCGCCTACTTCGGGGAGAACTCCACGAAATACGGGCTGCTGCCACAATTGATCACCGACAAGGCCGAGATCCGCCGGCTGACCGCCTTCTTCGCCTGGACCGCATGGGCCGCAGCAGCGGAACGGCCGGGTCACAAGTACACCTACACCAATAACTGGCCGGCCGAGCAGCGCGTCGACAACGGTCCGACCGCGGCGGTGATCGTGTGGTCGGCATTGTCGCTGATCGCGTTGCTGGGCGGCATCGGGGTTATGTTCGCGATCTACGGCCGCTGGAGCCAGAAGGTCGGCTGGCACGGCGCCGAGACGTCGACGCTGTCGTTCCGCCAGCCGGGGGAAGTCAGCTTGACGCCGGCGCAACGCGCCACCATCTGGTTCTTCGCGATCGTGTCGGTGCTGTTCCTGGCGCAATCGCTGCTGGGGGCGGCGGCCGAGCACTACCGGGCTGATCTGTCCACCTTCTTCGGACTGGACCTGGCCCGGGTGCTGCCGTACAACCTCGCCCGTACCTGGCATCTGCAACTGGCGCTGTTCTGGACGGCGGCGGCGTTTCTGGCGGGAGGAATCTTCCTGGTGCCGTTCATCTCTCGCCGCGAGCCGAAACGGCAGGCGCTGCTGGCGTACATCTTGCTCGGCGCGGTGGCGCTGGTGGTGTTCGGCTCGCTGACCTGTGAGGCGCTGTCCATCTACGGCGTCATCCCGCGCGGCAGCCTACTTTCCCAGCAGTGGGAGTACCTGGACCTGCCGCGGCTGTGGCAGATCCTGCTCGTCGTCGGGCTGTTCATCTGGATCGCGATCATCTGGCGTGGCATCCGCGCCCGGCTCAAGAACGAGTCCAAGATGAACATGCCGTGGCTGTTCTTCTTCTCCGGCCTGGCGATTCCGATGTTCTACGCCGTCGGACTGCTCGCGAGCAGCGACACCCACTTCACCGTCGCCGACTTCTGGCGGTTCTGGGTGGTGCACTTGTGGGTCGAGGACTTCCTCGAGCTGTTCACCACCGTGATGGTGGCCTACATCTTCGTGTTGCTGGGCGTGGTGCGCGAGCGCATTGCGCTGGGCGTGATCTTCCTCGACGTGATCCTGTACTCCGCCGGAGGCGTCATCGGAACCATGCACCACCTGTATTTCTCCGGGACCCCGGTGGAGCACATGGCCCTCGGGGCGTTCTTCTCGGCGGCCGAGGTCATTCCGCTGACCTTCCTCACCGTCGAGGCGTGGGCCTTCTTGCAGCTCGGCGCCCGTCAGCAGTCCGGCGACGCGAACCCGTTTCCGCACCGCTGGGCGGTGATGTTCCTGGTCGCGGTGGGGTTCTGGAACTTCTTGGGCGCCGGCATCTTCGGATTCCTGATCAACCTTCCGGTGGTGTCCTACTACCAGATCGGCACCGCGCTGACGGCCAACCACGGGCACGCCGCGATGATGGGCGTCTACGGCATGCTTGCGGTCGGATTGGCGATGTTCGCATTCCGCTACGTCATCCCGGCCGACAAATGGCCGGAGCGGCTGGCCCGAACCTCGTTCTGGTGCATGAATATCGGTCTGGCGTGGATGGTCTTCGTCACGCTGCTGCCGCTGGGTGTGCTGCAGCTCTACCACTCGGTCAGTGACGGTTATTTCGAGGCGCGGTCGCTGGGCTACATCACCAAACCCGGAAATGCGGTACTCGAATGGCTCCGGCTCCCTGGGGACGTGATCCTGATCGTCGGCGGGGTGGTGCCGTTCGTGTGGATCGCCTGGACCGCATTGCGCAACTTCCGCACCGGCACCACGGTGGACGAACTGCCCGAACGTCCGTTGTACGTCGAGAAATGACCCAGCCCGCGACCATCGTCTGGCTGACAGCCGGATACTCGCTGCTGCTGCTGGGGATCGGGTGGTGTTTCGACGCGATGGCGCGGCACGCCTCGGCGCGTGCCGCGGCCTGGCGCACCGGTCAATTCCGCTACCGCCCCGACCACGACGCCTGGGTGTGCCCGCAACAACAGTGGCTGTGGCCGACGTCATTCGATCCGCGGCATCGGGTGATGCGGTACCGCGCGCTGCCGGTGGTATGCAACAGTTGCCCGGTCAAGGCCAACTGCACCACGTCGGATCACGGCCGCGAAATAAGCCGCGACGTCGATCCGTGGCCACATTCCGAAGCGGGACGTTTTCACCGCGGGATCGCCTGCTGCGTAGCCGCATTCGGCATCGTGCTGCCCTCGGCGATGTTGATCGCCCAGCATTCGCTCGCCGACGTGCTGGTACTCATCGGCGCCATGGTGGTCGTGGTGCTGCTCGGACTGCCGCTGGCCCGCCACCTGTGGCATACGCCGGCGAACGCACCGGATTACCTGCCGCACCGCACGGCGATCGAGGATCAGGTGGCCGCCGCGATCGATCGCTATTCGACCCGCTGGGGCGGCTGGGCAGGCGAGGAGAACAAGACGTGACCGGACTTGGGTTGGGCTTGACCGCGCTCGCGGTCGTGGTGCTTGCCGTGGTTTCCGCATTCTCGCTGGCGGTGCTGCGTGAGTACGAGCGGGGCGTGGTGTTCCGGATGGGCCACGTGCGACCCCTGTATCAACCGGGACTGCGGTTTCTGATTCCGTTGCTGGACCGGATGATTCGCGTCGACCAGCGATTGGTGACCCTGACTATCCCACCGCAGGAGGTGATCACCCGCGACAACGTGCCGGCCCGGGTGAACGCGGTGGTCATGTTCGCGGTGACCGACCCGCTCAAAGCGATTCTGGCGGTGGAGAACTACGCGGTGGCCACCTCACAGATCGCGCAGACCACGCTGCGCTCCCTGCTGGGTCGTGCTGACCTGGACACCCTGCTGGCACATCGTGAAGACCTCAACAGCGACCTGCGCACCATCATCGAGCAGATGACCGAGCCGTGGGGGGTGCAGGTGCGGGTAGTGGAGATCAAGGACGTCGAGATCCCCGAGTCGATGCAGCGAGCGATGGCGCGGGAAGCCGAGGCCGAGCGCGAACGCCGCGCCAAGGTGATCAACGCCCGCGGGGAACTGCAGGCGTCCGAGGAGTTGCGCCAGGCGGCCGAAACCCTTTCCAAGAGTCCGGCATCACTGCAATTACGCTATCTGCAAACGCTTTTGGAACTCGGAGCGGATCAGAACTCCACGGTGGTCTTCCCGTTGCCGGTCGATATCATCACGCCGTTCCTGCGCAACCCCGAGGCGTTGCGGGGCGTGTTGGACGGCGTCAACCATCGCCAGTGACCGAACCATTCGGACTGTTCAGGTTTGTGGTCCTGTGGGCGGTCGCTATTCGTCCGGTGGCCCGAACGGCTCGGGCTGCTCGGGCGGACCGGTTGGCGCGAAGTTCCAGTTGTCGGGGTTGTTCGGCGAATACACGACGGGGAACTGCTGTCCCGTGACCGGCCACTGATCGGAGGTGACGACCATGCGCCGGTACACCGCGTGCTCGTTGACGGTGGGCCCGTTGATGACCCCGGAGATGGTGACGAACTGCTCGCCTTCGTCAGCCTCGCCACTACGGGAGCTGACTCCGGTGACCAGCAACGTGCCGCTGGCCAGGGCGCCACGTGGTCCGGGACGGACGAACCGCGGCGCCAGAAACACCAGCAGCACCGCCACCAACAGAAGCAGCACCATGAATTCCCACATCTGGCCATGGTAGGACTGCTGGCGTGACGCATGCCGATGATCTGCAGTTCGCACTGACGCTGGCAGACCGGGCGGACGACGTGACGCGCGCCCGCTTCGGTGCGCTGGACCTGCGCATCGACACCAAGCCCGACCTGACTCCGGTGACCGACGCCGACCAGGCCGTCGAGTCCGAACTGCGCCAGGCCATCGCGCAGCAACAGCCCGACGACAGCGTTCTGGGTGAGGAGTTCGGCGGCAGCACCACCTGGCAGGGACGGCAGTGGATCATCGACCCGATCGACGGCACCAAGAACTTCGTACGCGGTGTCCCGGTGTGGGCCAGCTTGATCGCGCTGCTGCAGGACGGCATCCCGGTCGTGGGCGTGGTGAGCGCGCCCGCCCTGCAGCGACGATGGTGGGCCGCACATGGGGAAGGCGCATTCGCCGCAGTGGCCGGCGCGCCACCGCGTCGGTTGTCGGTTTCGACTGTGGCAGAACTGAGTTCGGCGAGCTTGTCGTTTTCCAGCTTGACGGGCTGGGCGCAACTTGGATTGCGCGGGAAGTTCATCGATCTGACCGATTCCGTCTGGCGGGTGCGTGCCTACGGCGACTTCCTGTCGTACTGCCTACTCGCCGAGGGGGCCGTGGATGTCGCCGCCGAACCTGAGGTCTCGGTATGGGATCTGGCGGCTCTCGATGTCCTGGTGCACGAGGCCGGCGGCCGGTTCACCAGCCTGGACGGCACCGCCGGACCGCACGGGGGCAGCGCGGTGGCGACCAACGGCCTGCTGCACGAACAGGTGCTGGACGCTCTGCGGCCAACTGTGAATTAGCTAACACGTGGCTATGGATCTTACTCGGGAGTAAGATACGGTTATTCGCATCGCCCCAACGACCGAGGCTGCTGATATGACCGACACACTTCCCGCTTCCCGCACTCGCACCAACAAGCGCCGCGACCCACAGACGACGATCGGGATGCGACCGCACAAACGCACCGGAGTCGATATCGCCATCGCACTGATCACTCCGCTGGTCGGGCAGGAGTTCTTGGACAAGTACAAACTTCGCGACCCGCTCAACCGGACGTTGCGCTACGGCACGAAGCGGGTGTTCTCCACCACCGCCGCGGCCAGCCGACAGTTCACACGTATTCAAGGCCTGCGCGGTGCACCCACCCGGCTCAAGTCCGGTGGCAAGAACTCCTTCGACCTGACTCCCGACGACGACCAGAAGCTGATTGTCGAGACCGTCGAGGAATTCGCCGAGGAGATCCTGCGCCCCGCCGCCCACGATGCCGACGAGGCCGCAACCTATCCGGCCGGGCTCATCGCCAAGGCCGCCGAGCTCGGCATCACCGCGATCAACATCCCGGAAGACTTCGACGGGATCGCCGAACACCGCTCCGCGGTGACCAACGTGTTGGTAGCCGAAGCACTGGCGTACGGCGACATGGGTCAAGCGCTCCCCATCCTGGCGCCCGGCGGTGTTGCCGCCGCGCTGACTCATTGGGGCAGCGCCGGTCAGCAGGCGACCTACCTCAGGGAGTTCGCCGGTGCGAACGTCCCGCAGGCGTGCGTGGCCATCGCCGAGCCGCATCCGCTGTTCGACCCGACACGGCTGCGGACCACCGCCGTGCGCACCCCGTCCGGTTACCGGCTGGACGGCGTGAAGTCGTTGGTGCCGGCCGCGTCGGACGCCGAACTCTTCATCGTCGGCGCACAGCTCAACGGCAAGCCGGCGTTGTTCATCGTCGAATCGTCGGCCAAGGGCGTGAGCGTAAAGCCGGATCCGAGCATGGGAATCCGTGCCGCGGCGTTGGGACAGGTTGAACTATCCGGGGTTTCGGTGCCGCTGCACGCCCGCCTGGGTGAAGACGGGGCCGCCGATGAGGATTACTCGGAGGCGATCGCACTGTCCCGGCTGGGCTGGGCGGCGTTAGCGGTGGGCACCTCGCACGCGGTGCTCGACTATGTCATCCCCTACGTGAAAGAACGCGAAGCGTTCGGCGAGCCGATCGCGCGCCGTCAGGCCGTCGCATTCATGTGCGCCAACATCGCTATCGAGCTGGACGGGTTGCGGCTTATCACCTGGCGCGGCGCTGCCCGTGCCGAGCAGGGCCTGTCGTTCGCCCGGGAAGCGGCGCTGGCCAAGCGGTTCGCTTCCGACAAGGGGATGCAGATCGGCCTGGATGGCGTGCAGCTGCTGGGTGGCCACGGATTCACCAAAGAGCACCCGGTCGAACGCTGGTACCGCGACCTGCGGGCCATCGGCGTCGCCGAGGGCGTGGTCGTCATTTAAGTGGTCGTCTAACTCCTACACTTCGAAGGCGAAAGATCAATCATGGCAATTAATCTCGAGCTACCCGGCAAGCTGCAGGCGGTAGTGACCAAGACTCATCAGGGCGTGGCCGAATTGATCAGGCCCATCGCGCGTAAGTACGACCTCAAAGAGCACGCCTACCCCGTCGAACTCGACACCCTGATCAACCTCTTCGAGGGTGCGTCCGAGTCGTTCAGCTTCGCCGGCGCCGGTGAACTGCGCGGCAGCGACAAGAAGGAGGACAACCACAACGGCGCCAACATGGCCGCGCTGGTGCAGACCCTGGAGGCCAGCTGGGGTGACGTGGCGATGATGCTGTCCATCCCCTATCAGGGACTGGGCAACGCGGCCATCTCCGCAGTGGCGACCGAAGAGCAACTCGAGCGGCTGGGCAAGGTGTGGGCGGCCATGGCGATCACCGAGCCGGGCTTCGGCTCCGACTCCGCGGCCGTGTCGACCACGGCCAAACTCGACGGCGACGAGTACGTGATCAACGGTGAAAAGATCTATGTCACAGCGGGTTCGCGCGCCACCCATATCGTGGTGTGGGCCACCCTGGACAAGTCCAAGGGCCGCGCGGCGATCAAATCGTTCATCGTGCCGCGCGAGCACCCCGGTGTCACCGTCGAACGACTCGAACACAAGCTCGGCATCAAAGGATCCGACACCGCTGCTATTCGCTTCGACAATGTCCGGATCCCGAAGGAGAACCTGCTCGGCAACCCGGAAATCGAAGTCGGCAAAGGCTTCTCGGGCGTGATGGAGACGTTCGACAACACCCGGCCGATCGTCGCCGCCATGGCCGTCGGCATCGGGCGCGCCGCGCTCGAGGAAATCCGCAAGATACTCACCGACGCCGGAGTCGAGATCGACTACGACCGGCCCGCCCATGTCCAGAGCGCTGCTGCCGCCGAGTTCCTGCGGATGGAATCCGACTGGGAAGCCGCCTATTTGCTGTCGCTGCGGGCGGCATGGCAGGCCGACAACAGCATCCCGAACTCCAAAGAAGCGTCCATGAGCAAGGCCAAGGCCGGCCGGATGGCCAGCGACGTCACCCTCAAGACCGTCGAATTGGCTGGCACTACAGGCTATTCCGAGCAGATGCTGCTGGAGAAGTGGGGGCGCGACTCCAAGATCCTGGACATCTTCGAAGGCACCCAACAGATTCAGCAGCTGGTGGTGGCCCGCCGACTGTTGGGGTTGTCGTCGGCCGAACTCAAGTGACGTTGTCGCTGCCAGACGCGGCGCCGAGCGTGTACTGACGGCGAGATTTTCGCAGTTTCTCCGCCGTCAGTACACGCTGGGCGAATCCGTGATCTCGGGCGGCGGGTAGACCTCGTGGTCAAGAGCCACCAGGTCCAGCTGCCACCACCGAACGTCATGCCAGGCACCGAGCTTCCATCCGGCCTTCCGGAAGTGGCCCACCTGATGAAACCCGAAGCTGTCATGTAACGCGTCGCTGGCGTCGTTGGGTTCGGCGATGCAGGCGAACGCTCGTCGGAAGCCCCGCTGGGCAAGCCTGCTGAGCAGTTCGGCATACAGCGTGCGGCCGGCGCCCGCCCTTGCGCGGTCTTGCGCTACGTAGACGGTCGCCTCCACGGACCAGCGGTACGCCGCTCGTGAATTAAGCGGGAGCGCATAGGCGTAACCGGTGACCACCCCGTCGACGTCGAGGATCAGCCATTCGTGGGTGGCGCGGGCCGCTGCGATGCGGGCCGACATGTCCTCGACCGTCGGCACCTCGGTCTCGAAGGTGATAGCGGTATCCAGCACGTCCGGGCGGTAGATCTCGACGCACGCCGCGGCGTCCGCCTCGGTCGCGGGACGGACGCGCATCGTTGTCACGCGGGTCCGCCGAACGGGAAGAGACGCACACCCCGAGGCTAGCGCCCAACCATAGAGATCACCGAGACGGTGCAGACGTCTCGGCAAGCTCCGCGCCGGGGCGTTCACCGGGCGGGCCGTCGTACGGGTTGCCGGCGGGTTCTGGACCGGAAGTAGGGTGATCGGCATGCGCGCAGCACGGGTGACTCGCCTCGATGGTCCGGAATCGATCGAGGTGAAAGAGATCGACGAACCCACCGGCGACGGTGTGGTGGTCGACGTGCACGCCGCCGGGGTGGCGTTCCCGGACGCCCTGCTCACCCGTGGGCTGTACCAGTACCGGCCCGATCCACCGTTCACGCTGGGCGCGGAGATCGCCGGGGTGGTCCGGTCCGCGCCGGAGGGCGCGCATGTGCAGGCCGGCGACCGGGTGCTGGGTCTGACCATGCTGACCGGCGGCATGGCCGAGGTCGCCCTACTGGCGCCCGACCGGCTGTTCAAACTGCCCGACAACCTCAGCTTCGAGGCCGGTGCGGGGGTGCTGTTCAACGATCTGACGGTGTACTTCGCGCTTGCCGTCCGCGGCCGGTTGCAGCCCGGTGAGAAGGTGCTGGTGCACGGTGCGGCCGGCGGCATCGGCACCTCAGCGCTGCGACTGGCGCCGGCGCTGGGCGCATCGCGGGTCATCGCGGTGGTCAGCTCCAAGGAGAAGGGCGAGATCGCGACGGCGGCCGGGGCCACCGATGTGGTGCTGGCCGACGGGTTCAAGGACGCGGTCAAGGAGCTGACCGGCGGCCGCGGAGTCGACATCGTGGTGGACCCGGTCGGCGGCGATCGATTCACCGATTCGCTGCGTTCCCTAGCGCCGGCGGGACGACTGCTGGTCATCGGCTTCACCGGTGGCGAGATCCCGACCGTCAAGGTGAACCGCTTGTTGCTCAACAACATCGACGTGGTGGGTGTCGGCTGGGGCGCGTGGGCCGGCCGTCATCCGGGTGCGCTCGAAGAGCAGTGGGCGGCGCTCGAGGAACTGTTCGCCTCCGGCAAGCTGGCCGCCCCGGAACCCGAGGTCTTTCCGCTCGAAGAGGCGGCGGCCGCGGTGGCGTCGCTGGAAAACCGCAGCGCCAAAGGCAAAGTCGTCTTGCGGGTGCGCTAGCTCACCGGATCAGCGCTGGCGAGATCTGTCGCTAGCACATCTCGGTGATGCGCTCCCGCACAAGGTCGCGAACACGATTGTCGAGGCTGGCGTTCTCGTCGCGCGACAAATCTGACGCTTGCCACCGCGCCGAATGAAAAGTAATGTCACTTTTACTTTCAGCATGAACGGGGAGCCAGCCATGGAATCATTCGTCCACCTCCGCAAAGGCCGGACACCCCGGCGAGTGCACGCCGACCTCGACGGCCTCAAGGACGACGAACTGGGCCGTGGCGGCTTCACCGGCCGCACCGCCAACATCTACCGCCGTCACGACCCCACCGCGTACCGCGCGGTCGGCCCCCTGCGCCCGATCGATGTGCTGGCCGACCAGCTCAAGCCCAGCGACGCCACCGATCCCGACGGCGGACCGCTGCTGATGTTCAGCAACGCCGACTGCCGGGTGTTCCTGAGCCGGCGCCGCGACGCGATGCCGTTCTACAGCCGCCATGTCGACGGCGACCTGCTGTGTTTCGTGCACAATGGCGCGGGCCTGCTGGAAACCGAGTTCGGGCCGTTGCGTTACCGGGGAGGTGACTGGGTCTACCTCCCGAAGGCGACCACCTGGCGCCAAATACCCGATAACCAAACGACATTGCTGATGATCGAGGCCACAGACGAGTTCCGGGTGCCCCCGCCCGGGACGTTGGGACGGCACTTCCCCTTCGATCCGTCGCAGGCCGTCATCCCGGAACCGGTGCCCATCGACGACGACGGCCGCGACGAGTACGAAGTCCGGCTCGTTCACGAGGGTGGGCCGACCACCCTCTATTACCAACACAATCCGATCGACGTCGAAGGCTGGCGCGGTGACAACTTCGCGTTCACCTTCAACATCGCCGACTACAACGTCATCACCTCCGACAGCGTGCACCTGCCGCCGACCGTGCATCTGTTCATGCAGGCAACCGGCGTCTATGTGATGAACTTCCTGCCCAAGCCGGCGGAGAGCGTCCCCGGCACCGAGCGCACGCCGTGGTATCACCGCAACGTCGACTACGACGAGATCGCGTTCTTCCACGGCGGCTCGCTCTACGGCATCCCGATGCCGCCGGGCCTGATATCCCATGCGCCGCAAGGGGTTCACCACGGCGCACCGGAGAAGGCGCGCGAACGCGCCCGGCGCAAGTTCGACGAGTACTCCCGCGTCGACTGGCAGGTGATCGCCATCGACACCCGCCGGCGGCTGATACCGTCCGCCGAAGTGCTGACCCACGACTTGGGACAGCACTCATGAAATACGAGTACGAGCGGATCCCGTATCTCGTTGCATTCCAGAATGATTCCGGTGTCCGCGACGTCTACGGCGGACTCGCCGAGATCACGGTGCTGGAAAGCTATCTGCTCAAGCCGAAGGACCGGGCGTCGGACACCGTGCTGGTGTTCATGCATCCGATCGGCGGCGGGGCCTACCTGCCGATGATCAATGCGCTGGCCCGGGCCGGTCACCATGTCATCTACTGCAACAGCCGATTCCGGGGCACCGACTCCGCGCTGCTGATGGAGAAGGTGGTCGAAGACCTCGGCGAATGCATCAAAGACGCCAAGACCAGATTGGGCTACCGGAAGGTGGTGCTGGCCGGCTGGAGTGGCGGCGGCTCGCTGTCGATGTTCTACCAGCAGCAGGCCCAGCACGCGACCATCACCTCCAGCCCGTCCGGCGACGGCCCCGACCTGACCAACCTCGAGCTGCCGGCCGCGGACGGCATCATGCTGCTGGCCGCGCACATCAGCCGGCACGGCACGCTGACCGAGTGGCTGGACGCTTCCATCCTCGACGAATCCGATCCGACGAAGCGTGATCCCGAATTGGATCTCTACAACCCGGACAACCCGAATCAGCCGCCCTACACCGAGGAGTTCCTGGCCCGCTACCGGCAGGCGCAGATTGACCGCAACCGTCGGATCACCGCGTGGGTTCGTGACAAGCTGGCCGAATTGAAAGCCAGTGGCCGCCCTGATGAAGAGTTCTGTTTCGTCGTGCACGGCACCATGGCCGACCCCCGCTGGCTGGACCCCACCGTCGACCCGAACGAGCGCACACCGGGCACCTGCTACCTGGGCGACCCGCAGGTGGTGAACATGAGCCCGGTCGGCCTGGCCCGGTTCTCGACACTGCGCGGCTGGCTGTCGCAATGGAGCTATGACGAGGCCCGGGGCGACGGCGTAGCGTGCGGTAAGGATCTCGCGATCCCGGCCCTGGTGATGGGTAACCTGGCCGACGACGCATGCACACCCAGCCACACCCGGCGGCTCTACGAGGCGATCGGGCACCCGGACAAGGAGATGCACGAAATCCCCGGCGCCACACACTATTACGCAGGTCCCGACCAACGGGACAGATTGCGGCAGGCGGTGGACATCGTCACCGACTGGCTGACGCGGCACGGTTTCGCGCAATGACGGGTGCGCTTGACGGCATCCGGGTGCTCGAACTCGGCACCCTGATCGCCGGTCCGTTCGCGGGCCGCCTGCTCGGAGACATGGGCGCCGACGTCATCAAGGTCGAACCACCAGGCGCTCCGGATCCGTTGCGGACCTGGGGTCAGGCCGAGGTGGACGGCCATCGCGTGTTCTGGACCGTGCACGCCCGCAACAAACGGGCCATCACGCTTGACCTGCGCAAGCCGCCGGGGCGCGAGCTGTTTCTGGAGCTCGTCGAGAAGTCGGACATCGTGGTGGAGAACTTCCGGCCCGGCACCCTGGAGAAATGGAAGCTGGGTTACGACGTGCTCAGCGAACGCAATCCGGGCATCATCCTGGTGCGGGTCTCCGGCTATGGGCAGACCGGACCCGACGCTCACAAGGCCGGCTATGCGTCGGTCGCCGAGGCGGCCAGCGGGCTGCGGCACCTCAACGGCTTCCCCGGTGGCCCGCCACCCCGGCTCGCGCTGTCCCTGGGCGACACCCTGGCCGGCATGTTCGGCGCCCAGGGCGCACTGGCCGCGCTGTACCGCCGCAGCGTCACCGGACGCGGGCAGGTGGTGGACGTCGCGCTCACCGAATCCTGTTTGGCAGTGCAGGAATCGACCATCCCGGACTACGACGTCGGCGGTGTGGTGCGAGGGCCGTCGGGTACCCGGTTGGAAGGCATCGCACCGTCGAACATCTATCGCAGCGCCGACGGCTCCTGGGTGGTGATCGCCGCCAACCAGGACACCGTGTTCGCCCGGCTGTGCAAGGCGATGGGCCGTCCGGAGCTGGTCACCGACGACCGCTTCGCCACCCATGGCGCGCGGGGCCGCAACCAGGACGAGCTGGACGGGATCATCGGCGGTTGGGCCGCCCAACGGCCACCCGGCGAGATCATCGAAACACTCTCCGCCGCAGGCGTGATCGCGGGGCCGATCAACACCGTCGCCGAGGTGGTCAGCGACCCGCAACTGCGAGCCCGCGACATGCTGGTGGCCCACCACGACGAACGCCTGGGCCGCGACGTCCTCGGGCCGGGCATCGTACCCGTACTGTCCGAATCCCCGGGTCGCGTGCGCAACGCCGGTCCCGCCCGCCCGGGGCAGCACAACGAAGACGTCTACGCGGGACTTCTGAACAAGAAGGCCGACGAAATCGCCCAGTTGGTGGCCGAGGAGGTGCTGTGAGCGCACACGTTGCCATCCGGGAGGTAGCGCTGCGCGACGGTCTGCAGATCGAGAAGCCCATCCCGTTGTCCGCCAAGCTCGAACTGCTGGCCGCCCTGGCAGCCACCGGCGTACGCGAAATAGAGGCCACCGCGTTCGTGTCCCCGTCCAAGGTGCCGTCGATGGCCGATGCCGCCGAACTGGCCGCCGAACTGCACAACTACCCCGACATCGAATTCTCCGCGCTGGTGGCCAGCCCGAACGGCGCCAGGCGCGCGATCGCCGCGGGGCTGCGGTCCATCGAATACGTGGTCGCGGCGTCGGACGCGTTCAGCCAGGCCAACGTCGGACGCTCCAGCGCACAGGCCACCGAACAGATCAGCGAGATCATCGGCATCGCCCACGACGCCGATGCCACCGTTGAGGTGATCGTCGCGACCGCCTGGGACTGCCCGTTCGCCGGACCCACTGCGCCGCGGCGGGTGCTCGACATCGCTGCCGCGGCGCGCGAGCAGGGTGCGGACCGGTTCTGCATCGCCGACACCATCGGCACCGCCACCCCGGGGCGGGTCAGTTCGCTGATATCGCAACTGCATCCGGTGATCGGCGAGCTGCCGCTGGGCGGACACTTCCACAACACCCGGGGCGCCGGGCTGGCGAGCGCCTACGCCGCCGTCACGGCCGGTGTCGCCCGGCTGGATGCGTCCGCGGGTGGATTGGGCGGTTGCCCGTTCGCGCCGGGCGCCACCGGCAACATCGCCACCGAAGACCTGGTGTACCTGCTGACCGACAGCGGGTACCAGGTCGACGTCGACCTGCCGGCCGCGATCGCCGCCGCACGGGTCGCCAAAGCTGCTGTCGGACATGACCTGCCGAGCGCCCTGCTGCGCGCGGGAGACCGGATCCGCACCTGATGCCGGCCGGAGTGCTCAGCGCCAAGGGCCAGCAGACCCGAAGTGCCATCGAAGCGGCCGCACGGAAACTGTTCGCCGAGCGAGGGTTTCACGGCACCACCCTGGCCGACATCACCTCGACGGCAGGAAAGTCGTCCGCCGTTTTCTACCGTTACTTCACCGATAAGGAAGATCTGCTGGCCGCCCTGGCGGAGTCGTTTCTGCACGACGTGGTCGAACCGTCCGGATTGCGCGTGCACCCGCCCGAATCGCCCGATGACGACGCGTTCTTCACCTCGGTGGTCACCGGCTACTGGGGCATGTTCAAGCAGAACATCGGCATCATGATCGCGGTGGCGCAGCTGGCCGCCACCCAGCAACGCTTCGCCGACGTCCAGAACGAGTTCCGGCGCTTCGGCATGGATATCGTGGCAGCCTCGGTGCGCCGCGCTCACGAGCAGGGCTACGGGACCGAACTCAACCCCGAACACACCGCGGCGGCCATTGCGCTGCTGTTCGAGAATTTCACCACCGTGTTCGTCGGGAAACCCGATCTGGGAGTCACGATCAGCGACGAAGACGCCATCGCCCTGCTGTCCCGGATTTGGAAGAAGACGTTGTACGGCGCCTGACAACTAAGGAGAGATCAACGTGGATTTCAGCCTCCCCGAACACCTTCCGGGCTTGCTCGCCGAGATGGACGAGTTCATCGAGACCGAGATCAAACCGCTGGAACGCGAGAACATCCAGTATTTCGATCAGCGTCGCGAGAATGCCCGCACCGACTGGGACAACGGCGGCATCCCGCGTCGGGAATGGGAAGACCTGCTCGGTGAGATGCGCAGGCGCGCCGACCGGGCGGGCTGGTTGCGCTACGGCCTGCCGTCCCAATTCGGCGGGCGCGACGGTACCAACATCGACATGGCGGTCATCCGGGAGCATCTGGCGCACAAAGGACTCGGCCTGCACAACGACCTGCAGGACGAGTCCTCGATCGTCGGCAACTTCCCGCAGGTGATCATGATGGACCGGTTCGGCACCGACGCACAGAAGCGCGAATGGACCGAAGCGCTCATCACCGGCGATCGGTCCATGGCGTTCGGGCTGACCGAACCCAACCACGGCTCGGACGCGACCTGGCTGGAGACCACCGCCGTGCGCGATGGCGACAGCTGGGTCATCAACGGCGCCAAGCGATTCAACACCGGCGTGCACCGCGCCACCCACGACCTGGTTTTCGCCCGCACCTCGGGTGAACCCGGCCAGGCACGCGGTATCACCGCGTTCCTGGTGCCCTGCGACTCCCCCGGCTTCACCATCCCCTACTACTGGTGGACATTCAACATGCCCACCGACCACGCGGAGGTGGAACTCAACGACGTCCGGGTGCCCGCCGACGCCGTCCTCGGCGAGGTGGACCGGGGGCTGGAGGTGGGCCAGACCTTCCTGCACGAGAACAGGATCCGCCAGGCCGCCAGCAGCCTTGGCGCCGCCCAGTACTGCATCGACCGGGCCGTGGCGTACGCGGGCGAGCGCAAAGTGTTCGGCAAGCCGCTGGCGGTCAACCAGGCGGTGCAATGGCCGCTGGTGGAACTGCAGACCGAGGCGCAGATGGTGCGGCTGCTGGTGTACTACGCCGCCACTCAGTTGGACCAGAACCATCACATGGAGGTGTCCGACAAGGTCTCGATGGCGAATTACCGGGCCAACCGGCTGGTGTGCGATGCGGCCGACCGGGCCATGCAGGTGCTCGGTGGTATCGGCTACAGCCGGCACGAACAGCTCGAGCACATCTACCGTCACCACCGTCGCTACCGAATCACCGAGGGTGCCGAGGAGATTCAGATCCGCCGGGTTGCCCAGCGACTGTTCAAGTTCGGCAAGAAGTGACGCTGACCGACAACTTGGCCGCGCTGCTGACGCCCGTGCTGGGTGACGGCGTGGCAGTCGAGAACCTGCGGCTGCTCACCGGCGGCGCCAGCCGCACCACCTGGGCGTTCGACGCCGTCAGCGGCACCGATCGCCGGCCGCTGATCCTGCGCACCGGCCCACCCGACGACATCCACGCCGGCATGGAGCTGGAGGCCAGGGTGCAGACCGCGGCGGCAGCCGCCGGAGCGCCGGTGCCGCACGTTCTGATCGCCGAGGATTCCGTTGCGGCACTGGGCAACCCGTTTCTCATCTGTGAGGAGATCAAGGGCGAGACCATCGTCCGGCGCATCCAGCGCCAGCTCGACGACCCGCAGCGACTGCTGCGCCAGTGTGCCCACGCCCTTGCCGCGATCCACCGGGCCGAAGCCGACATTCCCGGCCTGAACCGCGACGACCCGATCGAGCATTCACGTCAACAGCTCGACGACATGGGCGACACCACCGCCACCTTCGAATGGACGCTGCGATGGCTAACCGGCCACCGCCCGGCGCCGTCGCCGGCGGTGCTGGTGCACGGCGACTTCCGGATGGGCAACCTGATCGTCGACGGATCCGACCTTGCCGCCGTGCTCGACTGGGAGCTGGTCCACGTCGGCGAGCGCTACGAAGACCTGGCCTGGTTCTGCGTGCGCGCGTGGCGATTCGGAGCACCTGCCGGCCTCGGGGCCGGCGGGTTGGGCAGCATCGAGAACTTTCTGCATTTCTACGAGGAGGCCAGTGCCACAGCCCTCGACAGGGCCGCGTTTCACTGGTGGCTGGTGCTGGCCACCCTGCGCTGGGGCGTCATCTGCCGGTACCAGGCGGAGCGCCATCTGAGCGGACAGTCCCGCTCGGTGGAGCTGGCGGCGATCGGGCGCAGAGTCTGCGAGAACGAGTGGGATCTGCTCGACCTGCTCGGCGCCCCGGCATCCGACGACGAAACACGTTCTGCACCAGAAAGATCGGAATCGGTGCAGCGGCGTGGGTCCGCGCTGCACGGACGACCCACGGCGGCCGAACTGGTCGCAGCGGTCGCCGAATTCCTGGAGACCGACGTGCGAGCGGCCACCACCGGACAGGTCCACTTCCACGCCCGGGTAGCGAGCAATGCCTTACGCACGGTCGAGCGCGAATTGCTCGACTCCGGCGACGCCGCCGCCCGCGCAGCGCTGACCCGCCTGGGGTTCTCCAACGAATACGAGCTCGGTGCGGCGATCAGAGCCGGCGACCTCGACGACGGTGGCCCGACGGTGATGGCGTGCCTGCGCAAACTGGTACGTCATCGGCTGGCGGTCGCCCATCCGGGATACGACAAACCCGATCCGGGCGGTCACGGGACGTAGGTATCTTTGGAATGTCTTCGGCAAGGCGAAGCGGAAGGGGACCTCATCACCATCACCGAAGTCGCCGACCGACTGTTCGCCGCCATCGAGCAGGGCGACCGGGCGACCGTTGAGACGATGTGGAGCAACGACGTCGCGGTCTGGCGCAGCGACGGCCGCCACGGCCCACACCAGACCGATGACAAGCCGCGGGCACTGCGCGTCATCGACTGGTTCCTCTCGGCCACCGCCACGCGTCGCTACGAAATCCTGGACCGCCAGACGTTCGGGAACGGCTTCGTCCAGCAGCACGTGCTGCTGGCAACAGGTCGCGACGGCCGGTCGATCGCGATGCGCGTTTGCATCGTGATCACGCTGGACGAAGAAGGTCTTATCGACACCATCGACGAGTATTTCGACCCTGCAGACCTTGCGCCCCTACTCCATTAGGCGAGACCCGATGACCACATTGGAAACCCTGCTCAGCGATCCCGAAACCGTCGGGACCTGGGCACTGGTACCGGACCGCTCCGCGATCACCTTCCGGATCAAGAACCTGTGGGGCCTGATGCCCGTCAAGGGCAAGTTCACCGTATTCAGCGGCGACGGCCGCCTCACCGACAAGGGTGCGGTGTCGGGCCGGGTCGAGATCGAGGTCGCCTCGCTGGACACCGGTATCGGCCGCCGCGACACGCACCTGCGCTCCGCAGACTTCTTCGATGCCCAGCGCTTCGGCCAGATCACTGTTGTCGTCACCGCCCTGCAGCCGGGCACCGGAAAGGCCGCCGAGCTTCAGACGAACTTCACCATCAAAGGGATCACCGAACCGGTGCGGTTGCCGGTGACCATCACCGAACTCGACGACGGTTCGGTCCGGATCTCAGGCGAAACGCGGATCGACCGATCCCGATTCGACCTGGACTGGAACAAACTCGGCGTGATGTCGAACACAGTAACGGTCGCCACCGACGCGGTCTTCGTGCACTCAGCCGCAACCGCGTGAATTAACATCTGCACCGTGCCCGACACCAACCCGCTGCGCATCCTCGTCTACAGCGACAACGTCCAGACCCGCGAACAGGTGAAGCAAGCCCTGGGCACACGGCTGCACCCGGATCTGCCCGAGTTGAGCTATGTCGAGGTGGCAACCGGTCCGATGGTCATTCGGACCATGGACGAGGGGGGAATCGATCTGGCCATCCTTGATGGCGAGGCGACTCCGACAGGTGGCATGGGGATCGCCAAGCAGCTCAAGGACGAGCTTTCGTCGTGCCCCCCGATCCTGGTGCTCACCGGACGCCCGGATGACGCCTGGCTGGCCAGCTGGTCACGCGCCGAGGCGGCGGTGCCGCATCCGCTCGATCCCATCGTGCTGGGCCGCACGGCACTCAGCCTGCTGCGCGCCCCTACCCACTGACCGCGAGCTAAGCGCCCGGGAGCTGGACCTTCGCAGCTTCTTCCTGTTCTTCGGCACGTTCTTCGGCACGCGGACGGAACTCGCCCGGGGCGATCTTGGGCCGCAGAGTGGCGACGGATTCCTCGGCGTCGGCGGCCGCGGTTTCTGCCGCGCGGAAACCCGATGCCGGGATGCCGGAAGCGCCGGTCGTCTGCACGGCCTCCCGCGCCTCGCCCGCAGCGGCGGCCGCCGCGATGCCGGGCGCAGCGGTCGGCAAAACGCTCATAGCCGGCAATTCGGCTTCCGGTGTCTCCGGAGTCTCCGCGGTCACCTCCGGCGCTGCGGCAGCCTCCTCCTCTTTCTCCTGGGACTTGGCGGGCACCGGCATCGACGGGCCGTCGCCGAGCAGGCCGGCGCTTCGGGTCATTCCCCCCATGGGCATCGGCATCATGCCGAAGCCGCCGACGCCGGGACTGCTCGCACCGGAATTGACGGTAGTGGCCGCCGCGGCGCCCGCATGGGTGCCCGGCGCGGTGCCGCCGGTATAGGCGCCCGCGTCACCGCCGGTGTAAGCGGCCGGCGCGAGTCCGGTGTCGGCGCTGCCCACACCGCCTCCACCACCGCCGCCGGCAGCAGCAGCAGCGCCCCCGGTTCCGGTGGTTGCGGGCGCGGCACCTCCGCCGGCGCTCGCAACACCACCCGTCGTGGTGCCGGCACCGGCACCGGCGCCGCCGCCCGCCGCGCCGCTCAGTCCCGACGCGATACCGCCAGCCAGCGCCGGGAAGCTCTGCAGCACCGACTGCCACGGCACCACCTGCGCGGCGGCAGCCGCCGCCCCCGAATAGTAGCCGGCCATCGCGGAGACGTCCTGGGCCCACATCTCCTCGTAGATGCTCTCGGCCATCGCGATCGCCGGCGCATTCTGGCCGAACAGATTCGACATCACCAGCTGCACGAACGCGTTGCGGTTGGCGTCAACCGCACCGGGATGGATGGTGGATGCTTGGGCCGCCTCGAAAGCACTCACCACCGCCATCGCCTGCCCGGCCGCCCCCAGCGACTGCGACGCGGCCGCGGCGAGCCAGCCCGCATAGGGCGCGGCGGCGGCAGCCATGGCCGCCGCGGCGGGACCTTGCCAGGCCTGTCCAGCCAGGTTCGAGATCACTGAACCGAACGATTGGGCCGCGGTCCCCAACTCCGCAGCCAGCCCGTTCCACGCCGCGGCAGCCTCGAGCATCGGCGCACTCCCTGCGCCGATGAACATCCGCAGCGAATTGATCTCCGGCGGCAGTGTAAAAAAGCTCACAGACCCCGTCCTCCCAGATCGGTCACCGGCAGCTGCGTTGACCTCGCAAAAGCGTTGCAGCGCGTCAGTCCAACAGTAACAACATGCGCTCCGCACGTCTGGCCGTCGCGTGGATCCATAGTATTTTGTTCGGCTACGTATCTGCCACCTCAGCAGTCTCGAGTGCCGCCCTGCCCCACCCACCCAAGCCCGACCCCGGGCATGTGCTCCGGCCGCCGCGCGACTATGTTGAAGGTCACTGTGACGGCCCACAAGCCCGGTCCGTCACATGATGTTCTTGGGCCGAACGCCCGGCTGCCGCCCGGCCGCTGCGCAGGCGGCCCGATACGACGGAGACGTGGAGCAAGTGAACGTTTACATACCCATCTTGGTGATGGCGGCCATTGCCGCAGCCTTCGCCATCGGTTCGGTGTTCCTGGCCAGCATCACCGGCCCGACCCGGTACAACCGGTCGAAGCTGGAGGCCTACGAATGTGGGATCGAGCCCACGGAAACCGGTACGCACACGACCACCGGTCAGCGCTTCCCGATCAAGTATTACCTGACCGCAATGTTGTTCATCGTCTTCGATATTGAAATTGTGTTCCTCTATCCGTGGGCGGTTAGCTTCGATTCGCTGGGGACTTTCGCGCTCGTCGAGATGGTCATATTCATGCTCACCGTTTTCGTGGCCTACGCATATGTGTGGCGCCGCGGCGGCCTGACGTGGGATTGAGGTAGGTAGGACGTGGGACTGGAAGAACAGTTACCCGGCGGGATCCTGCTGTCGACAGTCGAGAAGGTTGCGGGCTACGTCCGCAAGAACTCACTGTGGCCGGCGACGTTCGGGTTGGCCTGCTGCGCCATCGAGATGATGGCGACCGCCGGGCCCAGGTTTGACATCGCCAGATTCGGCATGGAGCGGTTCTCGGCGACGCCGCGACAGGCCGACCTGATGATCGTCGCGGGCCGGGTGAGCCAGAAGATGGCGCCGGTGCTGCGGCAGATCTACGACCAGATGGCCGAGCCGAAATGGGTTCTGGCGATGGGCGTGTGCGCGTCGTCCGGGGGCATGTTCAACAACTACGCGATCGTGCAGGGCGTCGACCACGTGGTACCGGTGGACATCTACCTGCCCGGCTGCCCGCCCCGGCCCGAGATGCTGTTGTACGCAATCCTGAAGCTGCACGAGAAGATTCAGGAAATGCCGCTGGGCGTCAACCGGGAGACGGCCATCGCCGAGGCCGAAGAGGCGGCCATGGCGGCCAGGCCGACGATCGAGATGCACGGACTGCTTCGATGAGCTCGCCCGAGAAGGACCCCCAGGGCGCGACCCTGACGCCCGGTGCGGACATACCGCCGGAAGGGCAAGAGGTCATCAACGTTCGCCGCGGCATGTTCGGCGTGCACGGCACCGGCGACACCTCGGGCTACGGACGGCTGGTGCGAGAGATCGCGCTGCCCGGCGAAAGCCCACGCCCCTACGGCAGTTACTTCGACGACATCGCCGACCGGCTGGCCGAGGCGCTGGACCGCGGGGGCCTCTCCTTCGACGAGGCGATCGAGAAGGTGGTGGTCTTCCGCGACGAGCTGACCCTCTACGTGCGCAGGGACCTGCTACCGCAGGTCGCCCAGCGGCTGCGGGACGAGCCGGAACTACGGTTCGAGTTGTGCCTGGGGGTCAGCGGGGTGCACTACCCCGACGAGACCGGCCGCGAACTGCACGCCGTCTACCCGCTCAAGTCGATCACGCACAACCGCCGGCTGCGGCTGGAAGTCGTTGCGCCCGATAGCGATCCGCACATCCCGTCGCTGTTCGGGGTGTACCCGACCAACGACTGGCACGAGCGGGAGACCTACGACTTCTTCGGCATCATCTTCGACGGCCACCCGTCGCTGACCCGGATCGAAATGCCCGACGACTGGCACGGACACCCGCAACGCAAGGACTACCCGCTGGGCGGTATCCCGGTGGAATACAAGGGCGCGCAGATACCTCCGCCCGACGAGCGCAGGGGCTATAACTGATGAGCACAACCGAAACCCTCGTGGTCGCGGGCGGTCAGGACTGGGACAAGGTCGTCGACGCCGCCCGCAAGGCCGATCCCGGCGAACGCATCGTCGTCAACATGGGACCTCAGCACCCGTCCACCCACGGGGTGCTGCGGCTGATCCTCGAGATCGAGGGCGAGACGGTCACCGAGGCCCGGTGCGGAATCGGCTACCTGCACACCGGAATCGAGAAGAATCTCGAATACCGGTTTTGGACGCAGGGCGTCACCTTCGTCACCCGAATGGATTACCTGGCACCGTTTTTCAACGAGACCGCCTACTGCCTGGGCGTGGAGAAGCTGCTCGGCATCACCGAGGAGATCCCGGAACGGGTCAACATCATCCGGGTGATGATGATGGAGCTCAACCGCATCTCGTCGCATCTGGTCGCGCTGGCCACCGGCGGCATGGAACTGGGCGCCATGACGCCGATGTTCGTCGGCTTCCGGGGCCGCGAGATCATGCTGACCCTTTTCGAGAAGATCACCGGCCTGCGGATGAACAGTGCCTACATCCGGCCGGGCGGCCTGGCCCAGGACCTGCCTCCCAACGGGGTCGACGACATCGCCGCCGCCCTCAAGGAACTGCGGGTGCCGTTGCGCCAGATGGGCGAGCTACTCAACGAGAACGCGATCTGGAAGGCCCGCACCGAGGACGTCGGCTACCTGGATCTGACCGGGTGCATGGCGCTGGGCATCACCGGCCCGATCCTGCGAGCCACCGGGCTGCCGCACGACCTGCGCAAGAGCGAACCCTATTGCGGATACCAGGACTACGACTTCGATGTGATCACCGAGGACACCTGTGATGCCTACGGCCGCTACATGATTCGCGTCAACGAGATGTGGGAGTCGATCAAGATCGTGGAGCAGTGTCTGGACAAGCTGAAGCCCGGCCCGACGATGGTCGAGGACCGCAAGATCGCTTGGCCCGCCGACCTTTCCGTGGGCCCGGACGGCATGGGTAACTCCCCGGAGCACATCGCCAAGATCATGGGCAGCTCGATGGAAGCCCTCATCCACCACTTCAAGCTGGTGACCGAAGGCATCCGCGTTCCGGCCGGCCAGGTGTACGTGGCGGTGGAGTCACCGCGCGGCGAACTCGGCGTGCACATGGTCAGCGACGGCGGCACCCGTCCCTACCGGGTGCACTACCGGGATCCATCGTTCACCAACCTGCAGTCGGTGGCCGCGATGTGCGAGGGCGGCATGGTCGCCGACCTGATCACCGCGGTCGCCAGCATCGACCCGGTGATGGGTGGAGTGGACCGATGAGTGAGCCCCAGGTAAACGGCGAGCGGGTTTTCCTGCGGCTCGGACCGCCGCCGGAAGAACCCAGCCAGTTCGTGGTCGAGGGTGCGCCGCAGTCGTATCCGGCCGACGTGCTGGCGCGGCTCGAGGTGGAAGCCAAGGAGATCATCGCCAAATACCCCAGCAAGCGGTCTGCGCTGCTGCCGTTGTTGCACCTGGTCCAGGGCGAGGACTCCTACATCACCCCGGCGGGCATGGAGTTCTGCGCTCAGCAGCTGGATCTGACGGGCGCGGAGGTCTCGGCGGTGGCCAGCTTCTACACCATGTACCGGCGCGGGCCCACCGGCGATTACCTGGTCGGCGTCTGCACCAACACGCTGTGCGCGGTGATGGGCGGTGACGCGATCTTTTCCGACCTCAAGGAGCACCTGGGCGTCGGCAATGACGAGACCACCGACGACGGCACCGTCACGCTGCAGCACATCGAGTGCAACGCGGCCTGCGACTTCGCGCCGGTGGTGATGGTCAACTGGGAGTTCTACGACAACCAGACCATCGATTCCGCCCGCGAGCTCGTTGACTCCCTGCGCACCGGCAAGCCGGTGGCACCCACCCGTGGCGCACCGTTGTGCAAGTTTCGCGAGACGTCGCGCATCCTGGCCGGGCTCCGCGATGAGCGACCCGACGAGGGCCAGGGCGGCGCCGGCGCGGCCACGCTGGCCGGGCTGCGGGTGGCTCAGGAGAACGACATGCAAGCTCCCCCTGGCCCGGAAGACCAAGCATGACAACACCTTTGACGCCGGTTATCAGCCGGTACTGGGATGACCCCGAGTCCTGGTCGCTGGCGACCTACCAACGCCACGACGGTTATCAGGCCATGAAGAAAGCCCTGGCGATGGCTCCCGACGACGTGATCGCCATGGTCAAGGACTCCGGTCTGCGCGGGCGCGGCGGTGCGGGCTTCTCCACCGGGACCAAGTGGTCGTTCATCCCGCAGGGCGACAGAGGACCCGCGGCCAAGCCGCATTACCTGGTGGTCAACGCCGACGAATCCGAACCGGGTACCTGCAAAGACATTCCGTTGATGCTGGCCACCCCGCACGTGCTCGTCGAAGGCGTCATCATCGCCTCCTACGCGATCCGCGCCAGCCACGCCTTCATCTACGTACGCGGTGAAGTGGTGCCCGTGCTGCGCCGCCTGCAGAACGCGGTGACAGAGGCGTACGCCGCCGGCTACCTGGGCCGCGACATCGGCGGCTCCGGGTTCGACCTGGAGTTGGTGGTACACGCCGGGGCCGGTGCCTACATCTGCGGCGAGGAGACCGCGCTGCTCGACTCGCTGGAAGGCCGCCGTGGCCAGCCGCGGCTGCGGCCACCGTTCCCCGCGGTCGCCGGCCTCTACGGCTGCCCCACCGTGATCAACAACGTCGAGACCATCGCCAGCGTCCCGTCCATCATCCTCAACGGTGTCGACTGGTTCCGCTCGATGGGCAGCGAGAAATCGCCTGGCTTCACGCTCTATTCGTTGTCCGGACACGTCACCCGCCCCGGCCAATACGAAGCCCCGCTGGGTATCACGTTGCGCGAGTTGCTCGATTACGCCGGCGGAGTCCGGGCCGGGCACCGGCTGAAGTTCTGGACGCCGGGCGGGTCCTCGACTCCGCTGCTGACCGACGAGCACCTCGACGTGCCGCTGGACTATGAGGGCGTTGGCGCGGCGGGTTCCATGCTCGGCACCAAGGCGTTGGAGATCTTCGACGAAACCACCTGCGTGGTACGCGCGGTGCGCCGCTGGACCGAGTTCTACGCCCACGAATCCTGCGGGAAATGCACGCCCTGCCGCGAGGGCACCTTCTGGCTGGACAAGATCTACGCCCGCCTGGAAAACGGCCGGGGCACCCGCGAAGACCTCGACAAACTGCTGGACATCTCCGATGCGATCCTCGGAAAGTCGTTCTGCGCGTTAGGAGATGGTGCGGCCAGCCCGGTGATGTCGTCGATCCAGCACTTCCGCGACGAATACATCGCCCACGTCGAGACCGGTGGCTGTCCCTTCGACCCCAAAGACTCCATGTTGTCGTTGAACGGAAAGGCCTGACGCTGCAATGACAAGTGCGGCCAAGACGGATACCGGTGATGAGGTCAAGCCGCCGGATATGGTGACGCTGACCATCGACGGGGCCGAGATCAGCGTTCCGAAGGGAACATTGGTCATTCGCGCTGCCGAGCTGATGGGCATTCAAATCCCCCGGTTCTGCGACCATCCGCTGCTCGACCCGGTCGGCGCCTGCCGGCAGTGCCTGGTGGAGGTCGAAGGCCAGCGCAAGCCGCTGGCCTCGTGCACCACGGTGTGCACCGACGACATGGTCGTGCGTACCCAGCTCACCTCCCCGGCCGCCGACAAGGCCCAGCACGGCGTGATGGAACTGCTGCTGATCAACCACCCGCTGGACTGCCCGATGTGCGACAAGGGCGGTGAGTGCCCGCTGCAGAACCAGGCAATGTCCAACGGGCGCGCGGAATCTCGCTTCACCGACGTCAAGCGCACGTTCGCCAAACCGATCAACATCTCCTCGCAGGTGCTGCTGGACCGGGAGCGCTGCATCCTGTGCGCGCGCTGTACCCGATTCTCCAACCAGATCGCCGGTGACCCGTTCATCGACATGCAGGAGCGCGGCGCCCTGCAACAGGTCGGCATCTACGCCAACGAACCGTTCGACTCATATTTCTCCGGCAACACGGTTCAGGTCTGCCCGGTGGGCGCGCTGACCGGGATGTCCTACCGGTTCCGGGCCCGCCCGTTCGATCTGGTGTCCAGCCCCAGCGTGTGCGAGCACTGTGCGTCCGGCTGTGCGCAGCGCACCGACCACCGCCGCGGCAAGGTGACTCGCCGCCTTGCCGGCGACGACCCGGAAGTCAACGAGGAATGGAACTGCGACAAGGGCCGGTGGGCGTTCACCTACGCCACCCAGCCCGACGCGCTCACCACGCCGCTGATCCGGGATGCCAACGGCGAACTGGTGCCGGCGTCATGGGCGCACGCGATCGTGGCCGCGACACAGGGGCTGGAGGCGGCCCGCGGCCGCACCGGCGTCCTGGTCGGCGGCCGGGTCACTTGGGAAGACGCCTACGCCTACGCCAAGTTCGCGCGAATCGTGTTGAACACCAACGACATCGACTTCCGCGCCCGCCCGCTGTCGGCCGAGGAGGCCGACTTCCTGACGGCCCGCATTGCCGGCCGGCCGGTGAGCGTGAGCTACGCCGACCTGGAATCGGCGCCGGTGGTGCTGCTGGTCGGATTCGAGCCGGAGGAAGAATCGCCGATCGTGTTCCTGCGGCTGCGCAAGGCGGCACGCAAGAACCACGTGCCGGTGTACGCGGTCGCCCCGTTCGCCACTCGCGCGCTGGACAAGATGTCGGGCCGGTTGCTGCAGACGGCGCCCGGCGCCGAGCCCGCCGTGCTGGACGGGCTGGCCACGGGCGAAGTGGGCGACCTGCTCAGCACGCCCGGTGCGGTGATCATGGTCGGCGAGCGGCTGGCCGCGGTGCCCGGCGGTTTGTCCGCCGCAGCCCGGTTGGCCGACGCAACCGGAGCCCGGCTGGCCTGGGTGCCGCGGCGGGCCGGGGAGCGCGGCGCGCTGGAAGCCGGAGCGCTGCCTGCTTTGTTGCCCGGCGGCCGTCCGGTCGCCGACGACGCGGCCCGGTCACAGGTCGCGGCCGCCTGGCACGTCGATGACCTGCCTGCGGCGCCCGGACGGGACACCGACGGCATTCTGGCCGCCGCCACCGACGGCAGTCTGGGCGCGCTGCTGGTCGGCGGCATCGAGCCCGGCGACTTCGCCGACCCGGACGCGGTGCTGGCCGCCCTGGACGCGGCGCCGTTCGTCGTCAGCCTGGAGTTGCGGCACAGTGCGGTCACGCAGCGGGCGGACGTGGTGTTCCCGGTGGCACCGACCACGCAGAAGGCCGGTGCCTTCGTCAACTGGGAGGGCCGCTACCGCGGTTTCGAACCGGCCATCACGGGCAGCATGCAGCAAGCGAGTCAATCCGATCACCGCGTGCTCGACACGCTGGCCGACGAGCTGGGTATCCAGCTGAACTGCTCGACCGTCGAGTCCGCGCGTGAGGAACTGGCGGAGCTTGGCACCTGGGACGGCAAGCATCCGGGCATCCCCGCAGTAGACGCCGCGCCGGCTGCCCGGCCCGGCAAGGGCGAAGCGGTCCTGACCGGCTGGCGGTTGCTGCTGGACTCCGGCCGCGGACAGGACGGTGAACCGCACCTGGCGGGCACCGCCCGCACCCCGGTGGCGCGGCTGTCGGGCGACACCGCGGCCGAGATCGGCGCCACCGACGGTGAGCCGGTCACCGTCAGCACACAGCGTGGCGCAATCACCCTGCCGCTCAACGTGACCGACATGCCGGACCGGGTGGTGTGGCTGCCGCTCAACTCACCGGGCTCGGCGGTGCATCGGCAACTCGGCGTGACGCTCGGCGCGATCGTGAAAGTTGGGGTGCAGGCATGAACGGGTTGACCGCCTTCGGACACGACCCGTGGTGGCTTGTGCTGGGGAAGGCGCTGGCCATCTTCGTGTTCCTGATGCTCAACGTGCTGGTGGCGATCCTGGCCGAGCGCAAAATCCTCGGCTGGATGCAGTTGCGGCCCGGCCCCAACCGCGCGGGCCCCTGGGGCACGCTGCAGAGCCTCGCCGACGGCATCAAGCTGGCGCTCAAGGAGAGCATCACCCCCAAGGGCATCGACTGGTTCGTGTACTTCGCGGCGCCGGCCATCTCGGCGATCCCCGCGTTCACCGCGTTCGCGTTCATCCCGTTCGGACCCGAAGTGTCGGTCTTCGGTCACTGGACACCCTTGCAGCTGACCGATCTCCCGGTGGCGGTGCTGTTCATCCTGGGCCTGTCGGCCATCGGCGTGTACGGCATCGTCCTGGGCGGTTGGGCGTCGGGATCCACCTATCCCCTGCTGGGTGGCGTGCGCTCGACGGCGCAGGTCATCTCCTACGAGGTGGCGATGGGCTTGTCGTTCGCCGCGGTGTTCCTGTTCGCCGGCACCATGTCGACGTCGCAGATCGTGGCCGCCCAGGATCGGGTCTGGTATGTATTCCTGCTGCTGCCGTCGTTCGTGATCTACCTCATCTCGATGGTCGGTGAAACCAACCGGGCGCCATTCGATCTGCCCGAAGCCGAGGGCGAACTGGTCGCCGGTTTCCACACCGAGTACTCGTCGCTGAAGTTCGCGATCTTCATGCTGGCCGAGTACATCAACATGATGACGGTGTCCTCACTGGCCACCGCCATGTTCTTCGGCGGCTGGCACGCCCCGTGGCCGCTGAACATGTGGGAGGGGGCCAACCACGGCTGGTGGCCGGTGCTCTGGTTCACCGCCAAGATGTGGACCTTCCTGTTCATCTATTTCTGGCTGCGCGCCAGCCTGCCCCGGTTCCGCTACGACCAATTCATGTCGCTGGGATGGAAGCTGCTGATCCCGGTCTCGCTGGTCTGGATCATGATCGCGGCGGTCATTCGCACGCTGCGCAACCAGGGCTATGCGCACTGGACCACGCTGCTGGTGGTGTGCAGCCTCGTCTTCGCGGTGGCGCTGATCGCCGTGCTGCGAAAACCGTTCAGCGCACCCATCCCCCGCAAACGACGCAAGCAGCAGCTCTACGCAGACAGCGTTGCCGCAGCGCAACCGGCATTCCCGACACCACCGCTGCCGTTCAAAACACTCGAGCAGCCGGTAGGTGCGAGCAAGGAGAACGCACGTGGCTAACATTTTCAGGCGCCTGTTAGATCCCGTCGCCGGGTTCGGCGTGACCTTCGGGTCGATGTTCAAGAAGAACATCACCGAGGGGTATCCGGAGAAGCCCGGTCCGGTGGCGCCGCGCTACCACGGCCGTCACCAGCTCAACCGGTATCCCGACGGGCTGGAAAAGTGCATCGGCTGCGAGTTGTGCGCCTGGTCCTGCCCGGCCGACGCGATCTACGTCGAAGGCGCGGACAACACCGAAGAGGCCCGGTACTCCCCCGGTGAACGCTACGGCCGGGTCTACCAGATCAACTATCTGCGCTGCATCGGCTGCGGACTGTGCATCGAGGCCTGCCCCACCCGCGCGTTGACGATGACCAACGATTACGAGCTGGCCGACGACAACCGCGCGGACCTGATCTATGAGAAGGACCGGCTGCTGGCGCCGCTGCTGCCCGGGATGACCCAACCGCCGCATCCGCGCGCCGAAGGCGCCACCGACAAGGACTACTACCTGGGCAACGTGACGGCCGACGGCCTGCGCGAAAGTCAGGACACCCGATGATCACGACGCTGGCGGCGGACACGTTGACCCGCACCTCCACCGGCGAAGCGGTGATGTTCTGGGTGCTGGGAACGCTGGCGGTGATCGGCGCACTGGGGGTGGTGCTGGCGGTCAACGCCGTGTACTCGGCCATGTACCTGGCGATGACGATGCTCATCCTGGCGGTCTTCTACATGGCGCAGGACGCCCTGTTCCTGGGTGTGGTGCAGGTGGTGGTCTACACCGGTGCGGTGATGATGCTGTTCCTGTTCGTGCTGATGCTGATCGGCGTGGACACCGCGGAATCGCTGAAAGAAACCCTGCGCGGGCAGCGGGTCGCCGCGGTGGTCACCGGTATCGGGTTCGGCGTCGCGCTGATCGCCGGCATCGGCAACGTGACGACCGGCGGCTTCTCCGGGCTGGCCGCTGCCAACGCCAACGGCAACGTCGAAGGCCTTGCGGCACTGATTTTCTCGCGCTACCTGTGGGCCTTCGAGTTGACCAGCGCGCTGCTCATCACCGCCGCGGTGGGAGCGATGATCCTGGCGCACCGAGAGCGGTTCGAGCGGCGCAAGACCCAGCGCGAACTCTCCGAGGAGCGCTTCCGTCCCGGCGGTCATCCCACTCCGCTACCCAACCCGGGGGTCTACGCACGGCACAACGCCGTGGACGTGGCCGCACTGCTTCCCGACGGCTCGTACTCGGACTTGTCGGTCTCCAAGGTCCTGCGGGCCCGCGGGGCTGACGGGCTGCAGACACCTTCGGCGGAGTCCGTGAAGGGCGGTGCCTCGTGAATCCGGCCAACTACCTTTATCTTTCGGCGTTGCTGTTCACCATCGGGGCTTCCGGGGTGCTGCTGCGCCGCAACGCGATCGTCATGTTCATGTGTGTCGAGTTGATGCTCAACGCCGTCAACCTGGCGTTCGTCACGTTCGCGCGCATGCACGGCAAGCTCGACGGACAGATGATCGCGTTTTTCACGATGGTGGTGGCGGCCTGCGAGGTCGTGATCGGCCTGGCCATCATCATGACGATTTTCCGTGCCCGCAAATCGGCGTCGGTCGACGACGCGAATCTACTCAAAGGCTGAGAACGCCAACATGATTGACTACACCTGGCTGCTGGTGGCACTGCCGCTGGCGGGTGCTGTGATCCTGCTGTTCGGCGGTCGACGCACCGATGCGTGGGGCCACTGGCTGGGCACGCTGGCCGCCCTGGCCGCCTTCGGCGTCGGCGCGATGTTGCTGGCTGACCTGCTCGGCCGCAGCGCCGACGACCGGGTCATCCACCAGAAGGTGTTCACCTGGATGCCGGTGGGCCAGTTGCAGGTCGACTTCGGCCTGCAGATCGATCAGCTCTCGATGTGCTTCATCCTCCTCATCTCCGGCGTAGGTTCGCTGATCCACATCTATTCGATCGCCTACATGGCCGAAGATGAAGACCGCAGAAGGTTTTTCGGCTACCTCAACCTGTTCCTGGCCTCGATGCTGCTGCTGGTGATCGCCGACAACTATGTGCTGCTCTACGTCGGGTGGGAGGGCGTCGGCCTGGCGTCCTACCTGCTGATCGGCTTCTGGTACCACAAGCCGTCGGCGGCGACGGCCGCCAAGAAGGCGTTCGTGATGAACCGGGTCGGCGACGCCGGCCTGGCGCTGGCGATGTTCCTGATGTTCGCCACGTTCGGCACGGTGTCCTACAGCGGCGTGTTCGCCGGGGCACCCGCGGCCAGCCAGGGCGTGCTGAACGTGATGGGCTTGCTGCTGCTGTTGGGCGCATGCGCCAAGTCCGCGCAGGTGCCACTGCAGGCCTGGTTGGGCGACGCGATGGAGGGCCCCACCCCGGTGTCTGCACTGATCCACGCGGCCACCATGGTGACCGCCGGGGTTTACCTGATCGTGCGGTCCAACCCGGTGTTCAACCTGGCGCCCGGCGCTCAACTGGGCGTGGTGATCGTCGGCGCCGTGACCCTGATGCTGGGGGCGTTCATCGGCTGCGCCAAGGACGACATCAAGCGTGCGCTGGCCGCCTCGACGATGAGCCAGATCGGCTACATGGTGCTGGCCGCCGGGCTCGGCCCGGCCGGGTACGCGTTCGCGATCATGCACCTGCTGACCCACGGATTTTTCAAAGCCGGCCTGTTCCTCGGATCCGGGTCGATCATTCACGCCATGCACGAGGAGCAGGACATGCGCCGCTACGGCGGCCTGCGCAAGGCCCTGCCGATCACCTTCGTCACGTTCGGTCTGGGCTATCTGGCGATCATCGGGGTGCCCCCGTTCGCGGGTTTCTTCTCCAAGGACGCGATCATCGAAGCGGCGTTGGGCGCCGGTGGCACCCGCGGCTATGTGCTGGGTGGGACGGCGCTGCTGGGCGCCGGCATCACGGCCTTCTACATGACCCGCGTCATGCTCATGACCTTCTTCGGTAAGAAGCGCTGGGCGCCAATCTCGCATCCGCACGAGGCGCCGGCACTGATGACGTGGCCGATGATCCTGCTGGCGGTCGGCTCGGTGTTCTCCGGTGCCCTGTTCTCGATCGGCGGCACCCTGAAGAACTGGCTGGAACCCGTCGTCGGGGTACACGAGGAGACGACCCACGCGGTGCCCGCCTGGGCGAGCACCTCGCTGGCCCTGGGCGTGGTGATCGTCGGCATCGCGGTGGCCTACCGGATGTACGGCGGCAGGGCGGAGATCCCGCGGGTCGCCCCGGCTCGGGTCTCGGTGCTGACGACGGCTGCACGCGCCGACGCGTACGGCGATGCCTTCAACGAGGAGGTCTTCATGCGCCCGGGTGCGCACCTGACGGACAGGCTGGTCGCGGTCGACAATGCCGGTGTGGACGGCTCGGTCAACGGACTGGCCGCCCTGGTGGGGCGGACGTCGAACCGGTTGCGAGGCTTCCAGACCGGCTTCGCCCGCAATTACGCGTTGTCGATGCTGGCGGGTGCGGCCCTGGTGGCCGGCGCACTGTTGGTGGTGAACCTGTGGTGACCAACAACATCCCTTGGCTGAGCGTGCTGTGGCTGGTGCCGCTGGCCGGTGCCGTGCTCGTCATCCTGTTGCCGCCGAGCCTGCGCCAGGCCGCCAAATGGACCGGGTTGCTGGTCGCCCTCGCGACGCTCGCGGTGTCCCTCGTCGTCGCGGTCGGGTTCAAGCCCGGGGGTGAGGCCTACCAGTTCGTCGAAACCCGCACCTGGATACCGGCTTTCGGGGCCGGCTACTCCTTGGGTGTGGACGGGATCGCGCTGATCCTGGTGGTGTTGACGACCATCCTGATCCCGCTGCTGCTGGTCGCCGGCTGGAACGACGCCAACAAGACCAACCCCCGCGGGGTGCACGCCTACATCGCGCTGACGCTGGCCATCGAGTCGATGGTGCTGATCTCGGTGATCGCCCTGGACGTGCTGCTGTTCTACGTCTTCTTCGAGGCCATGCTCATCCCGATGTACTTCCTGATCGGCGGTTTCGGGCAGGGCCGCGAGCGCTCGCGGGCCGCCGTGAAGTTCCTGCTGTACAACCTGTTCGGCGGGTTGATCATGCTAGCCGCGGTGATCGGACTGTACGTGGTGACCAGCCAGCACGGCGGCGGCACCTTCGACTTCGTCCGGATCGTGAACGACGTCAAAGCCGGCCGCTACGGCGGTGTCGACCCGGCGGTGTTCAAGGCCATCTTCCTCGGATTCATGTTCGCGTTCGCCATCAAGGCGCCGCTGTGGCCACTGCACCGCTGGCTGCCCGATGCCGCGGTCGAGTCCACCCCGGCGACCGCGGTGCTGATCACCGCGGTGATGGACAAGGTGGGCACCTTCGGCATGCTGCGTTACTGTCTGCAGCTGTTTCCGGACGCCTCAGCGTATTTCCGTCCGGTAATCGTGACACTGGCCATCATCGGGGTGATCTACGGTGCCATCGTGGCGATCGGCCAGACCGACATGATGCGCCTGATCGCCTACACCTCGATCTCGCACTTCGGGTTCATCATCGCCGGCATCTTCGTGATGACCACCCAGGGACAGAGCGGATCGACGCTGTACATGCTCAACCACGGCATCTCGACCGCGGCGGTGTTCCTGATCGCGGGTTTCCTCGTCTCCCGCGGGGGCAGCCGCAACATCGCCGATTACGGCGGCGTGCAGAAGGTGGCCCCGATCCTGGCGGGCACCTTCCTCGTCTCGTGCATGGCCACCCTCTCGCTTCCCGGGCTGGCACCGTTCGTCAGCGAATTCCTGGTGCTGCTGGGCACTTTCAACCGCTACTGGGTGGCGGCGGCATTCGGGGTGACCGCGCTGGTGCTGGCCGCCATCTACATGCTGTGGCTCTACCAGCGGGTGATGACCGGGCCCGTCGCCACGGGGAACGAGAAGATTCGCGATCTGATGGGCCGCGAGATGATCGTCGTCGCACCGCTGCTCGCCCTGCTGTTCGTCCTCGGTGTGTATCCCAAGCCGGTGCTGGACATCATCAACCCGGCAGTGGAGAACACCATGACCACCATCGGCCAGCATGATCCCGCACCCACTGTGCCTATTCGCGGACCGATGGCTGCCTTCCCCCGCAAAGCCGAAGGACCGCACCAATGACGCTGCCCAGCCCCAGCATCGAGTACTTCCTGCTGTCCCCGATGTTCATCGTTTTCGGCATCGCGGTGCTCGGCGTCCTGGTCGAGGCATTCCTGCCGCGCCGGCTCCGGTACGGCGCGCAAGTGGTGCTGACCCTCACCGGGCTGGTCGCGGCGTTCGTCGCCGTTGTCGCGGTGGCGAAGTCGGTCCCGGCCGAGGGGCGCCGAACCGTGCTCGGGGCGGTGGCGGTGGACCGGCCGACCTTGTTCCTGCAAGGCACCATCATTCTGGTCTCGGTGCTGGCGGTGATTTTCGTCGCTGAGCGCAGCCAGCGATCCGTCCCGCAGAAACAGAAGGTGTTCGCGGGGCTGGATTCCTTTACGCCCCAAGCGTCCGCGGTACCGGGTAGCGACACCGAGCAGGAAGCCGAACGTGCCGGCATCGCTCAGACGGAGCTTTTCCCGCTGCTGACACTCTCGGTCGGCGGCATGATGGTGTTCCCCGCGTCCGACGACCTGCTGACCATGTTCGTCGCGCTGGAAGTCCTGTCGCTGCCGCTGTACCTGATGTGCGGGCTGGCGCGGCACCGCAGGCTGGTGTCGCAGGAATCGGCGCTGAAATACTTCCTGCTGGGCGCGTTTTCGTCGGCGTTCTTCCTCTACGGGGTGGCGTTGCTCTACGGCGCGACCGGCACGCTGACCCTCACCGGGATCCGCGATTCGCTCGCAGCGGGCAGCGATACCTCCATGGCGCTGGTCGGCGTCGCACTGCTGTCGGTTGGCTTGCTGTTCAAAGTTGGTGCGGTGCCGTTCCATTCGTGGATCCCCGACGTATATCAGGGAGCACCGACCCCCATCACCGGTTTCATGGCTGCGGCCACCAAGGTTGCGGCGTTCGGCGCGTTGTTGCGCGTGGTGTACGTGGCGCTGCCGCCGTTACACCACGACTGGCGTCCGGTGCTGTGGGCCATCTCGATCCTGACCATGACCGTGGGCACCGTCACCGCGGTGAACCAGACCAATGTCAAACGGATGCTTGCCTATTCGTCGGTAGCGCACGTGGGCTTCATCCTCACCGGCGTCATCGCCGACAACTCCGCGGGCCTGTCGGGCACCTTGTTCTACCTGGTCGCCTACAGCTTCAGCACGGTGGGTGCATTCGCGATCGTGGGACTGGTCCGCAATTCCGGCCCCGATTCCAGTGACGTCGAGGACGCCGACCTGTCGCACTGGGCCGGTCTGGGCCAGCGCTCCCCCATTGTGGGCGTGATGCTCTCGATGTTTCTGCTGGCGTTCGCGGGTATTCCGCTGACGAGCGGGTTCATCAGCAAGTTCGCGGTATTCAAGGCCGCCGCCCAGGGCGGCGCCGTGCCGCTGGTGGTGATCGGTGTGATATCCAGCGGCGTGGCCGCATACTTCTACGTCCGGGTAATCGTGTCGATGTTCTTCACCGAGACCACCGACGACACACCCCACGTGATGGAGCCCGGGGTGCTGAGTAAGGCCGCAATCGCCGTGTGCGCGTTGGTGACCGTGGTGTTGGGCATCTTCCCGCAACCGGTGCTCGACCTGGCCGAGCGCGCGGCGACGTTCGTGCAGTAAGTCTGCTCAGAAGTCCGCGAAGCCTTGCGGTGTTGTTCGGTGTGTTGAAGGCGCCGAGCTCTTGTGACCTGAATTCGCCACGCCTGGCGTGGCGGTGCTCACGGCGTTGCCGGCTGAGCTCGCAATGCCGATGTTGAAGGCGCCGACATCGGGGATACCCACATCGAGGTTGCCGGCGTTCCACCGGCCGGTGTTGGCGCCGCTGAGCAGCGAGCCACCAGAGTTGCCGGCTCAATTCAGAAATGGACGAGTCGCCAGGATGTAGATCGCCATGACGGCAAGTGGAGCGACCAACGGCAACCAAGGCACCTGCAGCGAAAATGACGTCGCCACCAACCCGACGAAGGTGAACCCGACAGCGGCGACGATCGTCGGCCAGTTCTCCGCCGAGGCTTGCCCGGCCGCGTGCCGGCATACCAGGTAAGCCGCCGCGCACAGTCCCGAGAGCGCGGCGAGTACGTGCGAGGTATCCGAAGCCACGATGACCATTACCGTCAACAGCACAGCAAGCGTTGCCGCAGAACGCAGTACGGTCCCGAGGCCAACGGCCAGGCCGGCTGCGGCACCGGCCAGCAGCGGCAGTCCATGGGTTCCCACGGCGGCCGCGGCCACCATCAGCAGACCGAACAGGACCGAGAAGACGCGGATACCGGAGGCGGCGATCATGTCAGCGTTTGGCTCCGAGCCGTCCCCGGACCCGCCGCCGGCGGTCGGGCAGTGCGCCCATCGACTGCTCGAGCGTGTGGTCCGACGGCCAGGACAACACGTCTACGCCGACGGTCGCCATATCCCGGTACATCGCCGAGCGTTGCAACATCCACATCTTGACCACCAGTGGGTCCTGTTCACCCTCGAACGGCGAGCTGTCCAGCACGTCGACGGCCACCACGACGTGGCCGCGCCGACGCAAATCGATGAGCGCCAAAGCGAATTCGGTGTCGAGTAGCGTCGAAAAGGCGAAGATGATCGCTCCCGACGGAACCGCCGCGCGGGGGGCCAAGGTGCCCGTGGTGGTTTCGAACCGCTCCCCGGCATCCAGGACGGTGTCCAGAACGCGATAGAACTGGCGTTGCCCGATGTCGGCGCCGAGCCAGCGCGGACGATTGCCGCCCAGGGCGACGATGCCGGCGCGGTCGCCGTTGCGCAGGGCGGTCTGCACCACCTGGGCGGCACCCCGCACGACCCGTTCGGTGGCCTCGGTCGCTGGTCCCGCCGGCTGACGATACGTGTCGATCAGCACTACCACGTCTGCTGCGCGGTCGGTCAGCCGCTGCGTCACGTGCAGTCGGCCGCGCCGCGCGCTGACCGCCCAGTTGACCGCCCGCAGCTGATCTCCCGGCACGTAGAGACGGATGTCGGCATATTCCACGCCGGGCCCGATGTGCCGGGTCAGATGCGCTCCCAGCCGGTCGAGCAGCTCGGTTTGCGGTATGGAGGTCGACTGCGGCGGCGTCAGCGGAAACACGATCACGTCGGCGGCATCGACGGTTCCGGTTCCCCTGAGCAGGCCACCACGCGCAAGGACGTCGACGCGGGCCCGGACGTGGTAACGGCCCCACCGCTTCGCCTTGGCCACAACCGTTTTCGATTGCGCCTGGGTTTCGGCGGCCGCCAGTTCCATCCCGTCGGCCGCTGTCAGGGTGAGATCGATGTCGGCATCGCCGGATTCCGCAGTGGCCCATACCCGTACCCGGGCTTCTTCGTTCTCGAAGCATCGTTGCGCATCGGGCTCCGCGTGTACCTGCACCGTCGGCGCCGGAGATTGCCAATTGAGCGAGCACAGCACGCCGAGCAGGGGTGCGGCGAACGCGATCAGCTGCCAGCGCCCGCCGATGACCGCCGCGACCAGTGCCACGCCGGCGCAGGTGGCAATGGCAAGCGTCAACTGCGATGCGCGCCAATGGAACTCGACTTCGCGATGCTGGATCACGCGTTGCCGCGATCGGCTCGCGGGACGGGTAGTCGCCGCAACAGTTCGCCGACGACGTCGGCGCCCTGAATCTTGCGCACCCACATCTCCGGGCGCAGCGTGATCCGGTGAGCGACGGCCGGGACGGCGAGCGCCTTCACGTCCTCCGGGATGACGTAGTCGCGGCCCAGGAGCAGAGCCCGGGCGCGCGCGAGTTGAACCAGATCGAGTTCGGCACGCGGACTCGCGCCGACCGCGACCTGCGGATGGTGCCGGGTCGCGGTGGCCAGCGACACCACGTACTGCAGGACGTCCTGATGCACGGTCACCTGCTCGACCGATTCGCGCATGGCGAGCAGGTCGGTCGCGTCGACAACCTGATTGACCGTCGGCTCCACCGATCCCCGGTCCAGCCGCCGACGCAGCATCGCCGCCTCATCCTGTTCGGAGAGATAACGCAGTTCCAGCCGGATGGCGAACCGGTCCAGCTGGGCCTCCGGCAACGGATAGGTGCCTTCATACTCGATCGGATTGTCGGTGGCCAAGACGATGAAAGGTGTGGGCAGCTTGTGTGTTTGGCCGTCGATACTCACCTGGCCCTCGGCCATCGCCTCCAGCAGCGCCGCCTGCGTCTTCGGGGGCGTTCGGTTGATCTCGTCGCCGAGCAACAGATTGGTGAAGATCGGTCCGCGGCGGAATTCGAAACGGCCGGACTGCATGTCGTAAATGGTCGACCCGAGCAGATCGGCCGGCAACAGATCCGGTGTGAACTGCACTCTGGTGAACTCCAGCCCCAGCGCAGAGGCAAACGATCGGGCGATCAGCGTCTTACCCAGCCCGGGAAGGTCTTCGATCAGGACGTGCCCGCGCGCCAGCAGGGCGGTGAGGATCAAGGTCAGCGCCGAGCGCTTGCCCACGACGAGGCGCTCGATCTCGTCGAGCACCGCCTCGCACTGGGCAGTGGTGGTGCCGATTGGCAGGGCCGCCGGGGTGGTCATCGTTGCTCCATCGTCATACCTTCTCCAACCTACGCAGAATCTCTTCGAGCGCCGCGCGGCCCGGTCCCGGTTGGCCGGCATCGGCATGCCCGACATTGTTCGGATTAACCCATTCCCACAACTGAGCGCCGAAAAGCATCTCACCGGTCGCCCGGAACGCCGCCGGATCTTTGGCCTGCCGTTGCCCGGTGGTGAGTTCGAAACGCCGAGCCAGCATCGGGCGCAGGTGACGGTCCCAGTCCGCGCGGGTGGAGTCCGACCAGCGGATCGTCGTCTCGGTGTTGGACAGCCAGCGACGCAGGGCATCACCGAGGTCATCGAAGTCGGCTTGCACTTCTGGTTCACTCGGATGACCAAGCAAGCGGCGGACATTGAGCAACACCAGCGTCAGGGCCACCCCGGCACCGATGAGCACGAATCTGCGGTCCTGCAGTATCAGGGCCATCACTTCGATGCCCACAATCAAGCAGACTCCAAGTGCGATAAGCTTTTTCATACGGACCTGCGGGATCGCGGGGCGATTTCGCCGAGAACCAGTTCGAGCACCCGCACCGCTGTCTCGCGGTGCCCCTCGTCCATCACGTGCGGGCTGAACCGAGCCTCCTCGAACAGGTTGACCAATTGGACGGCGTTGTCGGCGCGCAGCGCCCCCTGTTCGACCGCGCGGGCGAGCACCTCGGTGGGAGTGTCGAATTCCTGCGGCACGGCGCCGGGCACGTTGGCCAGTTCACGTTCCATCGCCACGTAGCAGGCGATGATCGCCTCCCGGGGTTCGCGGCTGAGATCCGTCATCTCAGCCAGCCCGACTTCCGCGGCACGCACCAGTGACTCCGCGGCGACTTCCGGCGGCGCGGGGCCGGTGAAATCGTTGACCACCGGCGGTGTCGCCACCGGCCGGCGACGCCGCGACGCGACGAAGCCACCCAAGAACAACATCAGCAGTACCGGCACGAAGGCCAGCAGCGATCCGAGCACGTCCGGAGTGTCCTTGTGCCGCGGAGTTTGTCCGGGCTGCGCCTCGCCGCCCCCGGGCACGGGCTTCGGGCTCGAACTGGGTTGCGGCGCATCGAGACTTATCTGAGACGGGGTGAAAAGCCGGGATACCAGTATCGCGACGAGAAGCCAGGCCACGATCACTGCGAGCGAGATCAGCACAACGCGCCAAGTTGGCCGCGCACTGCCGCCCCCGAGCATGTCGGGCAGTGCGCCGGCGCTGGGTGCGACCGTGCGCGGATCGCGCAATCTGGCGATGATCGCGAACGCCAGCAATGCCAGCGTCGCCGCGATGGCCGCGACGAGGAACAGCAGCGCCGTCTTGTCGGCACTCGAGTCCGCCAGCCGCGAACCGTGGCGGGCGGGCAGGTACCCCCGGAGCGCGGTTGCGGCAAGCATCAGTAGAGCGATCAAGGCGACCACCCGCGCGGTGGGCTTGTCGAGCATCAGTCAGAGTTCCCTGGCGACTTGCGCCCCATAGCCGAAGGCTAGCGGCGTTGGGCTGCCAGGGTCCAGTGGCGGGCGGGTGTCTGCCCCGCCGTGTACTATCGAACATATGTTCGAATTAGTGCAGTTTTCCCGCGTGGAACCCGGCGCCACCGAGGCCGAGCTGACCGCGCGCATACAAGAGCTGGAGCAGATCAAGTCCGCCGCGGCGGCCGGTCAGGCCCGTGCGGCGGCCGCGCTCGATACCGCCCGGCGCGCCGCCGACGCGGCCGCAGGAGTGCCCGCAGCCAAGCGAGGTCGCGGGGTGGGCAGAGAGGTCGCGTTGGCGCGGCGGGATTCTCCGGCCCGCGGGAGCCGGCATCTGGGGTTGGCCAAGGCGCTGGTCCACGAGATGCCCTACGCCCTACCATGACCTGGGTCAGCGCCCCTGCTGCCGGTCGCCCAGGGTGTCGGGGTGTACGCCGCGCTGCGCCGCGCCGCCGACACCACCTTCGATCACCGCAGCCGCGGCAGGTCATGGCCGACGCGCTGGTCGAACGCATCACCGCTACCCCCGCTGCCACGCCGGCTTCGATCGCGCTCAACATCGTCATTTCCGACCGAGCCCTGCTCGGCGGCGAGAACGACGCCGCCCTGGTCGAAGGTTACGGTCCCATCCCCGCGGAAGTTGCGCGCCGTTGGTTGACCACCGCCGCCGCCGACCAGAAGTCGCTGGTCACCCTGCGCCGACTGTACGCCAGCCCCACGACCGGCGCGCTGGTCGCGATGAAATCACACGCGGACCTTCCCGCGCGGGCTGGCCCGAATTCATCACCCTGCGCGACCAAACCTGCCGCACCCCCCTACTGCGTCGCCCCGATCCGCCACCGCGACCACATCACGCCCGTCCACCGAGGCGGACCCACCACCGCCGCAAACGGCGAGGGCCTGTGCGAACGCTGCAATTACGTTAAAGAATCACCCGGCTGGCGCGTCAGCGCCCACGACAACAACGGCACCCACACAACCGAACATGTCACCCCACCGGAGGGCACTACCAATCCACCGCACCTCCGATCTACTCACGCACCGACATCAGCATGACCGAAGACGCCATCGGCATCGCGCTGATCCATCGTCATGCCGCATGACGATTCACACCGTGAACGGAGAGTAGCTTCCGTCCAGCACCTGCAGGTGCCCGATGGTGCGGCCGGTCACCATGCTGGGGCTTACCCGCGCGAGTTGTACTGCCGCTTGGGCGAATTCCTCGGCGGAGCTCACGTCGTCGAAATCATGGGCGTAGTAGGACAGGCCCGGTGTCATGATCGGTTTGGACGGTGCGAGCGCGTTGACCGCGATGTTGTGGTCGGCGAGATCGAGCGCCGCGCACCCGGTGAGGTGTTCCAGTGCGGCCTTGGAGCCGCCGTATCCGGGCAATCCGCCACCCAGCCGCGAGGCGATCGACGTGATGTTGACGATCGAACCGCCGCCCGCGCTGATCATGTCCGGGCTCACCAACTGCATCAGCTCGTAGGAGGCGAACAGAGCGATCTCGAAATGCCGGCGATAGGCGGACAGCGGGATGCTGACGAACCCCGGCCAGCGGGGCTTGTCCCCCGCCGCCGGTTTGGCGCGCGGCGCGGCACCCGGGCGTCCCGGCGCCGTGAATGCGGCGTTGTTGATCAGTATTGTGATGGGCCCCAACGCATCCCGGGCTTCGTCCACCAGGCGGACGACGTCGTCACGGTCCGTCAAGTCGGCACGGATCGCCACCGCCCGCCCTCCTGCCGACTCGATGTCGGCGACCGTCTCACCGATAGTTCCGGGCAGTCGATCGTCCCACACGGCCTCGGTGCGGCCGATGACCGCGACGTCCTCACCGTCGGCCGCCAGCGCCAGTGCGATGGCCCGCCCCAGGCCCCGGCTGGCACCGGTGACGATGGCCGTCATCGGGTTACCCCGTGCACCATGATGGCCGCCGTCTGCTCCACCCACGCGTCGTCCAGCTTCTGCTCAGGGTGCAGCATCATCCGCAGCATCGTGGCGCCCCCGATCAACTCGATCAGCCGGTCCGGGTCGACGTCGGGATGGGCTTCGCCCCGGTAGATCGCCTCGCGCAGTCGTGTCCGTACCGCGGCGAACAAGCCCGCGAAGCGCGACATGACCCGAGTGTTCAGCTCGGGATCGGCGGTCATGTCGGCCACCAGCCCCGGCAGCGCCGCGCGCACCACGGGAGTGGTGAACACGTCCCGGGTGGCTTCGATCATCATCCGGACGTCGGCGGCGAAATCGCCCGCGGGAGCCTCCAGCGCTGTCGGCGCCACGGGGAACGCCGCCTCGTGCACCAGCTCGGCCTTGCTGGACCACCTGCGGTACAGCGCGGACTTCGTCGTGCCGGCCCGCTCGGCCACGGCGGCCAGGCTCAGGTTCGAATAGCCGACGTTGACAAGCAGTTCCGCGGTCGCCGCCAAGATGGCAGAGTCGATGCGGGGATCCCGGGGCCGCCCGGCGCCAGGGATCTTGTCAAGGGTTGTCGGGTCTGCTTTCATAACGCTACCTACCGTATCGTAATTACCCCGCAAAGGAAGCACCCGTGGCGAATGAACCGGCGCTCGAAGATGTGGGCCGCATACAACGCTCGAGCCGCGACACCGCGACGGTTCCGGCGCTGATGTCGCAGTGGTTGGCGACGGTGCTGCCGGTCGCGCCCGAGGTAACCGTGGAAAGTGGCGTGGACTCCACGGGTATGTCGTCGGAAACCATCATCCTGACCGCCCGGTGGGAGGGCCAGGAGCAGAAGCTGGTCGCGCGGGTCGCGCCCACCACGCAGGACGTGCCGGTGTTTCCGACCTATCGCCTCGACCACCAGTTCGAGGTCATCCGCAAGGTCGGCGAACTGACCGACGTCCCGGTGCCCAGGGTGCGCTGGATCGAGGACAGCGGTGAAGTGCTGGGAGCGCCCTTCTTCCTGATGGACTACGTCGACGGCGTGGTGCCGCCCGACGTCATGCCCTACACGTTCGGGGGCAACTGGTTCGCCGACGCACGAAGAGACCAACAGCGCAAGTTGCAGGACGCCTCGGTGAAAGTTCTGGCAGCCTTGCATTCGATCCCCCACGCGCAGAACACCTTCGGCTTCCTCACCGAGGGTTTGACCGGGGACACCGCATTACGTAAGCACTTCGGCTGGGTGAAGTCCTGGTATGACTTCGCGGTCTCCGACATCGGCCGATCACCTTTGGTGGAGCGGACTTTTGAATGGCTGGACAAGAATTGGCCGGCCGACGCCGAGGCGCGTGAGCCGGTGCTCAACTGGGGCGACGCCCGGGTAGGCAACGTGCTGTACCGCGACTTCGAGCCGGTGGCGGTGCTGGACTGGGAGATGGTGACACTCGGCCCGCGCGAACTCGATGTCGCATGGATGATATTCGCGCACAAAGTTTTTCAGGAGCTCGCCAGCCTGGCGACCCTGCCTGGCCTACCGGAGGTGATGCGTGAGGACGACGTGCGCGCCACGTATCAGCGACTGACCGGCGTCGAACTCAGCGATCTGAACTGGTTCTACGTGTACTCCGGGGTGATGTGGGCGTGTGTGTTCATGCGGACCGGCGCCCGGCGCGTGCACTTCGGCGAGGTCGAGAAACCCGACGATGTCGAGACGCTGTTCTACCACGCCGGGTTGATGAAACGTCTTATCGGACAGGACCGCTGATGCCACAATCACTTGGCCCGCTCGACGAGTACCCGGTACACCAGGTTCCCCAGCCGATCGCGTGGCCCGGGTCCTCCGACCGCAACTTCTACGACCGCTCGTATTTCAACGCCCATGACCGCACCGGGGACATCTTCGTCATCTCCGGCATCGGTTACTACCCGAACCTCGGAGTCAAGGACGCATTCCTGCTCATCCGGCGGGCAGAGACCCAGACCGCCGTGCACCTTTCGGACGCCATCGACTCCGACAGGTTGCACCAGCACGTCAACGGCTACCGTGTCGAGGTCATCGAACCGCTGCGCAAACTGCGCATCGTGCTGGACCAAACCGAAGGCATCGCCGCCGACCTCACCTGGGAGGGCCTGTTCGACGTGGTCCAGGAGCAGCCGCACATCCTGCGGTCAGGCAACCGGGTCACCCTGCATGCCCAGCGGTTCGCCCAGCTCGGCAGCTGGAGCGGTCACCTGTCCGTCGACGGTGAAGAGATCACCGTCGACCCGTCGATCTGGATCGGCAGTCGCGACCGGTCCTGGGGCATTCGCCCCATCGGCGAGCCGGAACCGGCCGGCCGGCCCGCAGACCCGCCGTTCGAAGGCATGTGGTGGCTGTACGTGCCCATCGCGTTCGATGACTTCGCGATTGTGCTGATCATCCAGGAGGAGCCCGACGGTTTCCGCTCGCTCAACGACTGCACCCGGGTGTGGCGCGACGGTCGGGTGGAGCAGCTGGGCTGGCCGAGGGTCAAGATCCACTATCGCTCCGGCACCCGCATCCCGACGGGGGCGACCATCGACGCGACCGCGCCCGACGGCTCCCCAGTTCACTTTGACGTGGAGTCCAAGCTGCCGGTGCCCATTCACGTCGGTGGCGGTTACGGCGGTGACTCGGACTGGCTGCACGGGGTGTGGAAGGGCGAGAAGTTCGCCGAACGGCTGACCTACGACATGACCGATCCGGGCATCATCGCCCGGTCCGGCTTCGGCGTCATCGACCATGTCGGACGGGCGGTATGCCGCGACGGCGACGGGGATCCGGTCGAGGGCTGGGGCCTGTACGAGCACGGCGCACTGGGCCGGCACGATCCGTCCGGGTTCGCCGATTGGCTAACCGTAGCTCCCTGAAGCCTGAATTGGGTTGCGTGGAAACGCAATCGCCACATTGGTCAGCAGGGGTCAGCGGCGCGAACAAATCGTGTGGGCCAGGCCGCACAACGCGGTGAATACCTTCGCCGCACACCCTCCTCGAGATCCGGCACCCAGGTCACCCTACGAAGCCGGCGGCAATGTTGTTCACTGGAGCAGTGCCGAACCCACCGTGGAATGTCGACGTTGTCGTGGTGGGCGCCGGCCTCGCCGGACTTGCCGCCGCTCGGGAGCTGACGCGAGAGGGTCACGACGTGCTGGTGCTGGAGGGCCGGGACCGGGTCGGCGGCCGCTCGTTCAGCGGCAGCCTCGCCGGGCTACCGATCGACCGGGGCGGCTCGTTCGTGGGTCCTACCCAGGACGCCGTGCTCCAGCTGATCGACGAACTCGGGCTACCGACCGTTCCGACGTATCACGACGGCAAGAATGTCATCCACTGGCGCGGCGCGGCGCGCGCCTACAGCGGAACCATCCCCCGTCTGTCGCTGCTCGGATTGCTCGACATCGGACGGCTGCAGTGGCAGTTCGAGAGGATCTCCCGCACCGTTCCGGTCGCGGCCCCCTGGCATGCCAAGCGGGCGCGCCAACTCGACGGTGTCTCGTTGGGACAGTGGCTGGGGGCGGTACGCGCCACGGCCTCGTCGCGGGATCTGATGGCGATCATGACCCGGGTGACGTGGGGTTGCGAACCCGAGGATGTGTCGATGCTGCACGCCGCCCGGTACGTGCGGGCGGCCGGCGGGCTCAACCGGCTGCTGGACACCGAGAACGGCGCCCAACAGGACCTGATTCCCGGCGGCACGCAGCAGATCGCCGAACGGGCGGCGGCCGAACTCGGAGACCGCGTAGTCCTGGATGCGTGTGTGCGCCGTATCGAGCGGCACGGATCCGGGGTGACCGTTACGTCGGATCGGGGTCAGGCCGAGGCCGGGTTCGTCATCGTGGCGATACCGCCCGCCCACCGCAACGGCATCGAGTTCACTCCGCCCTTGCCGCCCGAATACTCCGATCTCGCGCAGCACTGGCCGCAGGGGCGGCTGAGCAAGGCCTACGCGGCCTACGACACGCCGTTCTGGCGGGCCAAAGGCTTCTCCGGCCAGGCGTTGCTGGACACCGGCCCGATCTTCATCACCTTCGATGTCAGCCTCCACGAGGACGGCCCGGGCATCCTGCTGGGATTCGTCGACCCCCGTGCCTTCGACTCGCTGCCCAGCGACCAGCGTCGCCGCGACGCCCTGCGCTGCTTCGCGTCGTTGTACGGAGAGGAAGCGCTCAGCCCCCTCGACTACACCGATTTCCGTTGGGGAACTGAGGAATTCGCACCGGGCGGGCCCACCGCGGCGGTGCCGCCGGGGTCGTGGACGAAGTACGGCAGGTTGCTGCGCCAGCCAGTTGGCCCGATCCACTGGGCGGGCACCGAGACGGCCGACGAATGGACCGGGTACTTCGACGGCGCGGTCCGCTCCGGCCAGCGCGCCGCCGCCGAGGTCGCCGCGCTGTTATGAGCTGATCAGCCGGACCGGTGACTGCCGGTCGATGACCGATTCGGCGAGGCCGCGCAGCCGCCGGTTCACCTCGTCGGGCTGTTCGAGCATCGAGCAGTGCCCACCGGGCAGCTCCACCAATTCCAGGACGTTGGGAGCGGTGCGCGCGAGCAGGCGGGCCTGGCTGATCGGGGTCAGTCGGTCGTGCTCACTGCCGATCACCAGCGTCGGCACCGTCAGACCCTCGAGGTTGAGGTGCCGCGAGCCGATCTCGTCGATCAGCATCCGTGCGCAACCGCCGCGACCCATCGGTGAGGTCTGGGCGAACAGCTCGTAGACGAGCTTGACCACGGCCGGATCCGCACCGGCGCCGACGGCCATCATCGCCACCAGATACCGGCTCGGAATCCGGACCGCACCCGGCAGCGGGACCCCGCCGACGGCGTTGATCAGCGTGCGCCCGGCTACCGCCCGGGCCGGCGACAACCCCCGCGGCACCGGCAGCAACTTGATCTTGTCCAGCAGATCACCGCTGGCGGTGTTGATCAGCGCAACGGCATCGGCCCGCCGACGGACCTTGTGGCGATAACGGTTCGACCAGGCCTGGATCGTCATACCGCCCATCGAGTGCCCCGCGATCAACGCCCGCTCGTGCGGCGCCAGCGTGGCATCGAGCACGCAATCCAGATCCGAAGCCAGGTGTTTGAGGCTGTAGCCGCCGCGCCGCGGAACCGCGCTGCGACCATGTCCGCGGTGGTCGAAAGCGATCACGCGGTAGTCGGCGGCCAGGTCCGCGATCTGGTGGGACCACGCCCGGATGGCACAGACGAAACCGTGGGTGAGGACTATCGGATAGCCATCGGCGGGGCCGAACACCTCCGCGTGCAGGGCGGTACCGTCGGCAGCGCGCACCCTGACGGTACGACTCGGTGGCAACTCGGCCGGCAACGGCCGAATCGGTCTTTCACGGGTAGAAATCCGAGCACTCATCGCCGCTCCCGCCTTGGTCGCGGCTCCGTTGCCGCCATCCAGTTGCCGCCGACTTTACCGGACCGTAATGTGCGGTCCGTCACATACCAGAACACAATCAGATAACGGCGAAACCGTGCCTCAGTTATCCCGTCGGGGATTGTTAGCGGCGACGACCCTGCTGGCGGATGGCTGCGCATCACCGTCTCGGCCGGCGCAGCGGACCCGCGTAACCACCGCCACCGCGCCGCCGGACACGAAATCGGTCCTCGTCATCGGTGCCGGAATGGCGGGATTGGGTGCGGCACGCAGCCTGGCCGACGCGGGCTGGCCGGTGCGGGTGATCGAGGCCCGCGACCGGATCGGCGGGCGGGTGCACACCGTCCGCGATTGGGGGGTGCCGCTGGAGATGGGCGCGTCCTGGATCCACGGGACCAACAACAATCCGCTGGTGCAGCTGGCCCAGCAGGTGCACGCCACCGTCGTACCCACCGACTACGACCACCCGACCAAGCTGGTGATCGATCCCCGGCTGCAGCCGATGACGTTCAACCGCAAGACCTGGCGCCAACTGGTGTCCGACGCGCGCGACGAGGTGAGCGGCGGCACGCTGGGCGCCGCCATCAGCGCCGAGGCCGACCGCGAGGAGCTTGCCGCCGGGGAACGCGCGGCCCTGGACTTCTATGTCACCACCGAGATCGAAGACGAGTACGCCGCCGAGTCCGGCCAGCTGTCGGCCACCACGTTCGACCTGGGCACGTTCACCGACGGCCCGCAGTCGGTCATCACCAGCGGATACGACGCACTTCCGCGGCTAATGGCCGGCGGACTGCAGATCGTGCTGAAGACCGCCGTCACTTCCATTGCCCAACAGCGTGATTCGGTCACAGTCAGGGCCGGCGAGCAAAGCTTCGTGGGGCCGGCTGCGATCGTGACGGTCCCGCTCGGCGTCCTGAAGGCCGCCGGCATCACCTTCGACCCACCGCTGCCCGAGGGGCATGCGCACGCGGTGAACGCGCTGGGATTCGGCGTGCTGTCCAAGAGCTACTTCCGTTTTCAGCAACGAACCTGGGACACCGAGAACGCCTTTCACGAGTATCTGGGCTCCGCCGACGGGATGTGGGCCCAATGGTTCACGTTGCCCGCCGCCGCCGGTCCGATTGTCCTGGCCTTCAATCCCGGGTCTCGTGGCCGGCGCGCGGAGTCCACTCCCCCGGCTGCCGTGATGGCAGGCGCACAGCCTGTCGCCAAGCGACTGTTCGGCACCGACGTCATCGAGGTGCGGTCGTCGAGCTGGACCACCGACCCGTACGCGCTCGGCTCGTACTCCTTCCATGCACCGGGTTCAGGGCTCGACGACCGCCGCCGGTTGCAGGAACCGGTCAGCGATCGGCTGTATCTGGCCGGCGAGGCCGTGGGAGCCGACAATCCGACCACCGTGCACGGCGCCCTGCTCAGTGGACGCCGTGCGGCCGCCGAACTGATGCAACGCCTGCCAAAACCGTGAATCAGGCTGTGGCTCAATAATTTTCCAGCGCATCCACGCTGCGCCAACTCGGCCAGGTGGTCTCCCAGATTCGATGGATCCGCCCGTCGCGGTAGGCGGCGATCAGTACCACCTCGATGCGGGTCGGCTGCTCGCCGGGCCGCGAGGTGGTGATCCACACCCTCCCGGCAACCCGGTCCGCGGCGTCTACCCAGGCTTGCTCGTCGTACTCAACGGAGTACGCGATCGGCGTGGCGTAGAGCTTGCGATGACTGTCGCGGAATTCGGTGAAACCCTGCGTCAGCCCGTCGGAGCACATCACGAATTCGGGGTGGTAATAGTGCTCGATCAGTTCAGCGTTCTTGGCGACGACCATCCGGTCGAACATCTCACGCAGCAGCGAAACAGACATGCGATCAGCTCACCACGCATCGGGACGCATCGGCATCCTGGGTTTCGGCTTGATCCTGTTGATCGCAGCCCACAGGGCGCGCTCGCGCGCGTTGCCGGCGACGAACAGCAGCTGGTCGCCGCCCTGCAGGACGTCGTCGCTCTGCGGGATGATCACCTGGCCACCACGCACCACGGTGACAAGGGCGGTATTGGTCGGTAGCCGCAGTTCGCCGACCCGCTCGCCCACCACCGGGTTGTCGTCGGGCAGCGTCAATTTCGTCAGCGCGGTGCGGCCTCCCTGCAGCCCCATCAGGCGGACCAGGTGACCGATGTCGATGGCGCCCTCGATCCCGGCAACCATCGCACCCGGCGTCGACAGTGCCACGTCTATCCCCCAGGCCTGACCGAACAGCCACTCGTTGCGGACGTCGTTGATGCGCGCCACCACCCGCGGCACGCCGAACTCCGACTTGGCCAGCAGGCCCACCACCAGATTGGCCTTGTCGTCGCCGGTCGCGGCGATCACTACGTCGCAGGTCTGCACGCCGGCTTCCTGCAACGACGACATTTCACAGGCGTCAGCGTTGAGCCAGTCCGCTTCGGGCACCTTGTGCGGCTCGAAGTTGCGTCGTTGCCGCTCGATCAGCAGGACCTTGTGCCCGGCGTCGAGCAACTCGTGTGCGACCGAGCGCCCGACATTGCCGGCCCCGGCAATCCCGATCCGCAACTTCCGCTTGGCCACGTGACCATCTTTGCGTATGCCATGTCACCCGGAACTTCCCGCTGTGCCACGAAGCATCGGCCGGTGCGGACTGATTTACTGACAGCACGCCGCATTCGGCGGTGCCTCGTCCGCACCAGATCGCTTCCCCTGAACCGGAACCACATGACCCTGGAACAGCTGTACCTGACTGTGTCGATCGGCGGCCTCGTGCTGCTGGCGAGCATCGTCGGTACCCGCGTGGCCACGGTCGTGGGGTTCCCCAGCCTGCTGCTGTTCCTGCTGGTCGGCGTCGCGATCGGCGAGGACGGATTGGGTCTGCAGTTCAACGACGTGATCCTGTCTCGCAACGTGGGCATCGCGGCGCTCGCGGTCATCCTGGTCGAAGGCGGCTTGACCACCCGGTTTGGTGACATTCGCCGGGTACTGGCGCCGGCGGCCGTCCTGGGCACCGTCGGCGTGGTCGTCAGCGCGGTGGTCACCGCCGTCGGCGCGCATCTGCTGCTGCACTTCGACTGGCAACTCGCGCTGCTGTTGGGCGCGATCGTGTCCTCCACCGACGCCGCGGCGGTGTTCTCGGTGCTGCGCGTGCTACCGCTACCGCGGCGGCTGGCCGGGTTGTTGGAAGCCGAGTCAGGTTTCAACGACGCGCCGGGCGTGATCCTGGTGCTGATGTTCAGCGTGGTGCCGTTCGTGTGGGAACCCGGTGGTGCGGTCACCGACCTGCTGTATGAACTGATCGGCGGGTCCGCGATCGGCCTGGTGGTCGGTTACCTCGGCTCGTTCGGGCTGCGGCGCATCGCATTGCCGGCCTCCGGTCTCTACCCCATCGCGACGTTCGGACTGGGCCTGGTGGCGTTCGCCGCCGCCGGCGACGCCCATGCCAGCGGTTTCATCGCCGCGTATCTCGCGGCGGTGGTGTTGGCGAACTCCGGGCTGCCGCACCGCTCGGCGACCCGGTCGTTCGCCGAAGGGGTCGGGTGGCTGGCCCAGATCGGCCTGTTCGTCCTGCTCGGACTTCTGGTCGATCCGAGCGACCTGGCGGTCGACGTGATTCCGGCGATCACGATCGGATTGGTGCTGCTGCTGGTCGCCCGGCCGCTCTCAGTGGTCGGGACGCTGATCTGGTTCCGTATCCCGTGGCGCGACCAGGTGTTTCTGTCCTGGGCGGGCCTGCGCGGCGCGGTCCCGATCGTATTGGCCACCTTTCCGATCGTGGAAGGTGTCGCGGGCAGCTCGCGGCTGCTCAACATCGTCTTCGTCCTGGTGGTGGTGTTCACGCTGATTCAAGCACCCAGCCTGCGCCCGATCGCCCGCGTCCTGGGTCTGATTTCCCGCGAAGCCACCCGCGAGATACAGGTCGAAGCCGCGCCGCTGGACATGCTTGACGCCGAGCTGCTGACCATGACGGTGCAACGCCCGTCGCGGCTGCACAACGTCACCATTCTGGAACTGCGCCTGCCGGACCCGGCCGTCATCACCCTGATCATCCGGGACGGCCACACCTTCGTTCCCGAGCCCGACACGCGCATCGAAAGCGGCGACCAACTGCTCATCGTCACCACCAGCAGGACACGCGCCGCGGCCGAAGCCCGACTGCGCGCCGTCAGCCGGCGCGGCAAGCTCGCACACTGGTTCGACGAATACGGCGAGCTGGATTAGAAACGAGGTTCGCCGAGGGTGAAAGTCGCCTCTTCGACGAACGCGCCGAGATGCAGGCCGGGCCTCAGCCAGGTCGGCAACGGACCAGACGAAGACACGCCGACAGTCACCAGAGCCGGCCGGATCCGGCCCGCGAAACTCAGCAGCGAGTCACCGACGCGACCGTCGGCAAACTGCTGGCGCGCGCTGCCCTTGACTTTCAGCGGTATCGCCGGCCCCTTGATCCGCGGCGTCGCGCTGACCGTCCAGGACGGCTCGGCGCTGCTGCTGCCAGTAATGAGGTGCCCGTCAGCCAGTTCGCCGTCGAAGCGGGCCAGGGTCTTGGGCATCGCCCAGTTGGTCCGGCCACCGACCAGGCTGGTCTCGGAATCCACCGACATGAACGCCACGTTGCCCCAGGGTCGCAGGCCGGTACGCGAGCCGACGATGCCGAGCACTTCGTCATACGCGCCGACCGGGGTGTCGGTGTAGCGGACGAAGGCTCCGAGTGTCACCAGCGCGGGGCTGCCGGACAACGCCGGCGGCAGGGCTGCAGCCGCGGTGCGACCACCGCGACCCAGCCACAGTAGCGCCGAGCACCGGCACTCCCACGGCGCGGGGGCTTCGTTGCGCGGCAGCGTCGCGACCAGCGCCTGACTGAGTGCGCTTTCCGGCACGCCCCCTACTCCGGTCAACTCCCGGCGAATGCCGTTGTCCCCCGTGGCTACTCCTGATTCTCAATCCGCGCCTGATAGGCGGCCCGCTGCTCGCGGTCCAGTTGCGCGGTGACCTTGTCACCGCCTGACAATCGGAACGCCGCGTCGACCAGGACGGCCGGCAGGGCGGCACTTGCCCGCGAGACCAGACCCACCACCTTCGGCACGAACACGGTCCGGGAGGACCCTCTGGCCAGTTCCGCGAGCACGGCAGCGGCGACACCCTGTCGCCCCCGCAGCTGCGCCATGCGGACCAGAATCTCATACCCGGCGTGCCCGGTTTGCGTCAACTACCCGACTCGAGCGCCTCGCGGACGAGTTCGACTGCGCGGGAAGCACTTTGAGCGGCACCCTCCATGGTGGTGGGCCAGTCGTTGTGAGTCCAGTCACCGGCCAGAAACAGATTCGGCAACGAGGTCCGGTTGCCGGGACGGATGGTCGACGTGCCGACCCGGGAGGAGAAGGTGGCCTTGGGCCAGGGCACCACGGTGACATCGAGCACCTCGGCGTCGCGGGCGGCCGGGTAACTGGCCCGCAGCGCGCCGACCAGGCGCTCGGCCACCTCGCGGTTCGTCATCGTCATCAGGTCGTAGGCGGCGCAGGTGGTCAGCGCGTAGAGGTGGTTGCCGTCGGGGCGCGGCCCGTGCATCCGGTCGCGGTCGAAGACCCAGCCGATATCGCTGTCCAGCAACGATTCCCACGGTGCCACGGTGCCCAGCGGGCGGTCGAGCAACACGTAGGCGTTCATGATCGGGATCGGCTCGAGTTGTTTGGCCGCCAACCGAATCTCCTCGGACCCCGGCACCTCGTCCAGCAGCGACCGCACATTCCACGACGGCACGGCCAGCACCACCGCGTCGGCGTCGATCACCGTTGTGTCGGCCAACCTCACTCCGGACGCACGACCGCACTTCACCACTACCGCTGCCGCCCGGGTCCGCAACCGTACCTGCACCCCGCGTTCGGCCATCACCCGCCGAGCGCCGTCGAGGTACAGCGTTTGCAGGTCGACGGTGGGATAACCGATACGCATGGCCGCCCGGCCGCCGCGACGCACCCGGTCGGCGCCGGTGCGCAGCAGCGCGGCGAACGCGTGCGCGGACGCCAGCCGCGGAAGTTCGTTCAGCAAACCAATCACCATGGTGTTGAGCATGATTCGGCGCACCTCGGCAGGAAACCCGAGGCGGTCCAGCCATTCGTCCACGGTGATGTCGTCGAGCGTATCGTCGAACCGCGCCACGTCATGTATCAGGCGGGCCCACGCCGGTGCTGCGCGGAGCAGGGCTGCAATCCCCAGGCCCCGGACTCTGCCCAGCACCAGGCGGCGTGCGTTACGCGCCCGAAGACCGAACGTCTCGACATGTCCACCCGGGTAACGCACGCCGAACTCGTCGGGAAACCGCAGAAGGTGGCGCGTACCAACGGAATCCAGGTAACGGAAGATGCAGTCGTAGGAACCGGCCAGCACATGCTGGCCGTTCTCGATGGAATCGCCGTGCCCGGATGTCAGGCCGATGGTGCGCCCGCCCAGTTTGCCGTTGCTTTCCACCAGGGTGACCGCGTAGCCGAGTTCGGCGAGCCACACCGTGGCGGCCAGCCCCGCCAGCCCACCGCCCACCACCACGACGCGCGCCATCAGTGCCCGCTTTGAGCGGTCAGACCCAGCGCCCGCAGGGTGCCCGCCAGATGCGCCCGCACCGCCGCACCCGCCGCGTCGCCGTCGCCGTCGCGCAGCGCCCGGGCGATGCGCTCATGCTCGTCGATGATGGTTGCCAGGCGTTGGGCATTGCGGGCCGATTCACCGATCATCCGCATCTGCCGGTCACGCAACGTGCAGTAGAACCCGGCCAGGATGGCGTTGCCGGCAGCTTCGAGGGTGATGTTGTGAAAGGCCCGATCGGAGTCGAGGAAATCAGGCAAGCGCCCGGCGGCGGCCGCCTCGCGCTGGCGCTGCACCTGCGCCCACAGCCGTTCGTACACCGCCGCGCGGGCTTCGGGCCCGCGCTGAACCACCGCTGTCGCCGCGAACTCTTCCAGTACCGCCCGGGCCTGCAGGACCGCACGCACCTCATCCGCGGACACCGGCACCACCAAAGCGCCGCGTTTGGGGTACAGCCGCAACAGTCCGGCCACCTCCAGTTGCAGGAATGCCTCGCGGACCGGGGTCCGCGACATACCCAACGCGGCGGCGACCTCTCCCTCGCTGATCAGTTCCCCGCCCGGAAATTCTCCGGTCAGCACCCGGGTCTTGACGTAGTCGAGGGCACGGTCTTTGGCTGCTCGCGGGGTTCCCTGCAACGCCATGACTCTCCTTGCGGCTCAGTGGTCTCACTGTATTCGCCGGTGCCGGTTGCCTGATAGATACAAGATAGAGACTATACGGATATGACTGCGATCTACCCCGATCTCACGCGCGGATTTACCGAGTGGGCAGACGACGCCCGCTATTTCGAGTACAGCCGGGCCGCTGATCCCATCGCGTCCGGGCATACGCCCAGGGTGCCGATCGCGCGGTTCAGTCCGGATATCCATGCCGGCCGGCCCACCGGGGTGATCCCGCTGGATCTGTCCGCGGACCTGGCGAGCGGCAACGGTGCGGCTACCAGCCCCGCTCTGCTGGCCAACTTCGTGCGGATTCGCGGGGGCGAGCAGATCGACACCGTCGCGAACGCCACCTCACAGTTGTTCTACATCCTGGCCGGACGCGGCATCGCCATGGTCGGCGATCAGCTGGTTCGCTGGGAGAAAGGCGATTTCCTGGTCTTGCCCGCTGACTCGCGCGCAGCGTTCCAGGCGGGTGCCGAGGCCACGATGTACTGGGTGCACGACGAGCCGCTGCTTCGTTACCTGGGTGTCCGGGCGACCGAGCCGAGGTTTCGCCCGACCAAGTACCGCGGCGCGGATGTGACCGCCGAGCTCGAGCACATCGCGTCGCAACCCGGCGCCAACGACAGGAACCGGGTCAGCGTGCTGCTGGCCAACGCCGAGCAGGAGCAGACGTTGACGCTGACGCACGTGTTGTGGGCGATGTTCGGGGTGCTGCCGCCCGGCCGGGAACAACGCCCGCATCGTCACCAATCCGTGGCACTGGATTTGATCCTCGACGCGGAGCCCGGCTGTTACACGCTGCTGGGCAACCGCCTCGATGAGCGCGGCCGGATCGCCGACCCGATTCGGGTGGACTGGCAGGCCGGCGGAGCCTTCACGACGCCGCCGGGCATGTGGCATGCCCACTACAACGAGTCCGAAGCACCCGCGCACCTGATCCCCGTGCAGGACGCCGGGTTGCAGACCTACCTGCGCAGCCTCGACATGCAGTTCAGCCGCCGGCCTTCCGAACACGAAGCGCAAGCCCGTCGGTAACGGCACGCCGAGTGAATGCGACCGGCCGCCAACGGGTTTCAGTCCCCTCCGCCGTCGGTGGATGCGGATTCAACGGTGGCGACCTTGCTGAAGCCGCTGACCGTCAACACGCGGACCAGCAACGGATGGACGATGACGCGCAGCTGGTCAACCGCGTCAGCCTGATCGAACAGCGCGTTGATACCGGCACTGTCCACGTACTTGACCGCACTCAGGTCGATGATGATCGGCTCGCGGGTGCCCGTGTTGGTGTCGGAAAGCGCCCGCTTGAAAACCTCGATATTGCTCAGATCTATCTCACCGGAGGCCGTCAACCGCGGCGTCCCGTCGGCACCGCGGCCGGTGTTCACGGTGAGCGGTGTCGCCATCACGTGATCCTTGCATGCATGGAGACGGTTGTGCCGGCTTCGCTGGATTCAATACTGCAATCCTCCATCAGGACACGCATCAAGGAGATGCCGCGCCCGCGACTGAATTCGGCAACCTGGGTCGGTGTCTTCCAGCCACCGGTGTCGGTGACAGTGAGCTTCAGCCGGTCGACGATCGCGGTCGCGCGCACCGACACGGTGCCCGCCCGCTGGTCACGGTGTCCGTGTTCGATCGCGTTGGCCACCGCTTCTCCCGCCGCGATGAGCACGTCTTGAATCTGATCGGCCTCGATTCCCGCCCGGGTGAGCCAGCCGCGCAACGCATTTCGGCTATCGGCCAGATTGCCGGGTTCGGCGGCGAACTCCAGCGACAACGGTGCCGGCTGCCGGTAGAGCAGCATCGCCACGTCGTCGGGATATCCGCCGCCGGGCTCCAACTGGGACATGAGCCGGTCGGCCACCTCTTCGAGCGAGTTCGAGCGACCACTGTGCACCAGGCCGGCGGCGCGGGCCATGCCGTCGTCCAGAGTGTGCCCGCGTCGTTCGACCAGACCGTCGGTGTAGAGCAGCAGCGTCGCACGCGGCGGCATGGTGGCTCGATTCTCCGGTCGCGGCCAGTTCGGACGCAGTGCGAGGGGGAGACCGTGTTCACCGCCGAGCAGCACCGTCGTGCCGTCCGCGTACACCATGATGGGCGGCGGATGGCCGGCGCTGGAGTAAACCAGGTCACCGGTTTCGAGCGTGAGTACCGCGCAGAACGCGGTGGTACAGCGGGCGCCGGGCAGACGCTCGGCGAAGCGGTCCAGGGCGGCCAGCACGGCCCCGGGATTGGGTTGCTCGAGCAGAAGCGCACGGCAAGCGCTGCGCAGTTGCCCCATCACGGTCGCGGCCCCCAGGCCGTGACCGACACAATCACCGACGATGAGCGCGACGCGCTCATCATCGAGTTCGACCACGTCGTACCAGTCCCCGCCGACCTGCAGCGGATGGCTCGCGGGCAGATAGCGCACCGCAAACCCGTCGGGCAGCGTTGCGGGACCCAGCATCGCATGCTGAAGCGCGACAGCGGTTTCCCGTTGTTCGTCCAGCTGATAGACCCGCTGCAGTCCCTGACCGAGCCGCCCGGCCAGCGCGGTGAGCAGGGTGTGGTCTTCCCGGGTGAACCGGCGCTGCTCGGACAACTCGATCCAGATGACCAGAAGACCGCGGGGATGCTGCGAGGCGATACCGGCCGCGCCCGCATCGATGGTGACGGTGCTGAGCAAATCCATCTCGCGCAACGACCCGATCTGCGCCCGCACCCGTGGCGAAAGATCCGCCCACGCTGCCGGTTCTCCCGCGCAGACCACGTCCGGAGCGCGTTCGGGGGCTGATCCACCGGCAAAGGTCACCGCGAGAACGCGCCTGGCCTGCCACACCCGGCGCAGCACCTCGGCGGCGCCCTGCAGCGCGTCTTTCAGCGTATCCGCTTGCGCCAGTTGTTGATTGAGCTCCGCCAGGGCACTCTGGCTCTGCACGGCGTAGTGCTCTGCGGTGACGTCGCGGAAGGTGCCGACCATGACGCGGCGCCCGGAGTCCGGATCGTCGACGTGGTTGTAGTTGACCGCGATCCACAGCCGGTGCCCGTCTCGGTGAGTCACCGGTATGGCCAGCGAACCGTGCGCTTTGGTGAGCGATGCGGCGAACTCGTTCTCGATGAACTCGCGGTCGGTGATATCGGTCTCGGGGTCCGGCCACCAGGGGTATGGGGCGTCGTAGGGCAAACCTTCTGGACCATAGCCCAGGATTTCGGTGAACGCTGCGTTGATCTCGATGATCGCGCCCCGTTCGTCGCCGACGAAGAAGGCCTCTTGCAGCGAGTCCACCAGCGCGGTGCGCCAGCGGGCGTGATAATTGCGCATCCGCGCCAATTCGACGTTGGCGCGCACCCGAGCCAGTAATTCTGCGGCGACGAACGGTTTGACCAGATAGTCGTCGGCGCCGGCCAGCAATCCCTCGATGGACGCCTCTTGTCCGGCGCGCGCGGAAAGCAGCAGCACGGGCAACGCCGCGGTGCGGGGATCGGCGCGCAGCGCCGCCAGCAGTTGCAGGCCGTCCATCGTCGGCATCATCACGTCGCTGATCACCAGATCGGGGACCTGGGCACGGATAACCTCCAAAGCCTGCTGGCCATCGCCGTAGCCGGTCACCTGGTAGCCCGACGATCCCAGCAGATTAGCCAGGTACGCCCGCATGTCGGCGTTGTCGTCGGCGATCAGCACCCGGGCCCGCAACCCGGCGCCCCCGGCCTGGGCCGGCAGCGCGGCCAGCACCGGTGCCGTCATCCCGGACTCACCGGGCAACCAACGCAGGGCCTCTTGCACGTACGGTTCGGAGATCGGACCGGCCGCCGCGCGGGTCTCGTGCGGTTCGGCCAGTTCGTCGGGCGGCAGGTGTGCGGTGCCGAAAGGCAACCGGATCGTGAAGGTGGTGCCCTCGCCCTCCCGGCTGTCGGCGGCGATGCTGCCGCCATGGAGCGTGACCAGTTCCCGCACCAGCGCCAGACCGATCCCGCTTCCCTCCGTGGACCGCGCCCGGGACGTCTCGATGCGGTGGAACCGCTCGAACAGCCGCGGCATCTCAGCGGCGGAGACGCCGACCCCGGTGTCGGCGAACGTGACTCGCGCGTGGCCGCCGTCACGGGCAACCCGCACCGTGATGGCGCCGTCGAAGGTGAACTTCAGCGCGTTGGAGAGCAGGTTGAGCACCACCTTCTCCCACATCTCGCGGTCCACGTACACCTTTTCGCCCAGCGGCGGGCAGTCCACCGTGAACGTCAGGCCGGCCTGATTGATTGCCGAGCGGAACACGCTGGCCAGCTCGGCCGTCAGGGACGCGAGGTCCACCGGCTCGAAGCGGGCCCGCATTCGCCCGGCCTCGATGCGGGAGAAGTCCAGCAGCGTGTTGACCAACTTGGCGAGCCGTAGCCCATTGCGGTGCACCAGGTCGAGTTCGTGGCGGGCAGACTCGTCGAGCCCGTCGGCGCGGCCACGCAACTCGTCGACGGGCCCCAGGATCAACGTCAGCGGGGTACGGAACTCGTGGCTGATATTGGAGAAGAAGGTCGTCTTGGCCCGGTCCAGTTCGGCGAGTTCCTCGGCGCGCCGCTGCTGAGCCTGGTAGCTGCGTGCGCTGCTGACTCCCGTCGCGAGGTATCCCGCCACCAGTTCGATGAAGCCCCGGTAACCGTCGTCAAGCTCGCGATACCGGTTCAGACCCGCCACCAGGAACCCGACCGGCGGGCCGCCCTGTTGCAATAACGGCACCGCCAGCGCATGCTTCGGCGGCTCGGGCCATGCGCCGGTGGGCAGATCCATTGCGGCATCGTCGAGTTCGATCAGTTCACGCTCGCCCTGTGCCGTCTTCTCGGCCGGCCACAATGCGTCACCGCCGAGCGGCAGCGTCTCCGGCGCGGCGGGATGCCCGTATGCGATCCCGCTGACACCGGCCAGGTGCGCTTCGCCGGTGTCGCTGAAGAGGTAGGTCAGGGTGAACGGCAGATCGTATGGGTTGTCACCGAGTTTGCCGGCGGCGAAGTCGAGCATCTGCCGCTCGGTGCGGATGACGCTCGGGTCAGAACCCAGATCCCGCAATGTCGCGATGCGCCGCTGCGCAATCACCCGCTCGGTGTCCTCGCTGACCACGCACAGCATCCCGACCACGCGCGCGTCGTCGTCGCGCAGCGGGCTGTAGGAGAAGGTGTGGTACGTCTCCTCGGGATATCCCGAGCGCCCCAGGATGAGCATCAACGCCTCGTCCCAGGTGGCCTCCCCGCTTGTCAGAACGCGATTGACCCGAGGGCCGATGTCAGCCCAGATCTCCGCCCAGACCTCGCTGGCCGGCCGGCCCAGCGCCCACGGATACTTGCGACCCAACGTGTCCCGGCGGTAGGCGGCGTTGCAGAAGAAGGTGAGCTCCGGCCCCCAGCCCATCCACATGGAAAACTGCGACGACAGCAGGATGTCGACGGCGGTACGCAGGCTCTGCGGCCACGTGTCCACCGGCCCCAGCGGGGTGGACGCCCATTCGACGGCAGCCAGATCGCGGCCTATCTCCTGGTCTGCGCGGAAGACCACTGACTCCCCTCTCGCATGAGGTTTACGGCGGAATGACCGTGCGCTGGCTGCTGAATGCGGTCGGAACCATACCCGACACTCAGTATGTCGAATCCTGTTCAGCGAGAAACGGGAGGTTTGTCGCTATCTCGCCGCCAGCGGAGTGGCGATGTCTTCCAGCGACTTTCCTTCGGCGTCGACGGCGAGGAACCAGGCGGTCAGACCACCGGCGATCATCACCGTCGCGCCGAGCAGATACCCGAGAAAAAGCAGCAGCGGTTTGGACCCGTCGCCGATCAGCGCGCCGTAGATGACCGGCCCGAGCGCGCCGAAACACTGGGCGATGGCGAAGAACACCGCAATCGCCTTGGCCCGAACCTCCAGCGGGAAGATCTCGCTGACGGTCAGGTAGGCCGCACTGGCACCGGCCGAGGCGACATAGAAGATGACGCACCAGGCGATGGTCTGTGTCATCGCGGTCAGTGCGCCGGCCTGGAACAGCGCCGCACTGACCGCGAGCAGCAGCCCGGAGAACAGGTAGGTTCCGGCGATCATCTTCCGTCGGCCCACCGTGTCGAAGAAATGCCCGATGGTCAGCGGCCCCAACAGGTTCCCCACGGCGAACGCAATGAGGTAGAGCGGCGTCGAGGCCGAAGGCACGCCGTAGAACTTGCCCAGCACCAGGGTGTAGGTGAAGAAAATGGCGTTGTAGAGAAACGACTGGCTGATCATCAGTACGGCGCCCAGCACGGCGCGGCTGGGGTAATCGCGGAACAGCACCCGGGTCAACGCCAGGTATCCGATCTCCTGGGCGGGCCGCAACTCGATGGCTGCGGATTCATCGACCGGCGGCAGCGTGGCACCGGTGTCCTGCACTTCCTGCTCGATGTGGGCGATGGTGCGCTCGGCATCGTCGGTGCGGCCGTTCATCACCTGCCAGCGCGGACTCTCCGGCAGGTTGCGCCGGACCAGCAGAATGACCACCGCCAGTACCGGACCGATCAGGAACGCCAGGCGCCAGCCCAGGCTCAGATCGATCGCCCGCAGGAAAACGAACGTGCCCAGCGTGCCCAGTACCGCTCCGGCCCAGTAGGTGCCGTTGACCGCGATGTCGACGCGTCCGCGGAACCGGGCGGGGATGAGCTCGTCGATCGCCGAGTTGATGGCCGCGTATTCCCCGCCGATCCCCGTCCCGGCGATGAATCGCGTGACGTAGAGGAAGGCGATCCAGGCCGCGTTGTTGCCCAGCGTCGCCGCGGTCAGGGCACTGCCCAGCAGGTATACGCCCAAGGTGACCATGAACAGATTGCGCCGGCCCAGCTTGTCGGACAGCCGCCCGAAGAACAGCGCGCCCGCCACCTCACCGGCCAGGTAGACAGTGGCGACGAACCCGACGGCGGCCGAGGACAGATGGAGTGTCTGCGGTTCGGTGAGCGTTTCGGCCACCGCGCTGGCCACCGTGATCTCCAGACCGTCGAGGATCCACGCCACGCCGAGCGCCACCACCATGCGGGTGTGGAAGGGCGACCAAGGCAGCCGGTCGATGCGTGCGGGGATCAGGGTGCGGATCGCACCGCCGCGCTCTCCGGACACCGATACGGTAGGTTCCTCACGATTTGGCACACGTCCTCGTTCCCGTCTGGGGGCAATAGAAAACATCTCTGGTCGGCTGGGCGATCACCCCGATCGTCCCGCGATCTGCTCGATGACGCGAGCCTCGCGAGCCGCCTTGTGCGCGCGCAGATCCTCGGTGGCCACGAACGGTCTCCCTCAACAACTAACCGGCCGAATTGCTTAGTCCGACAACGAGATTGATGGTGACCGCCAGAATAACCGCCCCGAAGAGATACGACAGCAACGCCTGACACAGCGCGATGCGGCGCAGTTGGCCGGTCTGCAGTGTGGTGTCGGAAACCTGGTAGGTCATCCCGATGGTGAAGCCAAGATAGAAAAAGTCCAGGAAACGAGGGTTATCGGTGGCATTGAAGTCGATGCCGCCAGCGGAGTTCGAGTAGTAGATGTCGGCATAGCGGACGCTGAAGACGGTATGGACGACGCACCACGCCACGGCGATGCAGACCACCCCGACCCCCGCGGCAACATTCTTCTCCACTCCGGCCTTCGAACTGGCGGTGAGCAGATGCGCCACACCGCCCAGGCTCGCCACACTCGCCGACAGGATGGCCACATCGATGAGCCAACCAGACGGCGGGTCCTGGGGCATTACGTGCTCGCGTGTGCGCTCGGCGTCCATCGGCAGCACGACGATCCACGTCCACACCAGGTAAACCGATGCGGCAGCGGTCCAGCCGACGCTTGGCGCGTACGCCCACCCGGCGGCCGGCGCGATGAGCAGCACGGCCACCACGCCAATTACGCCGGCCGCCACCAACCTCGTGGCGACGTGCCGCCGCCAGCCCTGTCCGGCTTCGTATTCCATGGCCGTCAACCTACCGCCGCGGCCACCGGCAGGGCGGCATCGACGGGCGTCAGATCGTCGGGAAGTCGGGCAGCTCTGCGGATTTCGCGGAAAGCATCGATCAGTGCGTCGGTGGCCTCATGGGGATCGCCGAGGGTGAGATCATCGGTCAGCACGGAGATGGCCAACTGGTCGACGTAGCTCCACACCGTGATGTTCATGCCGCTGCCGGCGACGATCGGCCCGACAGAATAGATTTCGTTGACCGTCGCCCCCTCGATGCGGCCGCGTTGGCGCGGCCCGGGCACGTTCGACACGGTCAGGTTCATGACGCTGGCCGACTCCCCGCGCCGGGCCTGGGCGCGAAACAGGGGCGGCGCCAACGCCGTCGGCAGGTAGGACATCCACGCGGGCAACACCGTGGGGCCGAGCAACTGGTGGTTTTCCTTGGCGATCTTGGTGGCCATCGACGTCAGCTCCACTCGTCGCATCGGGTCGTCGATGTGCACCGGCAACGACGGCGTCATGTAGGTGAATTCGTTGCCCGCCAATCGGTCCGGGTCGGGGTTGTAACTCACCGGCACCCCGGCGATCAGCGGCGCGTCGGCGTGCCCGTCGTAGCGCAGCAGTAATCGGCGCAAGGCCCCGGCCACCATGGCCAGTACCACGTCGTTGAGCGGCACGCCGAGCTGCTTGCTGGTCTCCTTGACCTCTGCCAGCGCCAGCGGCGCGGTGGCGAAGCGGCGACCGGGTGTGACGCGGTGGTTGATGAAGCACGGCGGCGGCGCGAAATTGCGCGCCAGGTCGGGGTGGGTGCCGCGCTCCCTGGATCGGCGCCGCACCCGCGAAACTCCTGAGGCCGTCTCGTTGAGAAGGCGGGGCAGTTTCCGGATCAGGCCGACGTGGTCTCGGGCCGCCCCCTTGAGCAGGTGGGATCGGGTGGCGGCTTCGGGCGGTGCGCGGTGGGGTTCGGGCTGGTGCGGCGCCAGCGCCTGCGCCATCTGGTTCGCTGAGGCCATTCCGTCGGCCAACACGTGGTGGACCTTGTGGATGATGGCGATCCGGTCGCCGGCCAGCCCCTCGGCGACATACATCTCCCACAACGGATGGTCGCGGCGCAACGGTGTGCTCGCGATATCGCCGATCAACCGGTCGAGCTCGCGGCGCCCGCCCGGCGCCGGCACGTGCGCCCGGCGCACGTGATAGTCGAGGTCGATGTCGTCGTTGATCACCCACATGGGGTGGTGCAACTTCAGCGGGATGTCCACCAGCTGATAGCGCAACGGCTCCAGCGCCATGAGCCGCTCATAGCCGACCGCGCGGAACAATTCAAAGCTGAAGTCCTGCTCCATTTTCGACACGTCGAGTATGCCGATCTTCAGCGTGTGCATGTGAATCTCCGGTGTTTCGCTGTACAGCATCAGGGCGTCCACACCGTTGAGTCGCTTCACATCCCTATTCCACCCCCTCGCGGGTTTCGACGCCAGAGCCGAGTCGCGGACGTAAACTTTGGTCGGTTGTCCGACTCGGAAAGGAAAATCGCCCGTGGCTTACGTGCGGGTGGAGCAGCGCCAGGAGGAGATCGTTGCGGCAGCGGTCCGGGTACTCACCAGCGTCGGGGTCCCCCGGACGACACTGCGCGCAGTAGCGGCCGAAGCGGACATTCCCTTGGGAACGCTGCACTATGTGTTCCCGACCAAGGACCGGATGCTGCGCGCAGTCATCATGGCGGTGATCGACGACGTGCTGGCGACGGTGCAGCCCGATCTCGAGCCTGATCGCGGGGTAGCACACGCGCTGCGGCACGGCGTGACCACGTTCTGGAACACGTTGGTCGAGCGTGCAATCGGACTGCAAATCATGCAATACGAGTTAGCCATGTACTCGGTGCGCAGCGAGGGCTCGGGCGGACTCGCCAAACTGCAGTACGACCGGTACACCGCACTGGTCAGCTCCCTGCTGGAGCAGGCGGCGCGGGCGGCCGGCGAGAGGTGCGCCGTCGACTTCCCGACGCTGGGCCGATTGACCATGGCGGCGCTGGACGGCCTGATCGTGCAGTACCTGGCCAGCACCGACGGCGCGCGTGCCCGGGCCGACCTCGACCGAGCCGTGGAGATGCTGGTGATGTTCGCCGACCCGCGGCCGGTCGGCGGCGAGGGCTGACGTGTTGCGCTGCGGGAACGTTCTGTGGCTTACTGGAGTTGGTCGGTTGACCGACTTATATCGGTTGAGAGAGGCAGAGGGCATTGGACTCGACGGTGGTGGTGGTCGGCGCGGGGCTGTCTGGACTGACTGCGGCACGCGAGCTGCATCGCCGGGGCGTCGACGTCGTGGTACTCGAGGCCGCTGATCGGGTCGGTGGACGCGTGCAGGGCGAGACCAGTGCGCTGGGGTCACGCTTCGACCTCGGCGGGCAGTGGATCGGCCACGACCACCACCGCGTCATGGCGCTGGCCAACGAACTTGGAGTGACCCGGTTTCGCATGCACACCGCGGCGCTGCCCACGGTGATCGACGGGCCGCGGCGAATCTCGCCCGTGAGTCCGTCCATGCTCATGGCCGCTGTGGTGTTGGCGGCTGTCGAAGTGCTGGCGCGGCTGGGAACGGCCGGGTGGAACGAGTCGACGCTCGACCGGTGGCTGAGCAGGGTGCCCGGTCGCACCGCTCGGCGGCTGCTCGAGGTGGTGGCACTGACGGCGTGGACGGCCGATCTCGACCGGTTGTCGGTGCATGCCGCCACCGACATGATTCGTCACCTGGGCGGTTTGTCGACGATCCTCGGGACCAAAGGCGGCGCCCAGGAATCATTGCTCGTGGAGAGCGCCGGGGCGCTGGTCGAGCGGCTGGCCACTGAACTCGGGCCGCGGGTCCGCACCGGGCACCGGGTGGTCTCGATCGGCCGCGGCGAGCGAGTCCTGGTTCGGACGGTTGCAGGAGATGTGCAGGCCGAGAAGGTGATCGTCACGGCGCCGCCGCCGACGGCTGCCCGGATTGCGTTCGATCCGGCGTTGCCTGCGAATCGGATGGCGCTGCAACGAAACACGTACATGGGATCGGTCTACAAAGCGATCGCCGTCTATCGGCAGCCGTTCTGGCGAGAGCGCGGCGGTGGCGAATTCGTCGTCCTGGGCAAACCCGGCAGCGTCTCGTACGACACCACCGCACCTGGGGGGCCGGGCCACCTGTGTGTGCTGGTGGGGGGCCCCGAAGCACGCGAGCTCTCCCGATTGGACCCCACGCAACGGCGTGCCGCGGTGCTCGGACCGTTGGCAGCACACATCGGCCCCGAGGTACTGCAGCCGGACGATTGGCATGAGAAGTCCTGGCATCTGGACGAATTCGCCGGAGGCGGCTATGTCGCGTTGCCGAAACCCGGCACTACCGAGGGATTCTCGCCGATGCCATGTGCGCCGGTCGGCGACATTCATTGGAGTGGGTCGGAGACCGCCCGCGATCATCCGGGCTACCTGGACGGAGCGATAGAAGCCGGCCAGCGCGCCGCGGCAGAGGTGCTGGCTGCCCTGGAATCATGACGTCCGTTACGCGGTCGGGGTAGCCGGCCGGGTAGGAATCCAAAGCGATTGCAGCGGAAGCACACCTACCGTCAGCGGGCAGACCGTCCTCCTCCGCCGGCGCGGCCGGCGGGGCGAAGTACGTCGCATGGAACGCGGCGCTGAAAGTCACCATTGTCCCGATGATCAGCACACCGAAGGGCACGGAGTAACGCGCCATCTCCTCCGCGAAATAGCGGCAGCACACCAACAGCGCCGCCAAGAATGCCGCCCCGAAGCCCGACAGGCCGATCCGCCACCTCATCCGGTCGCGCACCGGCTCCCGCAACGCCGACTCCACCGTCAGGCACAGCACGCCGCCCGCCAGCAGATCGACGCCATAGTGGTAGCCGAATCCGAGTGTCGCGGCGACGGTGCATGCCAGCCATAGCGCGCCGCTCATGCGCAGCCAACGTGGTCCACTGCGGGAGTGCAGGAACACCGCGAGCGCCCACGCGGTATGCATCGACGGCATGCAGTTACGCGGGGTGGCTTCGTCGAAGGCAATTACCCTGGGCGACAAATTGATTCGCGGCACAGCCTGCGGCCAGAAGTCGCCTACCTCGAATCCCCGGCCCGCGCTTCCGAACGCGAAGTCGGGGCCGACCAGCGGAAAGAACACGTAGATCAGCGGCCCGATCAGGCCGAGCACGAGGAACGTCGGTATGAGAAAGTGACGCGGCCAACCGCCGGTGCTGACATTGCGCAGCTGATAGATCGCGACCACCATTGCCGCGACGGGCAACTCGATGTACACCCAGTGAAATGCGGCGCTGAGAATCGGGCCGCCTGCGTGGACGAGCCGGCCCAACAGCCACGAAGGTTGTGCCAGGGCATGATCGGCCAACAGCGCGTACTCGTCCAGGACCACCGGCCGGACGATCGCGGTGATGCGCAACCAGGTATCGCCGACTTTGGTGGCGATGACGAGCAGCAGACCGAAAGCGACTCCCCGCGACGCCGTGCCGCGCTCCGACCTCGCCCAGCGCCGCCACCCGACGATCAACGCCAATCCGGTCAGCACGATCAGCGGCCCGTTGCCGAAGGTCAGGTGATCGCCGCGGGCAAGCCTGGACACCGCGAACACGAGATCGAGCGCCGCGGCGATCGACAGCGCCCAGAGGCGGCACCGCTGGGACACACCGACCATCGCGACGCCTAGCCCCACCCAGGGCACCGTCGCTGAGGACGGCGTAGCGATGTAATCGCTGAGCAGGCTGCGCAGCGGGCCCACGAAGCCTGCGCCGGCGGCCACGATCTGCAGCCCGGCCAGCACCACGGCGACCGCCACCACAGCACTCGCCGCCCCGAGTCGGGTCGCCCGGGCGGGCCACCACACCCGTCGCTGGTCGCCGATGAACACCGGACGAATAATAGGTGTCCGGCCGGTTTTCAGAGGCGTTACCGGCCGATGCCCGCCCCGGTGTGTCTAGCTGTGTGGGCGTTGCAGGACAGCGAACACCGGAACGCTCGCAGCGCTGACTATCGCATCGAGCAGGACGACACGATCCTGAGGCTCCGGCAAACCGGTCAGGACCGGGCCGAAAAACGCGCGGCCGTCGATCACGATGATCGGGCTGCCGGCTTCCTCTCCCAGAGCATTCCGGCTGGCTTCGTGCGCACGCCCGACTGCCTCGTCGTGCTCGGGCCTGTCGAGGGATTCGACCAGCGAGCCCTCGAACCCCGATTCGGCAAGGACATCGGCGACAACATCGGATGTGATCTCTTCTTTCTGGACATGCACGCGGCGACCGATCGCCTCGTAGAGGCGCGGGAAAGCCGCCGGACCGTAGCGGTCGGTGACTGCCGCGAAGAGACGTCCCAGTCGTCGTGACCGTTCCAGCATCTGCCGGTGTTGCTCGTCGACGTCGCCGCCTTCGTTGAGCACCGCCAGACTCATCTGCCGCAGCGTGACCGGCCGGTCGGTCTCTGCCGCTGCCTCGAGCAGCCAGCGCGAGGTCACCCAGGAGAACGGACATACCGGATCGAGATAGAGGTCGATTACTGTCATCAGTCCCCTGGCTTACCGTTATGTCAGCGTTCAAACATGCCTGAGATGTTGGAGCCGCCAGAACCGGGAACTGCGCACGCCGGACGCCGAGCCGAGGCTTGCGGCGCAATCAAGCCGCGCCGAACACCAGGGCGACGTTGTTTCCGCCGAAGCCGAACGACTCGGAGACGGCATAGCGGTAATTGCCGCGGCGCGGCTCCCCGGCGACGACGTCAAGGTCGATTTCGGGGTCGGCCGCGTCGAAATTCAATGTGGGCGGCACGATTCCGTCGCGCAAAGCCTGCACGGTCAGCACCGCTTCGATCGCGCCGGAGGCGCCGAGTGCGTTGCCCATCGCCGCTTTGGGCGCGTAGACGGCTGGCGTGTGGTCGCCCAGTGCCCGGCGGATCGCGCGCGCCTCGGCCACATCCCCGAACGTTGTACCGGTCGCGTGCGCGTTGACGAGGTTGATGTCGGCCGCTGTCAGCCCGGCCAAGTGCACGGCGCGGGCGATAGCGTCACCGGCACGCTCGCCGGTCGGGTCCGGCATCACGACGTCGCATCCGTCCGACGTAATGGCAGCACCCATCAGCCGGGCCAGGATCGGCGCGCCGCGCGCTTTCGCATGCGCCTCGGTCTCGATCACCATCATGGCGCCGCCTTCCCCGAACACCATGCCGTCGCGGTTCTTGTCGAACGGACGGCAGGCGCCGGTCGGGTCGTCGTTGTGCGTGGATAGCATGCCCAGCTGCCAGAAGGTGGCGACGGGCACCGCCTCGATCACCGTCTCAACACCGCCGCAAATCGCGATGTCGGCCTCTCCGAGGACGATGTTCTGCCAGGCGTGTGCGATGGCCGCGGTACCAGACGCGTCGGCCATCACCGGCGTCACCACGCCCGCCTTCGCTTTCAAGTCGAGCCCGACGACAGCGGCCGGGGCGTTGGGCATGTACTTCTGTACCGATATCGGCGAGACCGCGCGCAGGCCCTTTTCCTTCCAGATGTTGTGCCAGAGCGGGATGTCTTCGGTACTGCCCAAGCCCAATCCGACCGACACCATCAGCCGATTGGTGTCGACCTCGGGTGAGCCCGCCTGCTCCCACAGCCGCCGGCTCACCACCGCGGCCATCTTCTGCATGAAAGCGAACCGGCGCAGCTCGACGCGGCTCAGATGCTCGTCGAAGTCCTCTCGCAGGGGACCGCCGATGCGCACCGGCGAGCTGAACTCCGTGACAAACGGCTTATCGAGTTGGCGAATTCCGCTGCGGCCCGCCAGCAGCTGTTGCCAGGTCTCCTCGGCATCCGGCGCGAGCGAATTCGTGGACGCCACCGCGGTGACGACGATGTCGGGGAAACCCTCACCCGTCCTCAACGCTGCCATGCCGACCGCTGCCTCGTGTTGAACATCGACGTCACGTCCCCCTCCTGGAGCCACGCCTGTGCCACGTAACAACTTCCCTCGAAGCGACGATGAAAACGCGCCATCGCCTTTCGCATCATGATAATCAGCTTCGCTGAAACGCGAAAAGCCCTGTACTCAGCTGGTGAAGCGGCTTGCGCTCGGAGGACGGACCATTTCAGCGATGGACGATTGTCCGCTAGTTGCAGGAGCGTGATTCCCAGTCGCGCGCCTACCGACAGCTGGACAAGGTACTCAGTGTGCAGGCGGCGCGCCCATTGATCCTCCGCTGCTTCGATTCTTCGAGGAGCTGACACAGAGCGAAATCGCCGAGCCGCAGCGGATGTGCGCACATGCATCTCTCTCGCCTACCCGCCGAGGCTCTGCACGCGATGCGCAGCCGTGCCGACCTGCCCAGCCTGGCCGCAACCGGCTGACATGCCCGTGGAAGCGGCCCTTCGCCATCGAAGTCCTACCGGCGGCCACGCAGATCGCTTCCCCCCACGCGGTTGACTGCCAGCAGCCGTTGCTCAACCCAACGCCAGTCGATTCGCTCCTGTTCGAGACGCACTCGTTCACCCAGCCCCTCCTCGACCAGTTCGACGTAGAGGTCGTGCTCGTCGAGCGTCAGTCGGGTCAGGGTCGAGGTGGCCGGACGGTCCTCGCTCACCCAGCGGTCGCGATGGGCGAGCAGCGTCTCACGGTCCATCAGCACCGAGCGTGCCTGCGGGAGCCACGCCCGTAGCCGGTCGAGAATGGCGAATCCGTGGGTGTCGATGTCACCCCAGTAATGGACGTCGGCGTCGGCCAGCCATCGCAGCCGACCGACATTGTCGACGTCGAAGCCCTTGCCCCAGATCACGACGCCATCTTCTGGGATGTCGATGCTCAGATAGCTGATCTCGTTTTCCACGATGACGGCCGTGCGTGGCTCCATCCTGAGCCGTGCCAGCTCCTCGGAGCGCGCCGCCAACTCTGTGAGCGGATCCGGCAGGCCCAGCGACGGTGCGGGCCGCAGCCGAACCAACCGGTGCGGGCGGCTGGTAGAGCGGACGCTCGAACGGAAGCGCGATCTCGATGCCCGGCTGGTCAAGCTCGAGCCCGAAAGTCGGCGGGTTGGCGCGCAGTTCGAGCGCGGCGCTCTCCACGGTTCTGACCAAATCAAGCACTCGTCGGTTCTCTAGCCAAACCTGATCATCGAGGAAGCGGCGCAGCTGTTCGGATATCTGCCGGACGGTGCGCTGCGCTCGATCGGCCGCTTCAGACCAGTCGTGGTGAATACCGCGAATCCGATGGTCGGCTTCGATGGTCTCGAGGGTGGAAACCTTGGCAAGGAGTTCGGCGAGTTCGGCCTGGCGCGACTCGGAGAGCAGGAAGTCGTAGAACGCCTGGAAGCTCCGGCCCTGGTCCGAGCCGGCGATCTGCGAGCGGCTTCCGACCAGCTCGGTGAGCAGTTCGCCCTTGGACCCGTCCCAGGCCGCGATCTTCTCTCGCGCGGCCCGGTCCAGGAGCCGGAAGTTCTCTTCGACCTCGCGAAAGTCCGAGAGCAGTTCCCGCGCCGTACTGGCGAGCTGTTGGTAGCGGTCGCGCACCCCGGTCGCGTCCAGGACTTGAACCACCCCGGCCTCGACGGCCGCGATCTCGGCGTCGAGTTCGTTGCGGCGGCGCCTCAATTCGGCCAGCCGCACATCGGGTTCGGCTTCGGTGCCGTGCACGATCTGGCGCAAAAGCTCGACCACCGTGTGCAGCCGGGACTCGGTCCCCACGAAGGACCGGCCTTTGAGGCCGATGACCCACGCGTACGCCTTCTCGAACGCCGGTGTCACCTCATAGTGGACTTCGTCGTCGCCGGCGGGGTAAAACCGTCGCAGGTACGCGGCGTCGGTGGCCGCCCAGTCCTCCAAGTAGGACCGAGCGTCCTTCGGAAACCGTTCCTGCCCGTTCTCGGTGGGGATCTCGGTGTTTAACGCGTACAGCTGGTCGTCCAACGCGGCCGCGACCTGGCTCGCCGGGCAAGCGCCCCGGTTGCCCTCGACGAAAAACGCCCCGAGAAAGGCGAGGATCAGCGTGGCATTGCCGGCCCGCAGCAGTCGCCAGGCGGGATGCCGATCTCGCAGCGCGTCGATCGTCGCGTATTCCACGAGTAGAGCGTAGGCAAGGTCACCGACAGGTTCGGGGATCGCGGCCCGGAAACGGGTGCGCGTCAGACTTGTAGGTAGTCGGTTCCGGCCATAAACCCCGGCGAATGCACAGCACCCGTCGCCACCATCATCAATTGCGGTTCGGCTGCTCAAACCACAGCAGCCCGCCCGGCTCAGTGGTACCGATGTCGTACCCCGCCAGCCACAAGCCAAAATCCGTCTCATACCAGTCGACGGACCCCTGCGGCACGTCGACGGCGACATACGGGTTGCTGTCCTCGCTCTCGCCGCGGTGCGCAGCAGCTCGACCTAGACAGAATGGGCACTCGTCGTGGTTATCGAACAGCTCCAGTGCCCGGTCAGTGATCCGCACTTTCCGGCCGTCAAGCAGCAGCTCACAGTCCTCGTCGTCAGCTTCCTCATCGTCATCGTCGTTCACCGCGCGATCGTCACACTCACCCGGTGACAACCGGGCCTGCTTCAACGGGTTAAGTCCTTGTGCATCCCGACGTCTTTCCGTCGACCAAATAAACGCCGCGCCCGCGGCGGGTTGCGCCCCGGCAGACATCGCACTGCCCAGCGCCGCGGTATTCGACCTAAACCGAGGTTGCTACAGCAACGCGTCGGGGCGATGCCAGCGCACGTCCGGGAACCGACCAAAGTCACTGTCGTAGGAGACCACGCTGCCGCGATGCTCGATGGCCAACGCCGCCAAGTGAGCGTCATTGACCAGGTTGGCCCCAGCGCCCACCGCCGCCAACATTTTGCTCAGGATCTCGGCGTGACGCGGCGTGGGCTCGACCGCCACGGCTGTTGGCGCGCCCAGCCAATCAGCGACCTGTTCCATCGCGGCCTCCGGCGGCAGCGGCGAGGGAAACAACCCCTGTCGGGTCACCAGCCGCACGAACGCCAATAACGGGACCCAGGCGAACCCCACCGCATCTGAACCCGACAACGCACCGTCCAGCCATCGTCGGGATGCCTCGTGATGTTCGCTCGACGAATTCACCGCGTACAAAAGAACATTGGCATCGACGAGCTTCATGCACGGCGCCGCTGACGGCGGATCAGTTCTTCGTCCTCGAGGTCGGCAGCGACTTGCAGCGCCCGATCAAGGTTGATCGCCGGTACGCCGAGATCGGCAGTGCGAGTTGCGAATTTGTTGGCCCGAGGGCGCTGGGCGGCAGCATCGCGGACGGCGTCGTTGAGGGCCTTCTTGAACGACACTTGCTGTTCCTTCATTCGGCGGCGCAACAGTTGAACCACATCGTCGTCGAGTGTCACCGTAGTCCGCACATTTGACAGCATAGCATCAGAATTAGTGATGCTGTGCTGTCAAATACCGGCGAATCCGGCCCGCTGGCGAGGCCACGGCTCCAGATTCCTGCGCACCATGGCCTCCTCAACACTGTGATCACGGCCAAGAGTGGCATTACGGGACGTGAAAGGTGAGCCGGACCTTCTGAGTCGGATCGAGCGGAAATAAGGGTGGCTGGTGCGGTGTAGTTGTCACCAGCGCCAGCCACGGATCGCCAACAACAAAGTGTTGGCGGGCGGGTTGCCGATTCCGGCCGATATCGCCCACCCTGGCCCACATTGCCAGTCAGCTCGATCACCGTCGAGCCCGACTCCCGCTGTGCGGCGCCACTTTCCGGAGCGGCTCGCGATTTCAGATATTGGCGGCGCTTGGTGCGGTTCTGAGGCGGGCCGCGATTGTGACGAGTTGGTCGCGTGTCAGGGTGTCTGAGACGAGGAATACGAATGTTCCGTCGCGTTCGAGGTGGGCCTGGGCGTGCGGCGATTCGGCTGGGGCGACCCGGACCGATACTTCATCACCGTCTACCTGCTGCCAGTTCTGACCATTGATCAGTCCCCCGTAATGGCGGGAAGCGTCAGCCGCGGCCATCTGTGTGATCGATATGCTCTGGTGTCCGTCATCGGAGCGGTAGCTCAGGGAAACCAGCGCCGGAGTGGGTGGGCGCTCAGCGGCTGCCATGAACACGCAGTGAGCCTGCCAGGTGGCAGGTATGCGGTCTGGCATCAGAACGGTGAAGGGCGCGCGTTGTTGGGCTTCGGTGAGGGTGGTGTGCTGCAGCTGGTGGCGAGCTTGGTTGGGCCGGATCTCTTCGCCTTCCGGCGGCTTGAAATGGAAGGTCTCAGAGGGGATCGGCTCGTCGAAACCGATCGCGAGCGCGCTGATCTGATGGAAGGGTTGCTCGTCGCGGATCGCGGTGACGGACAGCAGAACTCCGCGTTCCCGATCGACCTCGAATCGGTAGTGCTGGGCGCCGGTGCCCAAGGCGTGCAGCTCGCCGAACAAGTTCCGGTGGCGTGGATCGGATGGACGAGGTATGGCGGCGGCGGTGATGGTGGCTCGACCGGCAACCTGGGAGGTCCCCGTGCCGCGAAAGTGCAGCGAACCGAGCAGCGATGTCGGATTGAGCATCACCTCAAGTTCCTGGCCGATGCCGCTGCCGACGCTTGGATCCTCCTGGTTGCTCATTGCGCCGACGCGCGCATCCCAGAACCACCACAGCGGACCATCAGCGACGCCGTAGTAGCCGTCCCGGGATCCTCCGTGACGCTCTTCGCGAAAGCGCTGACCATCGCGCCAGATATCCACCGTTTCTTCGGTCTCCGTGGGTGCGGGATCGCCGCTCCCGCCGACATAGATGCTGCTTATGCTGCTGATCGAAGCGCCGCTACGCTTCTGTTCCGCGATGTCGGCGCGGAACGCCGTGCCTAGGCGCTCTTCGTGGCGCCAGGTGCGGTAGGTCGCCCGGACGGTGCGAAACGAGTCGGCAGCGCCGTGCAGCAGCACCAGTAACGCGCCGAGCTCGACCTCATCGCCCGGCGTATGGCGCGGCTGGCGCGGCACCTCGGACACCAGATGAGAGTAGACCTCGCTCGTGGTGAATTGGCGCGGGCCACGGCCATATGCAGACCCACACGACCGCCACGGGTCCGGGTAAGTAGGCGAGGCTGGCCGGAAGCAACGAAGGTCCTATTGCAGCCGGAGGCGAGATCAGCGGTTCCCGTCACATTCTTTGACCTGATCCGTTCGCATACGTCATCGCCGGCACCACGACACGCGGAATGCCGTTGCGAAGCGGTGTTTCACCCCGTCGGCGGATTGGCGGTATTGACCTGCGCCGCAGGAAAACTCGACAAGAGAAAATATCTGCGCGGCCGTCGCGTCAGGCATCTGTGCGGACTTACCGCTTAGACATGAGTCGACGCGCCACCGGTCGCCACTCGGCTCAGCGCGCCGAAACGGCTGCCGGCGGCAACGCCTTTTCGGTGCGTCAACATGAGAAAACACAACGAGAACACACTTTCCGTTACCGATGCTAACGCTCCAAGATTGTTCCCCACCGGCATAGAAAATGGCCCTCAGGCTTGCGCCTGAGGGCCATTTCCGCTGGTAGCGGGGACAGGATTCGAACCTGCGACCTCTGGGTTATGAGCCCAGCGAGCTACCGAGCTGCTCCACCCCGCGTTGGTAAACGCAAGGTTACCCAACACCGCGGACCTGTCCAAATCGCGTGCTCACCAGCCCTGACCCACCACAGACGGCCACAAAATGCGTTGCGCCCACCTCATACGGGGGAATACCGTTCAGCAGCCAACCAAAAGTTCCAGGAGACCGTCATGCCCGAACAGCTCGGGCCCAAGCTGCTCAACTTCGCCACCGACATCGCCGGCAACACCGTCGAGCAGGCCAAGGTCACCGCGTCGATGCCGTTCGTGCACCCGCACGTGTCGCTGATGCCCGACGCGCACCTGGGCAAGGGCTCGGCCGTCGGAACCGTCATCCCCACCAGGGGCGCGGTCATCCCCGCGGCGGTCGGCGTCGACATCGGCTGTGGCATGGTCGCGGCCAAGACCCGGTTCACCGAGCGGGATCTGTCCGCCACCTTCGGCGGTGACTACCGCTCGAAGCTTCCCGCGCTGCGCCAGAAGGTGGAAGACGCGATCCCCCTCTCCCCCGGCAACTACAACAAGAGCCTGCAACGGTTCTCGTTCACCGCCGCAAAGCACAACGAGCTGCTGGACCTACAGCGCGAACTCGACGTCGACCTGTCGCACAGCCCGAAGTGGATGCAGCAGTTGGGATCGCTGGGCGGCGGCAACCACTTCATCGAACTCTGCCTGGACACCGACGACAACGTCTGGCTGTTCCTGCACAGCGGTTCCCGCGGCGTCGGCAACAAGATCGCGCAGCGGCACATCAAGATCGCCCTTGACCAGTGCAATGCTGACCCGCAGATCAGGCTGCCGAACAGTGATCTGGCATACCTTCAGGAGGGCATACCCGAATTCGACCGCTATATCCGGGATTTGAGATGGGCGCAGCGCTTCGCCCACCTCAACCGTGCCGAGATGATGGACCGGTTCATCCACGTGTTCGCATCGTGGTTGGGCACCCAGGCACAGCGGGTGGAGATCGAGCGCATCAACACCCACCACAACTACACGGTGCCGACAACGATCGAGGGCGAAACCGTGTGGCTGACCCGCAAGGGCGCGATCGACGCCACCGAAGGCAAGCTGGGCATCATCCCGGGATCGATGGGCACCCGCTCATACATCGTGCGCGGCAAGGGAAATGCCGAAGGCCTTTGGTCGGCTCCGCACGGGGCGGGACGCCGGTTCAGCAGGACCAAAGCCAAGCAGCTGTTCACCGAACAGGACCTGGCCGAGGCCATGCTGGGGATCGAGTACCGCCACGGCAAGGAGTGGATCGACGAGATTCCGCAGGCGTACAAGGACATCGATCAGGTCATGGTCGACGCCGAGCCGCTGGTCGAGGTGGTGACCTCGCTACGGCAGATCATGAACGTCAAGGGGCAGTGAGGTCAGCCAGCGGCCATCTTGACGCGGCGAGGGTCCGCATAATGCCACGAATCACGGCGTGTCGACGTACAGACGCGCGCTCTCGCGGCCCCAAACGCGCGCTCGCGCCCCAAGCGCGCGCGAGCTACTTGGTGTTGTTGAACTTCGCCATGGCTTCGTCGAGGCGCTGCAACGCCGAACCATAGGCGGCGAAATCGCCCTTCTTCTGCGCGTCCTTGACCGCGCCGAGGGCGGCTTGAATCTCCTGCAGCACAGCGGCTTTCGCCGCGGACAGGGTGACCGACCCCTCGGGAGGCGGCGGCACCACGGCCGTTTGAGGCGGCGCGCCGGGACCGCTCGCCGGGGGCGGAGGATTGGCGGGCGGGGTGGCCGGCGCCCCGGCCTCGGTCGGCTGGATACCGGTCGCGGTCGCGCCCGCGCCGGGCCCGAACAGCGTCGTCAGCGCATCGCCGACGGTGGGCCCGTACCCGATCTTGTCGTTGTACATCATCGCCACGCGAATCAGCCGCGGATACGACGACGCCGCGTCGCTGGCGCCCGGCGAAGCGTAGACGGGCTCGACGTAGAGCAGCCCACCCTGGCCCACCGGCAGGGTCAGCAGATTGCCCCAGCGGATGCGGTTCTGATTGTCACGCCCGATCACGCCGAGGTCCTGGGAGACCGCCGGATCGGTGGTAATCGCGTTATTGGCCAGTTTGGGGCCGTTGACCTGCCCCGGGATGGTCAGCACCGTGATCCTGCCGTAGGTCGCGGGATCGGAACTGGCGCTGATGTAGGCGGCCAGATAGTCCCGCTTGAACCTGTTCATCGCGCTGGTCAGCTGATAGGACGCCGAATTGTCATTCTTGGCAATGTTTTTCGCGACGATGTAGTACGGCGGCTGGTAACTGCTGGCGGTCGGGTTCGGGTCCAGCGGCACGTCCCAGAAGTCCGAGGTGGAGAAGAACGTGACCGGGTCGTTGACGTGGTACTTGGCCAGCAGCATGCGCTGCACCTTGAACAGGTCTTCGGGATAGCGCAGGTGCTCGGCTAGCTCGGGGGTGATGTCGCTCTTGGGCTTCACCGTGCCCGGGAAAACTCGCATCCAGGCCTTGAGCACCGGGTCGTTTTCATCCTGCTGGTACAACGTCACCGTGCCGTCGTAGGCGTCGACGGTGGCCTTCACCGAATTGCGGATGTACGACACCCGCTTGTCAGGGGCCAGCCGGTTGAACGCCACTTCGGTCGAGTCGGCGGTCGCCGAGGACAGCGAGGTGAGCTCGGAGTACGGGTAGTTGTCCAGCGTGGTGTAGCCGTCGATGATCCACACCATCCGCTTGTTGACGATCGCCGGGTACACCGCGCTGTCGGTGGTCAGCCAGGGCGCCACCGCCTCGACCCGCTGCGCCGGGTCGCGGTTGAACAGGATCCTGCTGTTCGATCCGATCACGTTGGAGAACAAGAAGTTTCGTTCGGCGAACTTCGCGGCGAACACGCTGCGGGATATCCAGCTGCCGATCGCTACCCCGCCGCTGCCGGTGTAGGTGTAATTCTTCGTCTCGGTGCTGGTCTCGTAGTCGTATTCGCGGTCGGCGCCGGTCTTGCCGACGATCGCGTAATCGGCCGCGGCATTGGCGATTACCGGTCCGTAGTACACCCGCGGCTGATCCAGCGGCGCCGGGCCGTCAGAGACGACGCTGCCGTTGGCGCCGACCACGTTGACCAGAAACTCCGGATAGCCGCCGTTCTGATTGGGGTCGTTGGCGATGCCGCGCACGGTGTTGGCCGGCGACGCAATGAAGCCGTTGCCGTGCGTGTAGACGGTGTGCCGGTTGATCCAGTCGCGCTGGTTGTCGATCAACCGGTCCGGGTTGAGTTCGCGCGCGGCGACCACGTAGTCGCGCAGATTCCCGCCGCGGTCCTGGTAACGGTCGATGGACAGCTGGTCGGGAAAATAGTAGAAGTTCTTGCCCTGCTGGAACTGAGTGAACGCCGGACTGACGATGGTAGGGTCCAGCAGCCGGATGTTGGAGGTGGTCGCGCGGTCGGCCGCCACCTGCTGCGCGGTCGTCTGCCCGTCACCGGTGTAGTTGCGGTAGCTCACCACATCCGGCGTCAACCCGTAGGCTTGCCGGGTCGCGGCGATACTTCGGCTGATGTATTCGCTTTCCTTCTGCGCCGCATTGGGTTTGACGCTGATCTGCTCGACGATCAGCGGCCAGCCCGCGCCCACGATCAGCGACGACAGCAGCAACAACACCAGACCGATCGCCGGAATCCGCAAGTCGCGCAGCGTGATCGCGGAGAAGACCGCAGCCGCGCAGATCACCGCGATCGCCATCAGGATCAGCTTGGCCGGCAGCACCGCGTTGATGTCGGTGTAGCCGGCCCCGGTAAATGGCTTGCCGCCGCGGGTGTGCGACAGCAGCTCGTAGCGATCCAGCCAATAGGCAACGGCTTTGAGCAGCACCAACAGCCCGACCAGGCTGATCAGCTGAATACGCGCCGAGCGGCTCAACGCACCGGCCCGTCCCGAGAGCCTGATCCCGCCGAACAGGTAGTGCGACACCAGGTTCGCCACCAACGCCAGGAACACCGCCACGAACATATAAGTAAGCACCAGCCGGTAGAACGGCAGCTCGAAAGCGTAGAACCCGAGATCCTTGCCGAACTGCGGATCGGCGATGCCGAAGTCGCCTCCGTGCAGGAACAACTGGATGCGCACCCAGTAGCTCTGCGCCACCACGCCGGCCAGCACACCGATGGCCGCCGGGACCCCGATACCCAGCAGGCGCAGCCGGCTCAGCACCACCGCCCGATACCGCGCCACCGGATCGTTGTCGTTGCTCGGAACGAACACCGGACGGGTGCGGTAAGCCAGCGCGAGGCCGCCGAAGACGATGCCGCCCACCAGCAGCCCCGCCACCAGGAACACCACGATGCGGGTGATCAGCACGGTGGTGAACACCGAGCGGTAGCCGAGCTCACCGAACCACAGCCAGTCGACATAGGCGTCGATCAGGCGCGGGCCGGCCAGCAACAGCACGATCACACCCAGTGCGACCAGGATCAGAATCCGGCTGCGCCGAGTCAGCTTAGGCATCCTTGCGGCGGGCCGCATTCCCACTAGCTACGCTCCCTGTTTCGATTTCCCGATGGCCCCAACTGTACGCAAGCGACCCGGCTAGCAGCTCGGAGTCGCCGCGCCCGACGTCATTGCATGCAAGGCGTCCACCGCCGAGGCGAGCGTTTCCACCTTGACCAGCTTCAACCCGGACGGAACGTCGGACATCGCTTCATAGCAGTTCTTCGCGGGCACCAGGAACACCGTGGCGCCGGCCGAACGCGCGGCGGCCATCTTGTGCGTGATCCCACCGATCGGGCCTACCTTGCCGTCGACGCTGATCGTGCCGGTTCCGGCGACGAACGTCGAACCGGCCAGGTCGCCGGTGGTGAGTTTGTCGACGACGGCCAGGCTGAACATCAGGCCGGCCGACGGCCCGCCGATGTTGGCCAGGTTGAAGTCGACGGTGAAAGGTGCCCACGGCGCATCCTGCACCGCCACGCCCATGAACCCGTAGTCCCGGTCCTTGTTGGTGCCCAGGGTGATCTCAGCGACGCCGGGCGGCTCGTTCTTGCGTCGGTAGTCGATGGTCACGACCTGCCCCGGTTTGGTGTTCTTCAGCAACGAGGTGAACTGCTCGACGTTGGCCACCGGCGTACGGTCAACGGCGTCGATCGCATCGCCGGCCTTCAACTTGCCGGCCGACGGACCCGGATCGGTGACGGTGGCCACGGTGATGGCTTCCGGGTACTTCAGATAGCCCAGGGCGGCGTACTGGGCGCTGTCTTCAGAGGTCTTGAAGTCGGCGTTGTTGGCCTTGTCGACCTCGTCGCGGGATTTGCCCGGCGGGTAGATCAGGTCGCGCGGAACCAGCTGTTCCTGGCCCGAAACCCACAGGCTCAGGGCCTCACCCAGCGTCAGGTCGTCGCGCTGGGACACCGTGGTCATGTTCAGATGACCCGTCGTCGGATGGGTCTGGGTGCCTTCGATCTCTACGACCTGCTTGCCATCGACCTCGCCGAGGGTGTCGAACGTCGGTCCCGGGCCCAATGACACAAACGGCACCGTCACCACCGCGAGCAGCACCCCGAACACCACGATCGGGACGAGCGCGACCACTAAGGTCAAAATCCGCCTGTTCACGCCGCCTACCCTAACCGGCCTCGCCGTGGACCCATTCAGCTGAGAGCGTGACCATGCGCTGCGCTTTCCGCCGGTGCGGTGAGTACGGTTGAGGTCATGGCTGACCTGCCTTTCGGCTTCTCCGGTGGAGAGGACCCCGACCGCGAAAAGCGCGAGCAGAACGATCCCGGCTCCGGCGCAAACCCGTTCGGGTCGTCTCCCTTCGGAGGCGAATTCGACATGGCCAACCTGGGCCAGCTTTTCACCCGCCTGGGCGAGATGTTCGGTGGCGTCGGCAGCGCGATGAGTGCCGGCAAGGACGTGGGCCCGGTGAACTACGACCTGGCCCGGCAGGTCGCCACGAGCTCGATCGGATTCGTCGCGCCGATCCCGGCCACCACCAATTCGGCCATTTCCGACGCCGTGCGTCTTGCCGAGACCTGGCTGGACGGAGCGACAGCGTTGCCGGCCGGCACCACCAGAGCGCTCGGCTGGAGCCCGAGCGACTGGGTCGACAACACACTGGGGACCTGGAAGCGGCTGTGCGATCCGATGGCCCACCAGATTTCGTCGGTCTGGGCGCAATCGCTGCCGGAAGAGGCTAAGAGCATGGCCGGACCGCTGCTGCAGATGATGTCTCAGATGGGCGGCATCGCGTTCGGTTCCCAGCTCGGTCAGGCGCTGGGGCGGCTGTCCAAAGAGGTGCTGACGTCCACCGACATCGGCCTGCCGCTGGGTCCCAAGGGGGTGGCCGCGATCCTGCCGGATGCGGTGGAATCTTTCGCGAGTGGCCTTGAGCAGCCCCGTAGCGAAATCATGACGTTCCTGGCCGCCCGAGAAGCTGCGCACCACCGCCTGTTCAGCCACGTGCCCTGGCTGTCCAGTCAGCTGCTGGGGGCGGTGGAGGCGTACGCGGCCGGCATGAAAATCGACATGACCGGCATCGAGGAGCTGGCCCGGGATTTCAATCCGGCGTCGCTTGCTGATCCGGCGGCCGTGGAGCAGCTGCTGAGTCAGGGCGTGTTCGAACCGAAGGCGACGCCGGCACAAACCCAGGCGCTCGAACGGCTCGAGACGCTGCTGGCCCTGATCGAAGGCTGGGTTCAGACGGTGGTGACCGCGGCGGTCGGTGACCGGCTGCCAGGAGAGGCCGCGCTCAGCGAGACGCTGCGGCGGCGCCGGGCCAGTGGCGGCCCCGCGGAGCAGACGTTCGCGACCCTGGTCGGGCTGGAGCTCAGGCCCCGCAAGCTGCGCGAGGCCGCCGCGTTGTGGAACCGGCTGACGGAAGCGGCGGGTATGGATGCGCGTGACGGCGTGTGGCAGCACCCGGACCTGCTGCCCGGCGCTGACGACCTCGATGACCCGGCGGCGTTCATCGATCGGGTCATCGGTGGCGACACCAGCGGGATGGACGAAGCGATCGCCGAACTCGAGGACGACATCGGCGACGATCCCGGCCCTGTGGACAACTGACCACGGCCGCGCGCCTCACCTGGCACCGTGACAACGTATGGCCACGGCGGCACCGCCCTTGTTCTGTTTGGATCCGGCGATGCCGGTGCTGCTGCGACCCGACGGTGCCGTGCAGGTGGGCTGGGATCCCCGCCGCGCGGTGCTGGTCCGTCCGCCGGGGGGCCTGACCGCGCCGAGTCTGGCCGCGCTGCTGCGGTCCATGCGCTCGCCGGTGTCGCTCACCGAACTGCAGCACCAAACCGGTGCTGACCTGACGGACCTGCTCACGAAGCTGGTCGAGGCCGGGGTGGCCACCCGCGGCGTGCGCGCTCCCGGCGGGCGGGCGGCGTCGATCCGGGTGCACGGCCGGGGTCCGTTGTCGGATCTGCTGGTGCCGGCGCTGCGCGGCTCGGGTGTCCGGCTCGGGCACAGTAGCCTGCCGCACGCCGCGGTGACCTCCGCGTGCGTCGACCTTGTGGTGCTGGCGGACTTCCTGGTGGCCGATCCGCGCATCGTGCGCGACCTGCAGCACGCGGGCGTCCCCCACCTACCGGTACGGGTGCGCGACGGCACCGGCCTGGTGGGACCGCTGGTCCTGCCCGGCGTGACCAGCTGCCTGGGATGCGCCGACCTACATCGCCGCGACCGCGACGCGGCCTGGCCCGCCATCGCGGCCCAACTGCGGGACACCATCGGGGTCGCCGACCGGGCCACGATGCTGGCCACCGCGGCGCTGGCACTGAGCCAGGTGAATCAGGTGATCGCCGCGGTGCGGGGGCAACGCCCGGATCCGCCCGCGGCGCTCAACGCCACCCTGGAGTTCGATCTGCGTGCCAACACGCTCATGGCCCGCCCGTGGAGCCGGCATCCGTTGTGTACGTGTTAGCCGAGACGCCCCTGATCCGGAACGTTCGCCGAGATCGACGCGTAAGCGCGGCCGAGGGTGTCCAGCACGTCCTCGGTCAGGGTGCGTTCGTTGCGGTGCTTGTCCAGGGTCTCGATGATCGCGCGGAACAAGGCGTCGGCGGCGTCGTGCTGTGTTTGTTTGGCTGCCATGGCTGTTGCGGTCCACCTCCGGACGTGGAAATCGATGCGTCACACGGATGCGCGACCCAAAGAGAGTACATATCTGATGCAAACAACGACTCAATCGATGCAGACGATGCGCGGGCCGTCGTGGATGATGGGTATGTGTCAGAGATCAAGCGGGGCCGCGCGGCTCGCAACGCAAAGCTGGCCAGCCTGCCCGTCGGCATGGCCGGCAGGGCGGCTCTCGGCTTCGGTAAGCGCCTCACCGGTAAGTCGAGGGATGAGGTCAACGCCGAGCTGATGGAGAAGGCGGCCAACCAGCTGTTCACCGTGCTGGGCGAGCTCAAGGGCGGCGCGATGAAGGTCGGCCAGGCACTCTCGGTGATGGAAGCCGCAATCCCCGAGCAGTTCGGCGAGCCGTATCGCGAAGCATTGACCAAGCTGCAGAAGGACGCGCCGCCACTGCCCGCCGCCAGGGTGCACCGGGTGCTCGACGCGCAACTGGGCACCAAATGGCGGGACCGCTTCAGTTCGTTCAACGACAGCCCGGTCGCGTCGGCCAGTATCGGCCAGGTACACAAGGCGATCTGGTCCGACGGCCGGGAGGTCGCGGTGAAAATCCAGTACCCGGGCGCCGACGAAGCCCTGCGGGCCGATCTGAAAACCATGCAACGCATGGTCGGGGTGTTCAAGCAGCTCTCGCCCGGCGCTGATGTGCAGGGGGTGGTCGACGAACTGATCGAGCGCACCGAGATGGAGCTGGACTACCGTTTGGAAGCCGACAACCAGCGCAGGTTCGCCAAGGCGTATCAAGGTCATCCCCACTTCGCCGTACCGCACGTGGTGGCCAGTGCGCCGAAGGTGGTCATTCAGGAATGGATCGACGGCATCCCGATGGCCGAAATCATCCGCCACGGCACCCCGGATCAGCGCGACCTGATCGGAGTCCGGCTGCTTGAACTCACCTTCGACGCGCCGCGCCGGCTGGGGCTGCTGCACGGCGACGCCCATCCGGGAAACTTCATGCTCTTGCCCGACGGGCGGATGGGCGTCATCGACTTCGGCGCCGTCGCGCCGCTGCCAGGGGGTTATCCCATCGAACTCGGGATGACTATCCGCCTGGCGCGCGACAAGAACTACGACCTGCTGCTGCCGACCATGGAGAAGGTCGGGTTCATCCAGAAGGGGCAGCAGGTTTCGGTCCGCGACATCGACGAGATGCTGCGTCAGTACGTCGAACCGATCGAAGTCGACGTGTTCCACTACACCCGCAAGTGGTTGCAGCGGATGACGGTGAGCCAGTTCGACCGCTCGGTGGCCCAGATCAAGACGGCGCGGCAAATGGACCTGCCGCCCAAGCTGGCGATCCCGATGCGGGTGATCGCCTCGGTGGCCGCGATCCTCTGCCAGCTGGATGCGCACGTCCCGATCAAGGCCCTCTCCGAGGAGCTGATCCCGGGATTCAAAGAGCCGGATTCGGTGGTCGTTTAAGCGGCTTCCTTGCGGGGACGCCCGCGCGGGCGCTTGCGGCCGATAACCGCGCCCCGCTCGAAGATCTCGCCGCCCCACACCCCCCAGGGCTCGGCGCGCTCCAGAGCCGCGGCCAGACACTCGCGCCGCACCGGGCAGTGCACACAGAGCGTCTTGGCGCGTTCGAGCTCGGCGGGGGTCTCGGCGAACCACAGGTCGGGATCACCGGCGTGACATGGCAAGGCCGGCTGCGTCCGTCTCGGGACTGTCAGTGCCGACATGTCCTGTTCACCTGCTTCCTGGTCGGTGGGCTTGTCCTTCTGCTGCGATCCAGACCAGGGAGGTTGTCTGCTGAGACAACTGTGGCCACGGATCCTGGTGACTTCGGGTCCGTGGCCATTCGGCGAAACTCGGCTTTACGTGTCCACGTTGAGCCTCACGGACGCTGCAGTCGCGGCGGCGACGCGGCGCTTGCCCGCCGCCGCCGGGATAGCGGCGGCATGCGCGGTGCCCGGGCTGGGCACACGGGTAGCCACGCGTACGTCGAACACATTCGTGTTGATCACCGAGGCCACCCCCTTTCCATGCATGAGATCAGCAGCCGTCAACAAAGTCCGTTCGAGACTAGACGGTACCAGTGCCGGCGGCAACCGATTTTCTGACCTGCGGGTATGCGGTTTCAGCGAGCCTGGCGAACGAGTTCGAGGACATCTGGCCCGTACTGCTCGAGTTTGCGGGCCCCAATGCCGGGGATAGCGATCAGGGACGCATCGTCGGTGGGCCGCAGCTCGGCGATGGCGATCAGAGTGTTGTCGCTGAAGATGATGTAGGCGGGCACGTTCTGCTCTTTGGCGACATTGAGCCGCCAGTCTTTGAGCTGTAGCAGCAGTTCCTCGTCGACGTCGGCGGCGCAGGTTTCGCATCGTCGCAACATGATCGCGGCCGGCGTGGACAAGTCCTTGTTGCAGACCCGGCAGCGCGCCGGCCCCTTGGTCCGCCGCGACTTACCGGGCGCGGCTTCGGCACGCGTCTGCGGCGCGATGCCGTTGAGGAACCGGGACGGTTTGCGGCTCTGCCGTCCGCCCGGGGACCGTGCCAAGGCCCAGCTGAGCGCCAAATGCATTCTGGCCCTGGTGATTCCGACGTAGAGCAGGCGGCGTTCTTCCTCCACCGGCTCGCTGTCGGGACCATGGGCCAGGGCGTGCGAGATGGGCAGGGTGCCGTCGGCCAGTCCGACCAGGAACACCGCGTCCCATTCGAGACCCTTCGCGGCGTGCAGGGATGCCAGCGTTACGCCCTGCACCACCGGGGGATGCCGGGAGTCGGCGCGCGTCCGCAACTCGGCCACCAGGCCCGGCAGTTGCAGACCGGGACGCTGGGCCACCTCGTCGTCGACCAGTTCGGCCAGCGCGGACAGGGCCTCCCACCGTTCGCGGGCCTTCGTTCCGGCGGGCGGCTCACCCGTGAGACCCAGTGGCTCGAGAACGGCGCGAACCACTTCAGGCAGGGGGCCCTCGGCGCCGCGTTCGGCCGCTCGGTTAAGGGCCAATAACGCCTGCTTGATCTCCTGCCGGTTGAAGAATCCCTCGCCGCCGCGCACCTGGTAGGCGATACCGGCTTCGGTCAACGCCTCCTCGTAGACCTCCGACTGCGCGTTGACCCGGTACAGGATCGCGATTTCCGATGGCGCGGTACCGGATTCGATGAGCCGGGCGATCGCGGCCGCGACCGCGGCCGCTTCGGCGTGCTCGTCGGGGTGTTCCCGATACGACGGGACCGGCCCGGGCTCGCGCTGACCGATCAACCGCAGCTTGCTGCCCGCCACCCGCCCCCGGGCCGCGGCGATCACCTGGTTGGCCAGCGAGACCACCTGAGGGGTGGACCGGTAGTCGCGTTCCAGACGGACCACGGTGGCGTCGGGAAAGCGCCGCGAAAACTCCAGCAGGAAACGAGGCGACGCACCGGTGAAGGAGTAAATGGTCTGGTTTGCGTCGCCGACCACGGTCAGATCGTCGCGATCCCCCAGCCACGCCGACAGCACCCTTTGCTGCAGCGGCGTGACGTCCTGGTACTCGTCGACCACGAAGCAGCGGTAGCGGTCCCGGAACTCCGCTGCCACCGCGGCGTCGCTCTCGATCGCCGCAGCGGTGTGCAGCAGCAGGTCGTCGAAGTCGAGCAGGGTGACATCCTCGTCACGGACTTTGAGTGCCTCGTACGCGGTGTAGACGGCCACCACCTTTTCCGCGTCCAGCGGGATATCCCGCCCGGCGCCTGCCACCGTCCCCGCGTACTGCTCGGGGGTGATCAGCGAAGCCTTGGCCCATTCGATCTCGCCGGCGAGGTCGCGCACGTCGTCGGTGCTGACGTTCAACCGGCAGCGGCTGGCCGCGCGGGCGACGACGGCGAACTTGGTGTCCAGCATTTCCCAGCGGGTGTTTCCGACCACGCGTGGCCAGAAGTACCGCAGTTGACGGTGCGCGGCGGCGTGGAAGGTCAGTGCCTGCACGGCACCGACATTCGAGCCACCCTGCGCGGCGGCCTCCAGCGAGCGCAGCCGCGAGCGCATCTCGCCCGCCGCGCGCTGGGTGAAAGTGACCGCCAGCACCTGTCCGGCGGCGACGTGACCACTGCCGACGAGCTGGGCGATACGGTGGGTGATGGTGCGCGTCTTGCCGGTTCCGGCGCCGGCCAGCACGCAGACCGGGCCACGCGGAGCGAGCACCGCTTCGCGCTGCTCGTCGTCCAGACCCGCGATCGAAGGATCGGCCATCACCGGCATGGCGTCCATCTTGACAGTGCCGGCCGACAAACCGCGCGTGTCGCGTGTCTCGGCGGGCCGGGCCCGGAATGGTTCATCGGCGGGCTACGTTAACGAGTCATGACCAATGCTGCGTTGACCGTGTACACCACCTCCTGGTGTGGATACTGCTTTCGGCTCAAGACGGCGCTCAAGGCTCATGGCATCGCCTACGACGAGGTCGACATCGAACGGGACGCCGCCGCCGCGGATTTCGTCAGCTCGGTCAACGGGGGCAACCGTACGGTGCCGACCGTCAGGTTCGCCGACGGGTCGACGATGACCAATCCGAGCGCGAGTGAGGTCAGGGCGAAGCTCGCCGGCTGACATCAGCGCGGACACGGGACCGCAATTGACGCCGACTCGCGGTCCGGTCGCCCCTACGATAAGGAATATGGCAGGGGCGGTGGTCCGGCGGGCGGTTTTCGTCGTGTTGTGTGCGCTGGCCGGGGTCACCGCGTGCTCGCACCACAGCACCCCTGCCGCTCCCAGCACCTCGGCGGGCACGGACGTCGACGCGCTGATCATCAGCGTCGAAGACGTGCGTCACATCGCCAACTACGAGGAACTCAGGATGCATGCGCGTGCGAACCTGAGCCATCCGCCGGCCGGTGACGTGAACGCACCCGGGCCTTGCCGGGCGGCCGGCACCAGCGATCTGACTTTCGCCGGCGGTTGGACCGAGTTTCGCAGCGCGGGCTACAGCGGAGTGACCGACGACCTCGACCCGGGCGGTCGCACCATGAAGGACTCGGTCAGCCAGGCCGTCGCGATCTACCCGGATGCGCAGGCGGCCCGCTCGGCGCTCGATCAGCTGGAAGCCTCACTGAACGCGTGCCTCGCCCTGCACGACCCGAAGTACGACTTCAAGCTGGACAAGCCTGACCCGCTGACCCTGCGGATCACCGACAACGGGTGGAGTCACCAGTACCGGGCCCGCAAGTCGGTATTGATGTCGGTCGGCGTGTTGGGCATCGAACCGGCGGAGCGGATCGCCAGCACGATCCTGGACAACATCTGCGACCGGATCAAATGAACGCCCAGGATTCGATGATCACCCGGGCGATCGAAATCGAGCCCGGCAACAGCAGTTGCGACTCCGACGCACTGGACCAGTCGCCGGCCTCGAGCGCCGCCCGGATCTCGTCGCGGCTGAACCAGCTCGCCTCGGCGATCTCGCCGTCGTTGAACGAGAAGGGTTCGTCCGGATCGCCCAGGGCATGGAAGCCGACCATCAACGAACGCGGGAACGGCCAGGGCTGGCTGCCCAGGTAGCGCACATCGCGTACGGTCAGGCCGATTTCCTCGCGGATTTCCCGGGCGACACACACCTCGAACGACTCGCCGGCCTCGACGAACCCGGCCAGCAGCGAAAACATCCGCTGCGGCCACACCGCCTGGCGGGCCAACACCGCACGGTCACCCCCGTCGTGGACCAGGCAGATCACCGCCGGGTCGATACGCGGGAACTCTTCGCGGCCGGTAAGGGGATTGACCCGGGCCCACCCGGAACGCGCCGGTTTGGTGGGCGTGCCGTCCATCGGACTGAATCGGGCGCTGTCATGCCAGTTGAGTAGCGCCAACGCCGACGACACCAGCTGGCTGCTGGTGTCGTCGATGATGCGTCCGAGCCTGCGCAGGTCCAGCACCTCCACGTCGCGGTCGTCAGGGGGTTGCAGTGGGCCGCGGACTGCCCAGACATGACGCCCGCCTTCGATACGGCCCAAAAAGACCGCATCGGGAGGCGGTGAATCGCCCAGCGCGGCGGCCGGACCGAGCACCACCTTGCCGTCACTGGCCAGCACCTGATTGCGGGCATCGACTCTCAGCAGGGCGGCGTCGGCCCACCCCGCGGCGGCTGCGTCGATGTCGGTCCGCAGCTGGTCGGCACGGTCCGCGCCGACGCGTGACAACAGCGGAACATCGCGCAGCCTGAAGTCCACGTGCGGCCCTACCGTTCGTCGGCCAGGTGGCGGACGAACAGCAGCCGGTCGCCGGCTTCGATGGCGTCCACCTCGGGCGCACCTATGCGCAGCAGCTGCCCGCCGCGCACCACGCCGAGCACGATGTCCCGCAGATGCCGGGGCGAGCCGCCCACTTCGGACTGCTCCACTTCGCGTTCAGCGATGGCCAGACCCTGATCCGGAGTCAGCAGGTCCTCGATCATCTGCACGACGCTCGGGGTGGTGGTGGCCAGACCGAGCAGCCGGCCGGCGGTCTCGGAGGACACCACCACCGAGTCGGCGCCGGACTGCTGCAGCAGGTGCTGGTTCTCGGCCTCCCGGATGGAGGCGACGATCATGGCCTTGGGTGAGATCTCCCGCGCGGTGAGCGTCACCAGCACCGCGGTGTCATCTCGGTTGGCGGCCACGATGATCGATGCGGCGTGCTGAACACCGGCCAGCCGCAGCACGTCGGACTTCGTCGCGTCGCCGTGGACGGTGACCAGCCCGGCTGACGCGGCTCGTTCCAGGGCCGCCCGGTCGGTGTCGACGACAACGATTTCGCTGGGGGCCACCTCATCGCTGAGCATCGCGGTGATCGCAGTTTTGCCCTTGGTGCCGTAGCCGATGACGACGGTGTGGTTGCGCACTCTGCTCCTCCAACGCTGGATTTTGAAAGCCTGCCGCGATGTTTCGGTGACAACCTCGAGCGTCGTGCCGACCAGCAAGATCAGGAATGCGATACGCAGCGGCGTGATGATCAGGACGTTCGTCGCCCGCGCGAACTCCGAGACCGGCGTGATATCGCCGTAGCCGGTCGTCGACAACGTCACCGCCGAGTAGTACAGGGAGTCCAGAAAGGTCAGGCTGTCGCCCTGCGAGTCGTGGTAGCCGTCGCGATCGAGGTAAACGGTGACGGCGCCGAACAACAATGCCACCAGGGCGATTGTTATCCGGCGGGTGATGATGCGCGCCGGGCTGGCATGACCCCGGGGAATGCGCAGTACGCCGACGAGCGCGTAACTGGGCTGAACGGTCAATCTCTCGTCAAAACGCCGCAGCCGCCGCCAGCTACCTTTCGCCACGGAGTCATGTAACCACGATCAGGTGCCGCCGGGTCGACCGGAGTCGTCCAGCAGCGCGGACAACTCGTCGGCGCCGGGTAGCTCCTCGGGCGCCACGGTGGTGCCGCTGCGCACGTAGTAGAAGGCGGTTCGCACCGACGATTCCGGGCAACCGTGCAAAGCCGCCCACGCCACCCGATAGACCGCAAGCTGGACGGCGGCGTGACGCTTGGCCTCGCGGCCGCGCGGTGGTTCACCGGTCTTCCAGTCCACGACGGTGACGCCGCCGTCGGCGTCGGCGAACACCGCGTCGATGCGCCCGCGCACCACGGTGTCACCGATCGGCATCTCGAACGGCACCTCGACGGCGATCGGGGTGCGGGCAGCCCACGGCGATGCGGCGAATGCCTGCTGCAGCACGGCCAGCTCCTGCGGGTCACCCACCTCGGCGTCCGCGGCGCCGGGCAGGTCGCTGAGGTCGAACAGCAGCTCGGCCCTGTAGAATTGCTGCACCCAGCAGTGAAATGCGTTGCCGAGCAAGGCCTGTGGATCTGGACGGTTAGGCAGGCGATGGATCAGCCGCTGCACTGCGCCGGAAGGGTCACGCGCCAGTTCCACCAGGCCGCTGACCGACAACTGACCGGGCAGCGTGTGCGCCGGCGGCCGGGCGGCCCGTGCCCGTTCGGCCACCAGGGCGTCGACGTCGGCGGCCCAGCCTTCGACGTCATCGGAGGCCTCGAGCTCCGTCGTCATCGCCGCGGCGACCAGCGTGGCCCCGCGTTCGACGTCGCCACGCCGTCGGGACAGCGGATCAACCGGCCAGACGGCTTCGATCACAGTGTCCTGCAATGGGTTTCGATCACCCTCGGCCGGTGGCGGAGCCCACTGTGCTACGACGCCGCAGGATTCGCCGCTCGGCCCGGGCCGTTCGATGATGTCCTTGAGCTCACAGAGAAATTCCGAGGGGCCGCGCGGTTTGATACCGGTGGCGCCCCAATGGTGCCCGGATAACAGCAGCGTGTCCTCCGCCCGGGTGACGGCCACGTACAGCAGCCTCCGTTCCTCATCGACCCGTCGCTGATCGAGTTGCGCACGATGCTCGCAGATGCTGTCGGACAACTGTTTTCGGTTGGTGACCGCGGAAATGTCCAGGACCGGGATACCGAGCCGATCGCCGCGCAGCAGCGGCGGCAGCTCACCGGGGTCGGTGAGCCAGCTGCTGCGCGATGCGTTGGAGGGGAACGTCCCGCCGGACAGGTGCGCCACCGCCACCACCTGCCACTCCAGACCCTTGGCGGCGTGCACGGTGAGCACTTGGACCCGGTCGCGCGCGGCGACCGGCTGGGCGGGCGTCAGACCGTTCTCCACGTCTGCGGCCACATCGAGATACGCAAGCAGGCCGGCCGCCGACGCTCGCTGCGCCGCCCCCGCCCGCTCGGCGTAACCGGCGACCTCGTCGGCGAATGCATCGAGGTGCTCGGTGCCGGACCACTCTCCCGAGGCGGTGGAACGGACTTCGCAGTCGACACCCAGGACCCGTCGCACCTCGGCGACCAGATCGGGCAGGGAGTGGCCCAGATGGGCGCGCAGTGCGGTCAATTCGGCGGCCAGCGCTCGAATCCGCTGGTAGCCCGCTGGTGAGTAGCCGGCCGCCGGACCGGGATCGGAGATGGCGTCAGCCAGGCAGGCGACGTCGGATTCTGGCCCGGCGGCGGCCACGATCGACTCGGCCGAGGACGGTTCGGGTGGCTGCGGTCCATCGCCCAGTTGGAGCACCCTGCGCCAGAGCGCGGCTATATCGCGGCCACCGAGCCGCCACCGCGAACCGCTCAGCACCCGCATCGCCGCCGCTCCGGCAGTCGGATCGGCGACCAGCCGCAGCATCGCCACCACGTCGGCGACCTCCGGCACCGACAACAGGCCGGCCAGGCCGACGACTTCCACCGGGATCCCGCGGGCGCGCAGCGCTTCGGCGATGGGTGCCGCGTCGGCGTTGCGCCGCACCAGCACGGCAGCGGTGGGGGGTACGCCATCCTCGTCGAGCGCGGCGCGGTAACGCGCCTGTAGCTGGTCGGCGATCCAGCTGCGTTCGGCCTGCACGTCGGGCAGCAGCGCGCAGCGGACCACGCCCGGCGACGCGTCGGGGCGCGAGCGCAGCGGGCGCACCGCGACCGAGCGCCGCCGCGCCTCGGCCGAGATGGCGTTGGCCACGTGCAAGGTCCGCGGCGGGTTGCGCCAGCTGGTTCGCAGCTCCAGGGCGGGTGCGGGGGAACCGTCGGACAGGGGGAAGTCGGTGGTGAACCGCGGCAGGTTGGTCGCCGACGCGCCGCGCCAACCGTAGATCGACTGGATCGGGTCGCCGACCGCCGTCAGCGCCAGACCATCATCGACACCGCCGCCGAACAGCGACGACAATGCCACGCGCTGGGAATGCCCGGTGTCCTGGTATTCGTCGAGCAGCACCACCCGGTAACGGCTCCGCAGGTCCTGCCCCACCTGCGGGAACGTCGCCGCCAGCTGCGCCGCCGACGCCATCTGCATGCCGAAGTCCATCACCTTCTCGGCACGCATGCGTTCGGTCAGGGCATCGAGAAGCGGCACCAACTCGGCACGCCAGGTCTGGGTGGTCAACGTGCGCAGCAACCATTGACTGGGACCGCGATCGCGTTGATGAGGCCCCGCCGGAAGGGTGTGCACGAGCCTTTCCAGCTCGAGATGGGTGTCGCGAAGTTGGTCGGTGCTGACCAGGTGTTCGGTCAGCTGGCCCCACAGCCGCAGCACCAGGGCGGTGACGGCGGCCGGAGTTTTGTCGGTCTCGAGCGGGCCGGGGTAGGTGCTGACGACATCGAACGCCAGCTGCCACAGCTCGGTTTCGGTCAGCAATCTGGTGTCGGGCTCCACAGGCAGCAACAGCCCGTATTCACGCAGCAGCGAGCCGGCGAAGGCATGGTAGGTGCCGACTGCCGGCGCGCCTTCCGCCAGTGGGATGCCGATGCCGGCCAGCCGGGCCAGTCGCGATCGCACCCGGCGCAGCAGCTGGCCGGCGGCCTTGCGGGTGAATGTCAGGCCGAGCACCTGGCCGGGCTCGGCGTAGCCGTTGGCGATCAGCCACACCACCCGCGCGGCCATGGTCTCGGTCTTTCCGGCCCCGGCACCGGCGATCACCACCAGTGGCCCCGGCGGCGCAGCGATCACCGCGGCCTGCTCGTCGGTGGGCGAGAAAATACCCAGCGCAGAAGCCAATTCCGTGGGGCTGTAACGCGGGCTCATCGCGCCGGCCCCTCGTGGGCGGGGCACGACGACCGCAGCGGGCAATGCGAACAGCCGTCGTTGCGCCGGGCGATGAAGTGTGGACCGGCCGTCGCTTCGGCGGCCTGACGGACCAGCTCGCGCCAGTGCTCACGCGCCTGCGGAGTCAGCGGATCCTGCTCTCGTTGCGTGGCGCCGGACGCCCCCGCCCTGCCCGGATAGACCAACCGCGCGCCGCCGGGCTCGTCACCGGCGGCGATCATCCCCTCGGCGACCGCGAGCTGATACGTGGCCAGCTGAGCGTGCTGCTGGGCATCGTCCTTGCTGACCGGTGATTTGCCGGTCTTGACGTCGACGATCACCAGACGCCCCGCCGCGTCGCGTTCGAGCCGATCCACCCGGCCGCGCAACCGGACCCTTCCCCCGTCGCTGCGCGGGATTTGCAGGACGCCGTCGACCTCGACTTCGACGCCGACCTCAGTCAGCTCCGTGCGGGTCTGTGCTCGCCACTCGACGAACGCGTGGATCATCGCGCGGTGGCGGGCCAGTTCATTAGCCGAATACCAGGCGGCCTCGAACGGCAGGTGCTGCCACACCCGGTCCAACTCGGCCAGCAGCTGCGATTCCGTCCTGCCCGGCTCGGCGATCAGAGCGTGCACCACCGAGCCGATCGTGGAGCGCAGATCCCGGGGATTGTTCGCGCCGTGCCGTTCAGCCAGCCAGCGAAGCGGGCAATCGGTGAGGGTCTGCAGGGTCGACGGCGTCAATGTGAGCACATCGTCGCCGCCGTGCAGCGGAGCGCTCGTACTGACCGGGATCAGACCGTGCCATGCGGCGGGATCGGCACCGGGCACCCCGGCGCGGGCTAGGCGGGCCAATTGCCTTGCCGCACAAGCTCGTAGGCCTTCCTCAACCGCACCCGCCGGCGCGCACACGACTGCCCGCAACCGCCCGACCACAGCAACGGCGGACAACACCCTCGGTGCACAGACAGGTTGTGTCGCGGCACCTTCCCCACCGGCGAACTGCGCGATCTCGAAAAAGAACGGGGAGGGCAGCGCCGCTTCCCCATCGACGCCGCCGCTGTCACCGTCGATCGCGGTGACCAGCAGTCTGCGCCGGGCCCGGCCCATAGCGGCAACCAGCAGGCGACGCTCCTCGGCCAGCAGCGGCGCCCGCACCGACGCGTCGGCAGTGATTCCGTCGATTTGGTCGAGCAGCCGCTGGGTGGCCAGGACGCCGCCGCGCGGGATCGTGTTGGGCCACAGCCCGTCCTGCAACCCGGCAATGGCCACCAGGTCCCATTCCTGGCCCAACGCCGCGTGCGCGCTCAGCACCTTGACCTGTTCGCTGCCGGACCCGGAATCCCGTGCGGCGGGCGGCAGCTGCAACGCCTCGACGTGCTCGATGAGTCCGCGCAGCGATGCACCCGCGGTGCGCGAGACGTAGGCGTCAGTGGTATCGAACAACGCGGTGACCGCCTCCAGATCCCGCGCAGCCTGGGCCCCCGCGGGACCGCCGCGTTCGATGGCCGTCAGCCAGCGCCGCTGCAATCCGCTGCGCTGCCACGCCGCCCATAACGTGTAACGCGGATCTTGGCCGTCCCGGTGGCACCGGGCTGCGGCGGCCAACACCGCGCGCACCCGTCGCAGCGCGCCGGACTGCGGCCCCGTTACCGGCCCGGAGCCGGTGAGCACCTCCACCAGCGATTCGGCGAAAGCACCGCAGCGTCCCCGCCGCAATGTTCTGCGCAGCGCACGCAATGACACCGGGTCCACCCGGCCGATCGGCCCGCAGAGCAGGGCCAGCGCCGTCTCGCCGTCCAGCCCGTCGGCAGTGGCGGCCAGGACGGCGAGCATCGCCCGCACCGCCGGCTCCTCGGACAAGGACCCACCGGGAGCGGGAATCGCCACCGGCACCCCGGCGGCGGCCAGCGCACGGGGCAACCGGGCGCCGGCCCGGGGCACCGAGCGGACGATCACCGCCATCTGCGACCACGGCACCCCCTCGACGAGGTGCGCACGCCGCAGCGCATCGGCGATCAGCGCCGCCTCCGCATGCGCCGAGGCGGCCAGACCCACCGTCACGGCTCCTTCCTGTTCTCCACTGCCCGCGATGCGGCGTCCGGCGCTGGTGCCCGGCAGCCGGCCCGCGATGCCGCTGACCGCGCGGGCGACAGCCGGTCCGCAGCGATGCGACTGCGTCAATGTCACCGACGGGCCGTCATTGTCGAGCAACCCGGCGGGGTCACCACCCCGGAAACCGAAGACCGCCTGGTTCGGGTCGCCCGCGATCAGGGCGATCTCGGCACCTGCGGCCAGCACCCGAACAAGTTGCGCCGCTTGCGCATCGAGTTGCTGAGCGTCGTCGACCAGCAGCAGCCGGACACGGGCACGTTCGGCGGCCACCAGCTCGGGATCCACCGCGAAACTCTCCAGGGCGGCGCCGACCAGTTCGGCGGCGGCCAGGGCCGGCGCCGTCGCCTGCGGAGCCGCCGTCCCGACCGCCGCGCGCAGCAGCATCACCTGTTCGTACTGTCGGGCGAATCGACCGGCCGCGGCCCACTCCGGGCGGCCGCATTGTCGCCCGAGCCGCTCCAGCTGATGCGGGTCGACACCGCGTTCCGCACAGCGCGCCATCAGGTTTCGCAATTCACCGGCGAATCCCGTGGTTTGCAGCGCGGGTTGCAGATGGTCAGGCCACCAGTTGCCGTCCGCTGCGTCGCCGGCCAGCAGCTCCCGGATGATGGCGTCTTGTTCGGCGCTGGTGAGCAACCGGGGCGGTGGGCCGCCCGCCCGTTCCGCAGCTCGCCGCAGCACCGCGTAGGCGTAGCTGTGCAGCGTGCGCACCAAGGGTTCCCGCACGGCGGCTGCACGGCTTGATCCCAGCAGCGCCGTCGTCAGCGCGCTGCGCTGCCGCATCCCGATCCGGCCCGATCCGGTCAGCAGCAGAACGGATTCCGGCTCCACTCCCGCGCCAAGATGCGCGATCGCAGCCTCGACCAACAAAGTGCTCTTGCCGGTCCCGGGGCCGCCCAGCACCCGTATCTGGCCCCGCACGTCGCACCGCAGCACCGCGCGCGCCTCGGGACCCCAGTGCAATGGCATGCCAGCATGCAATCACCGGGGTCCGACAAGTCGTCACGAGCGGGCCTGATGCGGACTGGCATCATCGATGCGTGACCCTTCATGTGCACCGCTTCGGCCCGCCGGGCCCGATTCAGATGCTGGCGTTGCACGGATTGACCGGCCACGGGCGGCGCTGGCAGCACTTGGCGGACCACGTACCCGAAATCGCCATCGCTGCGCCCGATCTGATCGGGCATGGCCGCTCGTCATGGGCCGCGCCGTGGACCATGGATGCGAACGTCGCCGCCCTGGCCGTGCTGCTGGAGGCCGAAGCCGACGCTCCGGTGCTGGTGGCGGGTCACTCGTTCGGCGGCGCGGTGGCGCTGCATCTGGCGGCGGCTCGGCCGGACCTGGTGGCGTCGTTGTTGCTTCTCGATCCGGCAATCGGCCTCGACGGGCAGTGGATGGCTGAGATCGCCGAAGCGATGTTCGGTTCGCCCGACTATGCCGACCGCAGCGAGGCCCGGAAGGAGAAGGACGGCGGGGTGTGGGCTGATGTGAACCCGGCGGTGCTCGACGCGGATGTGGATGAACACCTGGTCCGGCTGCCCAACGGGCGGTACGGCTGGCGAATCAGTCTGCCCGCCATGATGTCCTACTGGAGTGAGTTGGCGCGAGACGCCGCGCTGCCGACGCCCGGAATGCCGACGACGCTGGTGCGGGCCAAGTGGACCTCGCCGCAATATGTCGGTCCGGAACTGATCGCCAGCTTGCACGAGCGGTTGGGCGACGATTTCGAGCTGCTGGATTACGAATGTGATCACATGGTGCCGCACGCCAAGCCTGACGACGTTGCCGCGTTGATCCGCAAGCGGCTGGAGACGACCTAGCCGTGGCGGCGGTGACCGACGAACAGATCGAGCAGGTGCGGTACCTGGTCGCGGCGATCCCGTCGGGCAAGGTATCCACCTACGGTGATATCGCTGCTGCCGCAGGGCTTTCCAGCCCGCGCATCGTCGGCTGGATCATGCGTACCGACTCCGCGGATCTGCCCTGGCACCGGGTGGTCACCGCGTCGGGCCGGCCCGCCGCGCATCTGAGGACCCGGCAACTGGAGCTGTTGCGGGCAGAGGGAGTGCTGTCGACCGACGGGCGGATCGCGCTGAGCGAGCTCCGCCACGAGTTTTAGAGGATCATCCGGACTATCGCCGCGGTGCGGGCCAGACCGGGAAAGGCCTCGGCGGTGGAGCGCGGGTGCAGGGCATGCACGGCCAGCCGGAACAGCAACGCGCGCAACAACATCTGCGGCCACTCCGGCAGCGCGCTCCAACGTTCGACGAGCCCGTCGTCGGCCTCACCCCAGGACAGTGCGTCCACGACCACCACACCGGCCGCCCAGGACGCCGGCCGCCAGTACGGGGTGATGTCGGTGATGCCGGGCGGTGCGGTGCCGGCGAAAAGCACGGTGCCGTACAGGTCACCGTGCACCAGTTGGTTGGGGCTGCGGGTCGGCTTGCGCAGTGTCGCAAGCTGATTGATCAACTCAACGGATCGCTGGGCGTCCGCGGAAGGCGGCGCGGTGTGGGCGTCGGGAGGAACCGACTGCAGCGGCCGTTCCTCCCAGGCGGCGCGGTCGGCGGCGATGAACACATCGACGTCGGCCCACGGCGAGGTCGGTCCCTGCGTCAGGAACCGGGGGCGCTCCAGCTTGCCGGTGGCCTCGTGGAGCCGCACCGCTGCCGAGACGACCTCGTCATGGCGGGCCTCGGGAGCGCCCGCGACGAACGTGTCTGCCCGCCAACCAGACACCACGTAGCGGCCGTCGGTGGAACGGACCGGGCGGGCCAGACGCACGCCGTCGACGAACAGCGTCTCACGTACCCGGGCCGACCACGTCGCGCGGGCGTTATCGGCCACCATCGACAGCACGACTTCGCCGCATCTCCAGCCGCCTTCCCACGCGCCCCCCAAGAGGGCGGGCTGGACACCGGTCAAACCGAACGCCGCCAGGACATGCTCGGGCGGCGGCTCGACGGTCACAGCCGTCAGCCTAGTGGAGCGCCTTTGGCGATCCCCGCAAAGCCCGAGCGTGTTGGATCACGCGGGCCCGTCGGCCCCGCGCTGGCCGAAGATCTGGCCGCCGGCACCGCCGATGCCGCCGGGCTGGCCCAGAATCCCGGAGCCGCCTGCGCCGCCGTTGCCGAACAGCCGTGCACTCCCGCCATTGCCGCCGATCCCCGTGACCGGTAGGGCAGGAAGCGAGGGGGACGCACCGGCACTGCCGCCGCCGCCGCCGTTGCCCCATAAGAATCCGCCGTCGCCACCCGCTCCGCCGTCACTGGTCTGGAAGACCCGGCCGATTGTCCCGGTTGCGCCGCCGTCGCCGCCCCTGCCGCCGCTACCGAACAGCGTTCCGCCTTTTCCGCCGGGGCCTCCGGTCGCGCCGGCACCGGCTGTGGGGAGAGGCGCGTTCTCGGTTCCGGTGCCGGCGTTCCCGCCGTTGCCACCGTTGCCCCCGGCGCCGCCGTTTCCGAACAGCCCGCCGTTGCCGCCGGCGCCCCCGAGGCCGGCAAGTTGGCTGCTTCCCGCAACGTGGGTGCTGATGCCATCTTGGGGGACGTTGCCCCCGGTGCCACTGTTGCCGCCCAGTCCGCCGTTCCCGCCGTTACCGATGACAAATCCGCCGTTGCCGCCACCGCCACCGCTTCCGCCGTTACCACCGTTGCCGCCCGTGTGCGCAAGGTTGGCGGCCGCATTGGTGTTTGCGCCGTTTCCGCCGTTTTCGCCGTTTCCGCCGTTACCGCCGTTGCCGAACAACCCGGCGTCACCGCCCCGGCCACCTGCGGCAAAGGAGTTGTCGCCGCCGTTCATGGCTTCGCGGGCATTGTTGAAGAGGCCGTTGGTGCCCGCGCCGCTGTTTCCGCCGGCACCGCCGTCGCCGTACAGCCAACCGCTGTGACCACCGTCGCCGCCGCTGCCACCTCCACCGCTGGCGCCGGCGAGCTGGTTGGCGAGACTCGGGGTGGTACCTATCCCACCGACCCCGCCGTTGCCGCCCGCACCGCCCTGGCCGACAAGCAACCCGCCGGCACCGCCGAGGCCGCCGTTACCGCCGTAGCCACCGTTGAGCCCATCGCCGTTGACGGCATTCCCGGTGGCGTTGCCGCCAAGACCGCCCAGTCCGCCGCTGCCGCCATTGCCGTAGACCCAGCCGCCGGCGCCGCCGTTGCCACCGCCCGCACCCGTTAAACCCGCCTGGCCGGAAGCACCGTTGGCGCCCACGCCACCGGCGCCGCCGTTGCCGCCGCTACCGAAAAATGCCGCAGAGCCACCGTTTCCGCCGGCTTGGCCGGCTCCACCGGAACCACCGTTGCCGCCATTGCCGAACAGCCACCCGCCGTTCCCGCCGGCGGCCCCGCTGCCATCAATTCCGTTGGCCCCACTACCGAACAGCGGGCGTCCGGTCAGCGCCACAACGGGATCATTGATGAGGGCCGCGGCCTGCTGCATCGGCGTCGCGTTGAGGGCTTCGGCGCTGCCGTATCGGTTCGCGCTTGAACTCAAGAGCTCGACGAACTGCTGATGGAATGCTGCAGCCTGCGCGCTGACTACCCGGTAGGCCTGGGCGTGCGCGCCGAAGAGCGCCGAGATCGCCGCCGACACCTCGTCCCCGCCGGCGGCCAGTACCGCGCTGGTGGGCAATGCCGCCGCCCGGTTGGCTGCGCTGATCGTCGACGCGACGCCGGCCAGATCACCGGCAGCCGCATCCACATACTCGGGCGCAGCAATAAGCCAAGACATTTCGACCTCCGCCCTACGCAAGAGGTCCGCCATCGCAAAGGGGTGGCAACTGGCCCGCAAACGCTACTCGTCGTGCAGCAGATCGTATCCAGTCCCGACGCCGATTATCGCGTTTCGGTCGGTACTGGCCCTATTGCGGACCGATGCGTTGCACGACAACGCGCCCAGAACACCTGCCGGATGCCCGCGCACCCCGCACGCCTGCCTGTACTACCCGGGAGTGTCGTACTGCGACGGGAAGCGTGCCCGCTAATAGACGACCATGTCGGGCTGCATCTGCTTGGCCCACGCCAGGATCCCGCCCTGCAGGTGCACGGCGTCGGAGAAACCGGCCCGCTTGACCGCGGCCAGCGCTTCCGCCGAGCGCACCCCGCTCTTGCAGTAGAGCACCGCGGTCCGGTCCTGCGGCAGCTGCGCCAGGCCCTCGCCGGACATGATCAGCCCCTTCGGCACCAGCTGCGCACCATCGATATGCACGATGTCCCATTCGACCTGCTCGCGGACGTCGATCAGGACCAGCTTCTTGCCGGCATCCATCATCGCGCGCAACTCGTGCGGCGTGATGGCGGATCCGCTGGCCGCCGCTGCGGCGTCTGCAGAGACCACGCCGCAGAACCGCTCGTAGTCGATCAGCTCGGTGATCTTCGGCGTCGTCGCGTCCTTGCGAATCTTGATGGTGCGGTAGCTCATCTCCAGCGCGTCGTAAATCATCAACCTGCCCAGCAGGGTCTCGCCGATGCCGGTGATCAGCTTGATCGCTTCGGTGCCCATCACCGAGGCGATCGAGGCGCAGATGATGCCCAGTACGCCGCCCTCGGCACAGGACGGCACCATGCCGGGCGGGGGCGGCTCCGGGTAGAGGTCCCGGTAATTCAGGCCCAGCCCGTTAGGTGCGTCCTCCCAGAACACCGATGCCTGGCCCTCGAAGCGGTATATCGAACCCCAGACGTAGGGCTTGCCCGCCAACACCGCGGCATCGTTGACCAGATATCGGGTGGCGAAGTTGTCGGTGCCGTCCAGGACCAGGTCGTACTGACCGAACAACTCGACAGCGTTGTGGGCCTCCAGCCGGAACTCGTGCAGCCGTACCTCGATCAGGGGGTTGACCGCCACGATCGAGTCGCGTGCCGACTGCGCCTTGGACCTGCCGACGTCGGCCGTGCCGTGAATGATCTGGCGCTGCAGATTGGACTCGTCGACGACGTCGAAGTCGACGATCCCGATGGTGCCCACACCGGCGGCGGCCAGATACAGCAAAGTCGGTGAGCCGAGTCCACCTGCACCGATCACCAGGACGCGGGCGTTCTTCAGCCGCTTCTGCCCATCGACGCCGAGGTCGGGAATGATCAGGTGGCGACTGTAGCGGGCGACCTCCTCGCGGCTGAGCGTAGCGGCGGGTTCCACGAGCGGCGGCAACGATAGCGTCACACCTTGAGGTTAGGCGATCACCACGCTGGCGAGCAGACGCAAAATCGTCCATTTCGGCACGAAATTGGGCGATTTCGCGTCTGCTCGCGCCAGGAAACTACGCGATCGGATACGGCCAGGGATTGAACCGGCATATCTTGCCGTCCGCCTTGACCTGGTCGGGGTCGAACTTGGCCCCGTCGTCGTTGGACGTGGAGAACGTCTGCTGCATCATCACCGGCGCCAGGGCCCCCTGCTGATCGCACGGCTCGTGCTTCACGTACCCGATGGCGTGGCCCACCTCGTGGTTGATCACGTACTGCCGGTAAGAGCCGATGTCACCCTCGAAGGGCACCGCTCCGCGGATCCAGCGGGCCTCGTTGATGAAGACCCGCGACTGCCGGTCCGGCCCGAAAGACGGGTTGTAGCAGGAGGTCTCCAGCCGGAACTCGTAACCGCAGCCCTCCCGTACCGTCACCGGCGACACCAGCGAGATGCGGAAATCCGGTTTACCCCCACTGGCTCCGTCGATCCGGATGAAGGCGAACTGCGGGTTGTGGGTCCAGCCCTTGGGATTGGCCAGCGTCATGTCCACCATCTGCGCGAATGCGGTGTCGCCGCCGTACATGTTGGGGTCCAGGCCGTTTTCGATCTCAATCGTGTAGCGGAACACCTTGGCCGTGCCCTGACCGGTCTGCGGCGTCGTGCCCGCAATGACGCGGTAGGTCTTGTCGCCGGCCTCGGTGAAGGGGCCGCCATCGGGCAGCGTTCCGGCGGGCAGGTTCGCGTCGAACGCGACCAGGCCGCGCGGTGGCGTGTCGAGGATCGAGGTGCCGACCGCGCCGATGGTGAGCGGCTCCTGGTGAAGCGAGTGGGCCGCCGGCTTCGGCGTACTGGTCCCCGTCACGGTCTGGTAAGCGACCACCACCGTGAGCACCGTCAGCAGCGGCAGCGCATAGGCTCGCCAGCCGTAGGTCGACACGAAACGCCCCAGCCACGTTTGTTTGCGCCATTGACGTGGCCGGTCCCGATCCGCACGGACCCGCCCGGCGCTCTGGCCGAGTGGGTCGCGCTGCGCCCGCAGCGGCTCGCGCCAGTCGTCGCGCAGCACAGGCGCGCGGCCGGTACCGCGGGGCGGCCACTGGGACGTCATTTCCCCAGGATGGCACAGCAGCTGCGGGCAACCAGCCCTGGCGCGCCCGAAAAAACGGCGGGCCTGCTTCGCACCGACCTAACATCCCAGGTAACCCCGCAGGTAGTAAGGTCGTTGCGAGACACAGTGCGGCCGGGGGGATGAAAAAACGGCCGCGGACAGAGCGATCAGATTGAGGGCCGATGAGCGATCTAGCCAAGACGGTGCAGCGACGTGCCGTCAGATCGGCTGACGGTGTCCGGCCGATCGAAGGCGCTCCGGCCTCCAACCGCAGGGGCAACCGGTTACCCCGTGACGAGCGCCGGGGCCAGTTGCTCACCGTCGCCAGCGATGTCTTCGTGGAAAGCGGTTACCACGCGGCCGGGATGGACGAGATCGCCGATCGCGCCGGAGTCAGCAAACCGGTTTTGTACCAGCACTTCTCGAGCAAGCTCGAACTGTATCTGGCGGTACTGAACCGGCACGTGGAAAACCTGGTCTGCGGCGTGCAGCAAGCCCTGGGCCGCACCACCGACAACCGCCGCCGGCTGCATTCAGCGGTGCAGGCCTTCTTCGATTTCATCGAGCACGACGGCCAGGGGTACCGGCTGATTTTCGAAAACGACTACGTCACCGAGCCTGAGGTCGCCGCACAGGTCCGGGTGGCCACCGAATCGTGCATCGACGCGGTATTCGCACTGATTGCCGAGGACTCCGGGCTGGACCCGCACCGCGCGCGGATGATCGCCGTGGGACTGGTCGGCATGAGCGTTGACTGCGCCCGGTACTGGCTGGACTCCGACCGCCCCATTTCGAAGTCCGACGCGGTCGAGGGCACCGTGCAGTTCGCTTGGGGCGGCCTGTCGCACGTACCACTCGCGCGTTCCTAAGCCTTGGCTTTGGCCACCGCTTCCGCGCCGACCCCGAATCCCACCCGGCGTGCATCCGAGACACCGATCTCGACATAGGCGATCTTGGCCGAGCTGATCAGGAAACGCCGCCCGCGCTCGTCGTTGAGGCTCAGCAGACCCGCGTCGTCGCGCAAAGCGTCGGCAACCAGTTCTTCGACTTCGTCGGGCGTCTGCGCACTGGAGAACACCAGCTCGCGCGGACTGTCCGTGATACCGATCTTGACCTCCACGGGGGCCCCTTCCGTTGGTGTATTCCGTCGCAGGCGTCTCAGCAGAAGGCTAGTAGACGGGGTGCACGCGCACCGCGCCCCGCCCCCGCACCGCCAGTTCGCGGTTAGTGAACAAACCCGTCACGATTCGGTGTAACCCGCCAGCAGCGCCGGATACCAGCGGGTCGAGTCACTACCATCAGCACCATCAGTACCACACGTAACACCCTCCACGACCACGACCGGGACATCGAGGAGTACCCGGACGATGACGCATATGCGGAAGAGTCGCGCGACTACGACCCCGACACCGACAGCTGGGACAAAGTCGACGAAGAATGGGGGTGGCCCGCAGATCGCCGCTGGCGACCCGTCGCGCTGTTCGTGGGCGCCGTCGTGGCGGTCGGTGCTGTCGCCACCGCCGTGATCATCAACAGCGGCGACACCGCCACGACGAAAGCAACCGTCGGAGTGCCCGCACCCCGGACGGCGGCGTCCACCACCGCACCCAGAACCAGCGCCCCGCCGAGCGCTGCCCCGACGTCAGCGACCCTGCTGCCGCCAGAGACGGTCACCACCCTCACGCCCGGTAACGCGCCGACCAAAACGGCCAGTCCGACCACGCGGCTTCCCACCGCGGCGCCGGCGCCGACGGTCGCTCCTCCGGGCCCAGCGCTCGACCCGCGCACCGTCATCTACAGCGTCACAGGCACCAAGCAGCTTTTCGACCTGGTCAACATCGCCTACACCGACGCGCGCGGATTCCCGGTAACCGAGTTCAACGTGGCACTGCCATGGACGAAGGTCGTCGTGCTCAATCCGGGGGTACAGACCGAATCGGTGATCGCAACCAGCATCTACGGCCAGCTGAACTGCTCGATCGTCAACGCGCAGGGCCAGCTGGTCAAGGCTTCCACCAACAACTCGGCTCTGGCCACCTGCACTCGCTAAGCGAGGCCCAGCTCGCGCATCCGGCTGTCGTGCGTGTGTTGCAGCCGGTCGAAGAAGGCACCGAGCTGACCCAGGCCGCCGGTCCCCCAGACCACCAGGTCAACCAGTTCGTCATGATCGGCCAGCAGGAATTGGGCCTGGGTGATCGCTTCGCCGAGCAGCCGGCGCGACCACAGTGCCAACCGGCTGCGCTGTTTGCCGCTCGAGGTCACCGCCGCCCGCACTTCGGCGACGACGAATTGGGAGTGGCCCGTCTCGGACAAGGCGGCCCGCACCACGTCTGCAACCTCGTCGGGCAATCCGTCGGCGATCTCCAGATACAGATCGGCGGCCAGCGCGTCGCCGACATACGTTTTCACCAGCGCTTCCAACCATGTGCTAGGGGTGGTCAGCCGGTGGTAGTTCTCCAGTGACGAGACGTACTTCGACATCGCCGGCACCACGTCGACACCACGCTGTTCCAGGGCGTCACGCAGCAGCTCGTAGTGCCCCATTTCGGCGGCCGCGATGCTGGCCATCGAGATGCGTCCCCGCAGATTCGGAGCCATCCGCGCCTCGTCGGTCAACCGGTAGAACGCCGCCACCTCGCCGTATGCGAGCAGCGCGAACAACTCAGTGACGCCGGGATGATCCGCCCGCAGCCGTGGCCTGGGCGAATCGGCCGCCTCGTCGTTCGAGTCAGCGGGGGAGGGCGAAGGCATGGTGCCACTTTAGTCGGCACGATTAACACAACATGGGTGCCTGCTGGACGAGCGGGTATCATGGTCCGGGTAGGAGCTGAATCTGTGCTGCTCCTACTTTTGAGAACAAAGAAATGTGCGTGCACAACGGGCCCGCCCGCTACTCACAGTTGGGCCTCGGCGACGTAATCGGAGTCGGAAATCGTGCGCGCGAACCGCGACACAGAAGAAGTACCGACTCACCTCGATTACTGTCACCGAAAGGCACCCAACCCGCGTATGACCGCACTGAAAAGCACTAACGGACTGAACCAAACAGGATTTGCCAGCCTCGGAGTTCGCGACGAAATTGTGAGCGCACTGGCCGAAAAGGGCATCGAAACCCCATTTGCCATCCAGGAACTCACGCTGCCCCTCGCGCTCGCCGGCGAAGACGTCATCGGCCAGGCCCGCACAGGCATGGGCAAGACCTTCGGGTTCGGCGTGCCGCTGCTGCAGCGCATCACCTCCGAAACCGCGACGAGGCCGTTGACCGGTGCGCCGCGGGCCTTGGTCGTGGTGCCCACCCGCGAGCTCTGCCTGCAGGTCACCGGCGACCTGGCCTCCGCCGCCAAGTACCTCAAGGCCACCGATGAAGACGGCGCCCAGCGCCCGCTGTCGGTCCTCGCGATCTACGGCGGTCGCGCCTACGAGCCGCAGATCGACGCGCTGCACAAGGGCGTCGACGTCGTGGTGGGCACGCCGGGCCGGCTGCTCGACCTGTGCCAACAGGGCCACCTGCAGTTGGGCGGGTTGTCGGTGCTGGTGCTCGACGAGGCCGACGAGATGCTCGACCTGGGCTTCCTGCCCGACATCGAGCGCATCCTGCGCCAGATCCCCGCCGACCGCCAGTCGATGCTGTTCTCGGCGACCATGCCGGACCCGATCATCACCCTGGCCCGCACGTTCATGGTCCAGCCCACCCACATCCGGGCCGAAGCGCCGCATTCGCTGGCCGTGCACGACACCACCGAGCAGTTCGTTTACCGGGCGCATGCGCTGGACAAGTTGGAGCTGGTCAGTCGCGTGCTGCAGGCCCGTGACCGGGGTGCGACGATGGTTTTCACCCGCACCAAGCGCACCGCCCAGAAGGTGGCCGACGAGCTTCAGGAACGCGGTTTCGCGGTGGGTGCCGTGCACGGCGACCTCGGCCAGATCGCGCGCGAGAAGGCGCTCAAGTCGTTCCGGTCCGGCGACATCAACGTGCTGGTGGCCACCGACGTAGCCGCGCGCGGCATCGACATCGACGACGTCACCCATGTCATCAACTACCAGTGCCCCGAAGACGAGAAGATGTACGTCCACCGCATCGGGCGGACCGGGCGGGCCGGGCGAACCGGTGTCGCGGTCACCCTGGTCGACTGGGACGAGCTGGAACGCTGGACGATGATCGACCGGGCGCTTGGTCTGGGCTCCCCAGACCCCGCCGAGACCTACTCCAGCTCGCCGCACCTGTATGCCGAGCTGTCCATCCCGACCGACGCCGGCGGCACCGTCGGCACGCCGCGTAGGGCGCCGGCGCAGCGCCGGGAGACCAGCAGCGGCGGCTCAGAACGCCCGGCTCGCCGCCCCGACCGGCGCAAGCGCACCCGTGGCGGCAAGCCTGTCACCGGGCACCCCGAGGCCAGTTCCGCGTCCACCGCCGACACGACTCCCGACGCTGCTGCGCCCGCCGCCGGCAGTGCCGGTGCGCCGGCCGGCGGCACCCGTCGTCGGCGTCGCCGCAAGCCGGCGAATGCGGCGGTGGCCGCCAGCTGACGGCATACTTTCTTCCGTGGTCCGACCCGAGCGCCGCACCAAAACCGACATAGTGGCAGCCGCGACGATCGCGGTCGTCATCGCGGTAGCTGCGGCGCTCATCTGGTGGACCAGCGACGCCCGGGCGGCAAAGAGTCGGCCCGCCGCGGTTGCCGCGCCCACCCCGACCCAGGCCCGGGAGGTCCCGGCGACGTTGCGCCAGCTCTGGACCGCCCCCAGCCCGGCCACCCGGGTGCCTGTGGTGGTGACCGGCGCCGTCGCCACGGGCAGCGGGCGCGAGGTCCAGGGCCGCGACCCGGGCACGGGTGAGGTCCGGTGGAGCTACTCGCGCGACACCGACCTGTGCGGGGTGACCTGGGTCTATCACTACGCCGTCGCGGTGTACCGCGACGACCGCGGCTGCGGACAGGTGAGCACCATCGACGGATCGACCGGACGCCGCGGGCCCGCCCGCAGCAGTTACGCCGACCCGAAGGTGCGGCTGTCCTCGGACGGCACCACAGTGCTGTCGGCGGGCAATACCCGCCTCGAGATGTGGCGCTCCGACATGGTCCGGATGATGGCCTACGGCGAAACCGACGCGCGGGTCAAGCCGGTGAACCGCGGCCTGCACTCCGGCTGCACCCTGGAATCGGCCGCCGCCAGCTCGTCGTCGGTGGCGGTACTCGAGTCTTGCGCAAACCAGGCCGACCTGAAGCTGGTCCTGCTTCGCCCCGGCAAAGAGGACGACGAGCCGCAACAGCAGGTGGTGCAGGAATCGGGGGTACGGCCGGGCACCGGGGCCCGCGTGGTGGTCGTCTCGCAAAACCGCGCGGCGGTGTACCTGCCGACACCGCAGCCTCACGTCGATGTGGTCGACGAAACCGGCACCACCGTATCGAGCACGCTGCTGGCCGGCCCGCCGTCGCCGTCATCGGTGGTGTCCAACACCGGGAACCTGGTCACGTGGTGGACCGGGGATGCGTTGCTGGTGCTGGACGCGAGCAGTCTGACCGCGCGCTACACGATCGCCGCCGGCGAGACGGCTGCGCCGTTGGGGCCGGGAGTCATGATGGCCGGTCAGCTACTGGTGCCGGTAACCGGTGCCATCGGGGTGTATGACCCGGTCAACGGCGAGGCCAGCCGCTATATCCCGGTGGACCGGCCGCCGGGCAACTCCGCCGTGATCCCGGCGGTGTCGGGTTCGCAGGTCATCGAGCAGCGCGGCGACACCGTGGTTGCCTTGGGTCAGTAGTCGACGGCGAAGGTGGGCAGCGCCTTGCCGGTCTTCCAGTGCTTGAGCAACGCCTTGGCCAGGTCGCGATAGGCCACCGCGCCCTTGTTCTTGCGGCCGGCCAGCACCGATGAGCCCGACGCGCTGGCCTCGGCGAAGCGCACCGTCCGCGGGATCGGCGGGGCCAGAACCGGGAGCTCATAACGGTCGGCCACGTCGAGCAGCACGTCGCGGGTGTGGGTGGTCCGCGAGTCGTACAGCGTGGGCAGCGCGCCCAGCAACCGCAGGTTCGGATTGGTGATCTGCTGAACGTCGGCGACGGTGCGCAGGAACTGCCCTACACCGCGGTGGGCCAATGTCTCGCACTGCAGCGGCACGATGACCTCGTCCGCGGCCGTGAGCCCGTTGAGCGTCAGCACCCCGAGCGAGGGCGGGCAGTCGATGATCACCACGTCGAAATCGTCGGCGAGTTTGACCAGGGCCCGTTTGAGGGCGTATTCGCGCCCGGCCCGCATCAGTAGCATCGCCTCAGCGCCCGCGAGGTCAATGTTGGCCGGCAGCAACGTCATTCCCTCCGATGTCGTCACCAGCGCAGCACTCGGTTCGACCTCACCGAGCAGCACCTCATGTACGGAGAAGGGCAGCTTGTCGGGATCCTGACCCAGCGAGAACGTCAGACACCCTTGAGGGTCCAGGTCGACGAGCAGCACCCGTCGTCCCTCGTCCACCATCGCCGCACCGAGCGACGCGACCGTCGTCGTCTTGGCCACACCGCCCTTCTGGTTGGCCACCGCCAGTACGCGCATGTCACTCACAGCCCCCATCCTGGCACGGACGCCCCCGCACCGTCGGGGTGGCGGGCCCGGCACGGCCCTCGGCGTGTCTCGGGCAGAATCGCGGGCATGGGCGTACACAACCAGAGGCTGGTGCTGTTGCGCCACGGGGAGACCGAGTGGTCGAAGTCAGGACAGCACACCGGCCGCACCGACATCGAGTTGACCGCAGCCGGCCGGGAGCAGGCCGAGTTCGCCGGGGTCGTACTGGGCGATCTGCAGCTCGACAGGCCATTCGTGTACTGCAGCCCGCGACGCCGGACCCTGGTCACCGCCGACCTGGCCGGACTCATCATCGACCAGGTCACGCCACTGCTCGCCGAATGGGATTACGGCGACTACGAGGGCCTGACCACCCCGCAGATCCGCGAATCCGACCCCGACTGGCTGGTGTGGACGCACGGATGCCCCGGCGGCGAAAGCGTCGCGCAGGTCAGCGATCGCGCCGACCGGGCCATCGAGCTGGCGCTGGAGAACATGGAGTCGCGCGACGTGCTCTTCGTCAGCCACGGCCATTTCTCCCGGGCGGTGATCACCCGATGGGCGCAACTCGGGCTGACCGAGGGCAGCCGCTTCGGTATGCCCACCGCAACCATCGCGATCTGCACTTTCGAGCACGGCATCCGCCAGCTCGCTCAGCTCGGATTGAGCTGCCATCCCAAACCGACCGCGATCGCGTGAGCCCCGAACCGGCCTTTGCGCTGACCGGACCGCGGGGGACCCTGATCGCCGACCGGGCCGGCGACCACTACCGCGACATCGCTTCGGCGCAGGCGGCGCTGAATTCTGGACGGGCGCCAATAGTGTTGGGCGCGTTGCCTTTCGATGTGGAGCAGCCACCGGCGTTGTTCACTCCGGTGACGCTGCGGCGCGCCGATGCTCTGCCCTGCTGGCCAAGCGGTCCACTGCCGCCGGTGCGCATCGACGCCGCGGTACCCTCCGGCGACGAGCACCGGATGCGCGTCGGTCGCGCCCGCGACCAGCTTGCCGCGCCGGGCAATTCGCTGCGCAAAGTGGTGCTGGCCCGCTCGTTGCGGCTGTCCGCCGACGCGCCGCTGGACGGCCGGGTGATCTTGCGGCGGCTGCTCGATGCCGATCCGGCGGCGTACGGCTTTCTCACCGACCTGAGCGCTGCCGGCCCGCATTACGCCGGTGCCGCACTGGTAGGCGCCAGCCCGGAACTGCTGGTGGCCCGATCCGGCAATCGGGTCGTGTGCCGGCCGTTCGCCGGCTCCGCGCCGCGCTCGGCCGATCCCGAGGTCGATGCAGCCAACGGCGCCGCGCTCGCCGCGTCAGACAAGAACCGGCACGAACACCAGCTGGTCATCGACACCATGCGCACGGCGCTTCAGCCGCTGTGCGACGACCTGACGATTGCGGCAGAGCCACAACTGAGCCGCACCGCGGCGGTCTGGCACCTGTGCACCCCGATCATCGGCAGGCTGCGCGATACCTCTACGAGCGCAATGGATCTGGCGCTGGCGCTGCACCCCACGCCGGCGGTCGGCGGGGTGCCGACCGAGGCGGCCACCGAGTTTATCGCCATGCTGGAAGGCGACCGCGGCTTCTACGCGGGCGCGGTGGGCTGGTGTGACGCGGCCGGTGACGGTTACTGGGTGGTGTCGATCCGGTGCGCCGAGTTGTCCGCCGATCGCCGGACGGCAGTTGCCCGCGCCGGCGGCGGCATCGTCGCCGAATCCGATCCCGACGACGAAGTGGCGGAAACCACAACGAAATTCGCGACGATACTGAATGCACTGGGAGTGCGGCAGTGACCGAGAACATCCGCCGCGCCACACCGGGCGACGTCGCCGACATTACCGCCATGATTCACGAACTGGCCGCCTTCGAGCATGCCGCCGATGAGTGCACTGTCACCGAAAAGCAGATCGCTGCAGCGCTTTTCGGGGATTCGCCGACGCTGTACGGACATGTCGCCGAAGATGACGGCCGGATCGCCGCCATGGCGTTATGGTTCTTGAACTTCTCCACCTGGGACGGCGTGGCGGGCATCTACCTGGAAGACCTCTACGTGCGGCCGCGCTTTCGCCGCCGCGGTCTGGCCCGCGGATTGCTGGCGGCGCTGGCCACCGAATGCCTCCGCAACGGCTACAGCCGGCTGTCGTGGGCGGTGCTCAATTGGAACACCGACGCGATCGCGCTGTACGACGGCGTCGGCGGTCAGCCGCAGACCGAGTGGACCACCTACCGGGTGTCCGGTCCGGAATTGGCCGCGCTGGCCGGACCCGGCTGATCGCGCCCCGCGGCCCAGCGCACCGACGGGCCGCTGAACAGCAGGCCCAGGATGATCAGCGCCAGCAACGCCAGCGGTATGCCGAACACCGGCCGGTGTGAACCGACCCCGAGGTACCACGCCACCGGCAGCAGCAGGAGCTGGGTGAACACAGCCAGACCCCGGCCCCAGCGCCGGCCGGCCACCAGGGCCAGTCCGGCCGCCAGCACCCCACCGCCGATCACCGCGAACCAGGCCGCCGTGCCCAGGCCGTTGACGACATGCTGATCGGCCCCGGCAAGGCCACGGATTACCAGAATCACCGCCACCACCAGCCCCGCGATTCCCTGGGCCGCGACGATGAAGCCGGCACGACGAACGGTGGACGGGGCGCGGGCGGTCACAGCGCCAGCGTAGTCAGAGCGTCCGGTCGGTCCACGAGATTACCGTGCGGGTTGTGCCACGGCGTAGAACGCGACCCTGGCGGCAATCTCGGCGCCGGGTTGCGGCGCATAAGCTCAACCGTCATGCGTGCCATGTTGATCGTCAATCCGATTGCCACCACCATCACGCCGAGTGCCCGCCAGCTGGTCGCACGCGCCCTGGGCAACCGCCTTGACCTCTCCATCGAGCCCACGAGCTACTCCGGCCATGCCGAAGAGCTTGGCCGCAAGGCCGTCGACGACGGGTTCGACCTGGTCGTCGTCCACGGCGGGGACGGAACGGTCAATCAGGTGGTCAACGGCATGGTGGGACGGCCCGGCTCCACTCCGGCCGGGTCGGTGCCGGCGCTGGGGATTATTCCGGGCGGCTCGGCGAACGTGCTGGCCAGGGCGCTTGGGATCCCCAGGGACGCCTCGGGCGCGACCGACCAGCTGCTGCGGCTGCTGGGCTCCGATGAGCACCACGGACGGTGGCGGCGCATCAGCCTCATCGACTGCGGCGAGATCTACGCGCTGGTCAACGCCGGCATGGGAGTCGACGCCGAGGTGGTCCGGGCGGTGGAAGAGGAGCGAAGGAAGGGCCACAAGATCACCCCGTTGCGCTACTGGCGGGTGGCGACACCTGTGTCGGTCAGGTTCAGCCGCCGCGATCCGAACCTGATCTTGGAACGCCCCGGCCACGAGCCCGTGTCCGGCGTGCACTTCGTCTGGGTGTCCAACACCAGCCCCTGGACTTACAGCGACGACCGGCCGATGGTCACCAACCCGGGGTGCAGTTTCGAAACGGGCCTCGGCCTGTTCGCGCTCACCAGCATGAAGCTGATCCCGACCCTGCGATTGCTGCGGCAACTCCTCGCCAAGCACCCGAAGCTGGAAGCCGCGCAGCTCATCCGCGACGACGACGTGAGCCAGGTACGGGTCGGCACGATGGCAGGCCCGGCCGCCTGCCAGTACGACGGGGAATACCTCGGAATGCGCGAGACCATGACATTCCGGACGGTTCCGGCCGCCCTGGCCGTGGTCGCTCCACCGCCGGATTAAGCCTGTTGACCTGCGGAAACCAAAGATGTGACATGCCCGCGACACAATGTGGGGCGAAATTCGCCAGGTAGTGTAGTACAACTGAGTAAGGGCCTGTGTAAGAGATCGGCAAAGTGAGATACCCCACGGGCTCACGTAACACTATTGACATCTGTTGAGCCTGTGAAACGATCAAAAGGTTGCATGCAGAAATACGCAGAGGTACGGAAACCTTTCTTGCGCACGCCTAACAGCCAAGAAGAAATATGCCCGTGCGCAGTGCTGCGCACATAGTGAGGAGTAGCAACTAATGGATTGGCGCCACAGGGCGGTCTGCCGTGACGAGGATCCGGAGCTGTTCTTCCCGGTTGGGAACAGCGGCCCGGCACTCGCGCAGATCGCTGACGCGAAACTGGTCTGTAATCGGTGTCCGGTGACGACAGAGTGTCTCGGATGGGCCTTGAATACCGGCCAGGACTCGGGCGTATGGGGTGGGATGAGCGAAGACGAGCGGCGCGCACTCAAGCGTCGTAACGCCCGGACGAAGGCCCGCAGCGGAGTCTGACAACTCGACTGAGTAGCTTTGCGGCCCCGATCAGATCGGGGCCGTATTGCTGCGCGTTCAGACCAGCAACCGGCCCATGCGACCGATCGGCACCCGCAGCACGACATCGGTGCCCCGATCGGAGCCTTCCCGCATCCCCAGGGAGCCGTCGAGTTCGGCCGACACCAATGTCCGCACGATCTGCAGGCCGAGGCTGTCCGACTTTTCCAGGCTGAACCCTTCGGGCAGGCCAAGCCCGTCGTCGTGCACCACGACGTCGAGCCAGCGCGCCGAACGTTCGGCGCGAATGGTCACCGACCCGCCGGTGGCCGACGGGTCGAACGCGTGCTCGATCGCGTTCTGCACCAATTCGGTGATCACCATGATCAGCGCCGTGGCCCGGTCGGAGTCCAGCACACCCAGGTCACCAACCCGGTTGATCCGGATCGGCCGGTCCACCGACGCCACATCGTTCATGATCGGCAGGATTCGGTCGATGACCTCGTCCAGGTTGACCTGCTCGTCCACCGACATCGACAGTGCATCGTGGACCAGCGCGATCGACGACACCCGCCGTACCGACTCGATCAGGGCCTCGCGCCCCTCGGCGTTGACGGTGCGGCGCGCCTGTAGCCGCAGCAACGCCGCCACCGTCTGCAGGTTGTTCTTCACCCGGTGATGAATCTCACGGATGGTGGCGTCCTTGGAGATCAGCGCACGGTCGCGCCGCTTCACCTCGGTCACGTCACGGATCAGGATCGCCGCCCCGACATTCTCCCCGTGCACCACCAGTGGCAGCGTCCGCAGCAGCACGGTGGCGCCCCCTGCATCGACCTCCATGCGCATGCTCGAACCGCCGGCCAGCAGGTTGAGGACGTGTTCGGCCACCTCCTGCGCTTCGAACGGGTCCGAGATCAGCGGCCGGGTGACCTTGATGAGGTTGTGGCCCTCCAATTCACTGGTCAGGCCCATCCGGTGGTAGGCCGACAGCGCGTTGGGGCTGGCGTATGCGACAACGCCTTCGACGTCGAGGCGGATGAAGCCGTCGCCCGCACGTGGCGTCGAGCGTGACATCGCGACGTCACCGACGTCGGGGAACGTGCCCTCGGCGATCATGTGCAGCAGGTCGACGGCGCATTCCCGGTAGGCCGTCTCCAGGTGACCCGACATCCGCTGTGCGGCCAGCTCGGTCTGGTGCTGGGTGAGCACCGCTACCACCCGGCCGCCGTAGCGCACCGGCGATGCCGCGATGTTGGGCCCGGGCAGCTGCCACAAATGTTGTTCGCCCGCTTCGCTTTCCTTGATGGCCACACTGCTGGTGAAGGTGTCGGCGACCAGTGGCAGCCGGTCAGCCGAGACGACGCTGCCCACCGCGTCGGTCTGCAGAACCGTGGGCGCGGTGTTGGGTCGGCACTGCGCCACACACACGAGCATGCCGTCGTCACGGCGGACCCACATCAGGTAGTCGGCGAACGACAGGTCGGCCAGCAGCTGCCACTCCCCCACTACGGCATGCAGGTGGTCGACGGCGTTACCGGGCAGAACCGTGTGCTCGGCGAGCAGGTTACCGAGAGTGGACATGCAGCTCGGTCGCGCCTGAGGGCTAGCTGATCACGGCGATGAGGTCGCCGGCCTGGATCACGTCGCCCACTGCGACGCTCACCCTGCTGATGGTCCCGGCGACCTCGGCGAGGACCGGGATCTCCATCTTCATGGATTCCAGCAGCACCACGACGTCGCCCTGGCCGATTTGGTCGCCTTCGTTGACCACGACTTCGAGCACACTGGCCACGATTTCGGCGCGGACCTCCTCGGACATCATCACCCCACTCGTATCGGCCGATTCTGGGTATATCGAACCATAAGGCCGGTCGGGCTGGCGGCGCGCGGGCGGATGAGGGCGCGTCGCCCATCCCATGAGAGACTTGTCGACAACCTGGCGGCGCGTGCGCCGCGTTGCACTGACGACTTCAGACGAAACGAGGTTCCATCATGGCCAAGCGTGGCCGCAAGAAGCGTGACCGCAAGCACAGCAAGGCCAACCACGGCAAGCGGCCCAACGCTTAATCCTCAGGCCTGAAACTCTTCGCGCACGATCGTGGTCCGGCGTATCTCCAGCCGCAACCGCTCCCTCAGGCTCTCCGGCGCCTTCTCCCCACTGCACTTGGTGGCGATCAGCGCCTTGAGCCGCTCTTCGATGCCGTAGTGCTGGAAGCAGCCCGGGCACGCTTCGAGGTGTTTGCGCAGGCTCTCCTTCTTCTCGGGGGTGCATTCACCGTCGAGCAGCGTCCATACTTCGGCGATCACCTCGGCACAGCCGAAGGCACCGTGGTCCTCGTGTTTGCTGGGCCGGCCGCAGGACTCACTCATGACGACACCTCCTCGTGTGCCTGCTCGCCGCGGGTAAAGCCACGATCTTTGGCCACGTCGGCCAACAACTCGCGTAGCTGACGTCGGCCTCTGTGCAGCCGGGACATCACGGTGCCGATCGGCGTACCCATGATCTCGGCGATCTCTTTATACGGAAAACCTTCGACGTCCGCGTAGTAAACGGCCATCCGGAATTCTTCCGGCAGCGCTTGCAAAGCTTCCTTGATCTCGGTGTCCGGCAGCACTTCGAGAGCCTCCACCTCCGCCGAACGCAGTCCGGTCGAGGAGTGCTCGGCGTTGGCCGCCAACTGCCAGTCGGTGATTTCTTCGGTCGGATACTCCGACGGTTGCCGCTGCTTCTTGCGGTAACTGTTGATGTAGGTGTTGGTCAGGATGCGGTACAGCCACGCCTTGAGGTTGGTGCCCTCGCGGAATGAACGGAACCCCGCATAGGCCTTGACCATCGTCTCCTGCAGCAGGTCCTCGGCATCCGCCGGATTGCGCGTCATGCGCAGCGCACCGCCGTAAAGCTGGTCAAGCAGTGGAATCGCGTCGCGCTCGAAGCGCGCCGTCAGCTCGGCGTCGCTCTCCTCCGCCGGTACGGCGCCGTCAGGCCCGGTCGCGCCATCGATGTCGGCCATCTTGATTAACACGGTCCCTTCGGTTGCGGCGTCACCGGAGCGCGCAAACCACGCCGCCGGACTCGCAAGGAAGCGTGCCAACCGCTCCGGACCCAAGAGGCTCGTCGCAGTTGTCACCGAACTCCCTCCTTCAATCTAAAGGCCGCCACCGACTCGTGCCGTCACCGCCTCAGACAACGGCATTTTCCGGCCCGCTATTTCCGCGCCGTGATCCCGCGGTCCAGCTACGCCGAACGTGGCGTTAATGTGACGGCCATGTCCCTTAACGGCAAGACCATGTTCATCTCTGGCGCCAGCCGCGGAATCGGCCTGGCGATCGCCAAACGCGCCGCTCGAGACGGCGCCAACATCGCTCTGATCGCCAAGACCGCCGAGCCGCACCCCAAACTCCCGGGCACGGTCTACACGGCCGCCAAGGAGCTGGAGGAAGCGGGCGGACAGGCCCTGCCGATCGTCGGGGACGTCCGGGACCCGGAGTCGGTGGAGTCCGCCGTGGCCAAGACCGTCGAGCAGTTCGGCGGCATCGACATCTGCGTCAACAACGCCTCGGCCATCAACCTGGGATCGATCCTCGAGGTCCCGATGAAGCGCTTCGACCTGATGAACGGCATCCAGGTGCGCGGCACCTACGCCGTGTCGCAGGCGTGTATCCCGCACCTCAAGGGCCGGGAGAACCCGCACATTCTGACGCTCTCGCCCCCGGTGCTGCTGGGCAAGGAGTGGCTCAAGCCGACCGCGTACATGATGGCCAAGTTCGGTATGACGTTGTGCGCGTTGGGAATCGCCGAGGAGATGCGCGAAGAGGGCATCGCCTCCAATACCCTGTGGCCGCGCACCCTGGTGGCCACCGCCGCCGTGCAGAACCTGCTCGGCGGTGATGAGGCGATGGCGCGCGCCCGCAAGCCCGAGGTGTACTCCGACGCCGCCTACGTCATCCTCAACAAGCCGTCGCGGGAGTACACCGGCAACATGGCGCTGTGCGAGGACGTGTTGCTGGAATCCGGTGTCACCGACCTCTCGGTCTATGACTGCGTGCCCGGCGGCCAGCTCGGCGTCGACTTCTGGGTGGACGGCGTCAACCCGCCGGGCTACTCCGGGCCCTGACGTGGCCGGCGCCGCGACGCCGGCTTTGGCGGAATTGGTCAAAGCCGTTGTGCCGCACGAGCTTCAGAACTTCGAGGCGGTCACTGCCCTGTCCGACGGCACCGGCATCGCAGCAGTGCAGGTCTTCAAGACGCTGATCATCGCGCTACCCCGGGAGTTGGCGGTGGCGGTCGTTCCGGTGCCCGCGAAGCTGTCCCTGAAAGCGGCCGCGGCCGCTTTCGGTGTGCCGAAAGCCGGCATGGCCGAACCCGCGGCGGCCGAGCGCTCCACCGGCTATGTGGTGGGCGGGATTTCCCCTTTCGGCCAGCGAAAGCGGTTGCGGACGGTGGTGGACAGTTCCGCTCTGATCTGGGACCGGGTGCTGTGCAGCGTGGGCAAGCGGCACTGGGACGTGGAGCTGGCCCCCCAGGATCTGATCCGGTTAACGGATGCGATCACGTGGGACCTGGTGGCGCGGACGTAGGCACGCGCCGATGACCGGCGCCAACTCGGGCGCGTTGTGCACCGGGTCGATGTGCCCGCCGTCGAGTAAATGCAGACACGAAGGGCATCGCCGCCGCCTTACGCGGAACGGGTCAGGAGGCGTACTGGCGGGTCGGCGTGATCGGTCCCCAAACCCCGAGGGAGACCAGATCTCCCGCGAGTTGCTGGTACTGCTGGGGCGGAATGAACTGGTCGCGCGTCAGGACGTAGCCGCTGAACCCCGTCGGATCGCTGACCAGCACCCAACTGTAGTCGGGCGCGCGCGCGACGATGATGTAGTTGCCCGTCGGTGCGCCGAGGCTGAACGGCAGTTTGAACGGCAGGAAGCTGACGTCCAGCGCCGTGTTGGTGGCGTTGAGCGGCACCGCGGACCCGGTGATCGACGACAGCGGGCCGCGGTCGAAGAAATAGTTCCCCGAATTCTGGACGCGGATCGTGCCGTCAGGGTTGAGGCTGTAGGTCGCCTTGGTGTTCACCAGGCCGAGCGAGAAGAACTGTTTGACGCTGCCCTGCTCGTAGTAGGTGCCGGCGAACTGGGCAGGATCGACGGGCACCGATGAGGGCACCGGCCGCGGGCCGAAGATCGGCGGGAGGTGCAGCGCGGCGGTGCCCGCCTGTAGCTGGCGGACGATCGCGGTCTCGGCGGCCGCGTACTGCCGGCCGGCGTTGTTCAGCGCCTGCACGAACAGGTTCTGGAACGACGCAGCCTTCGCGCCGAACGCCGCGAAGTCCTGCCCGTGACCGGAGAAGAACTCGGCGATCGCGGTGGACACTTCGTCCCCGGCCGCGGCCAGCACCGATGTGGTCGCCGGTGCCACTGTCGCGTACGCCCGGTCGAGCGCAGCGCCCACACCCGCTACGTCCTGCGCCGCGGCCGCCACCACCTCGGGCGACACAATCACGGACGGATTCACCACAGACAATGACCTTCTCCCATACCCTCGATGAGCCCCGTGTGCCCGCCACAGGATAGCGGAGGCCGCCGGGGACTGTCCGCGGTTTCAGGAGGCGCAGCGCACGACGCGGGCGGCACCAGGGTCTCGAACTAGCGCGGGACGCACCCCGGGATAACGCGCATTCCGAATCACATTGAGCCACAACCAAAGTTGAGTTCTACGACCGATACCTTCAGTCCCTGTGTCCACCGAGCGGGGTCAAGCCCAAGTTTGACCCTGAAGGTCAGCAGCGAACAGACCCGGCAGCTTGGCATAGCCTTCGGATTGCGCGGGCAGGCTGGACTGACCGATCAATAGACCCACCAATGTGTTATCGCCGCCGGTAATTGCTTGATGCCAAGACGCGCTCGGTTTCGCCGACCGAGCCAGGACTTAGCAACATCGCCTTGTAGGGCCCGCTGCGGTTGCCTTGCTGTTGCGCGCTGGATGATCACGACGCGTTGCATAGACACACCGACTGTTGCATCGTGGGGCAAGTGGTCTGTTCGACAGCGAACATGTCGGCGGCAACCTCAACTGACACTCAACCACGCAGGCGGCGACATCATGACCGGGCCAAGGACAACCCGCAGCTGAGTTTCGGTCCACGAATCACGTTGTCGCCCTGCACCCGGAATGCACATCGACGGCGCCGACCCCCAGGGGGACCCCGGTGCGCGCGGGATGTGCGGCGCCAATGCACTGGCGCTCGACCCGTCGGTTGCCCGTAGCTGCAAGCCCTCGCCCGTCTTCTGGCCGAGCTTGGCGGGGTCGACTAGGACTGCAGCAGATCCCGGACATTCTGGGCAGGTGCGGAAATTCCGTGGGCAACCGTCGTGGCGGTGACGTCTTGGACCCGGACGATTTTCACAGCTCGCTGGGAGCTGTGTCCCAGTCTCGCCTCATACCATCGTGGGTCGATGGATCCTCGGAGCGTTCGTCCGACTCGACGATGGCGGTTGACCATCGCTCAGTTCGTATGCAGTCGCTTTGCTGAGCTGCCGCAGCCCGCACTGATCAGAGCCGGTGCTCTGAGCAGGCCGATGACGCGGTTGATAACGGCTTGTCGCGCCCGCCGACCTGACACTGTGAGCAGACGTAGCAGCGATTCGAGGCTCTCTCCCGATCGTGCCAACGGCCCGCAGCCGTGTCGGCTCAAGCCGTCCAACGGGATAAACGCCGCTACCGATCGTAAGCCAGGTGAGCTGACAATGGATTTCACAGCGCAACCGCCGGAAGTCGCACCGGGTCAAAGCGACTCGGCTCGCACTCGTGGAGAGAGCGAGCAAGGCGCGTTCCATCTACCCCGGCTGCAGCATTCGGCTTTACCGATGACCGCGGATCGAGGTGTCGGGTGGAAGACGTTGCGAGACGCCGGGCCGGTCGTCTTCATGAACGGCGCCTACTACCTGACCCGGCGCGAAGACGTGTTGGCAGCGTTAAGTGATGCCGAGCTCTTTTCAGCACAATTGGCGCTTCAGCCCCCCGGTTGCCCGGTGCCGGTGCTGCCTTCGGCATTCGACCCTCCCCAGCACACCCGCTACCGCAAAATCCTGCAACCGTATTTCAGCCCCCACGCCTTGGCGAAGTACCGCCCCGTGATGAAGCGCCACGCCGTCGAAATGATCACTGCACTTGCAGACCGGGGTGAGTGCGAAGCGATGGCTGATTTCGGGCGCCGCTACCCGTTCCAGGTTTTTCTGGACCTCTATGGGCTGCCGCTGAAGGACCGCGACCGCGTAATCGGCTGGAAAGACGCCGCCGTGGCCGGCAAGCCCGAAGGGCACGAGTTGCTGGCGTACTTCGCCGACGCCATCCAACAACGCAGGACGACTACGGGCCGTGACATGTTGTCGCAAATAATGGCCGGTCCGGGCGAACTCAGCGACCTTGAGCTACTGGGCATGAGCCACCTGTTGATCCTGTCCGGACTGGACACGGTGGCCGCGGCAATCGGCTTCTCGCTTTTCGAATTGGCCCGCAGACCACAGCTGCGCGCACAGCTCCGCGACAGGCCAGAGCAGACCGGGGTATTCGTTGAGGAGATCGTCCGACTCGAGCCGGCGGCGCCGCTGGCGGCTCGAGTGACCACCGACTTCGTCAACGTGGGCGGCATGACGCTTCCACCCGGCACACCGGTACGGCTGTGCACTGCCGCGATCAACCGCGACGGCAGCGACGCGATCTCCACCGATAACCTGATCATGGACGGTAAAGTGCACCGCCACTGGGGATTCGGCGGCGGACCGCATCGCTGCCTGGGTTCCCACCTGGCACGGATCGAGTTGACCGTGGTCATTGATGAATGGCTCCGCCAGATCCCCGACTTACAACTGCCGGAGGGCTACACTCCCCAGATCGAATACCCTTCGAATTCGTTTGCGCTCAAGGCGCTGCCGCTGGCTTGGAGCTGACAAGGGTCATCTCGACGGCGCGGGGCGACATGCGTCCCGAGACGGGTCGCTAGCCGGCGAACGGTGGGCGGGTCATGACCGTGGGACGTATGCCGTATTTGGGGCTTGCGCCGCCCTGGCCCAAACCCGGGCCAGCCAGCGGCATGCCGCCGAGCAGGTTGCCGGACCCCCCGGCGTCGGATGAGGCGGGAGCCAGGTCCTCCACCACGAGCGGCCCCGAATGCCCAGGTAACGGGCTGGCCTGCGCCCAGGCCGGCGGGACCGACAATCTGCCGATCGAGGCCGCGTTGCCCAGTCCGGCGGAGGTCGACCCGCCGCCGCCGCTGAGCATTCCGGCCAAACCCCCCAAACCCTTGGGAACAACGGCAGCCGCGGCATCCGGCGCCGCGCCGCCGATCGCCCCCGTGGTCTTGGCTATCTGCACCCCGAAGTTGGCCATACCGACGCTGAAGTACGGCAGGCCTTCGGTGTTGTACCAGAGGGCCGAGTAGCTGTTATAGCCGGTCACCAGGGTTCCGAGGTTGTTGGGCAACGTATTTTGCCCACTTAACAGAAACCAAATCTCGGTGAGCACCGAATTGGACGAGACCGACGAAAGGGGCGACGCGAGACTCTGCAGCTGATTCGGCAATCCGGTGATCAGCTGGGACAGCGTGGACTGCGTGCTACCTGCCGAGCCGGTTCCACTGGGGACGGCAGTGGCCTGTACAGCCTGTGCGGTCGGGTTGGCTATCTGAGGCGCCGTGGTGAACGGCGTCAGCCTGGTCGCTGCTGCAGACTGACCCGCATACCCATACATGGCGGTGGCGTCCTGCGCCCACATCTGGCCATATTGGGCCTCGTTGGCGGCAATCGCGGCAGCGTTCTGGCCCAATACGTTGGTGTTGAGCAACTGCGCCAGCTCAACGCGGTTGGCCGCCACGAGCGGCGACGGCACCGTCGCAGCTATCGCGTTCTCATAAGCCGCCGCAGCCAAGCGGGCTTGCGTGGCCGCTTGTTCAGCCTGCTCGGCGGTCGTACTGAGCCACGCCAAGTAGGGTATGGCGGCCCGCGCCATCAGCGCCGACGCCGGCCCCAGCCACTCTTCCCCGCTCAACGTTGCTAGCACCTTGTCGTAACCGGAGGCGGCCGAATTCAGATCTGCAGCAACCGCACTCCACGCTGCCGCGGCAGCCATCAGCGGTCCTGACCCCGGACCCGAGTACATCAGCGCGGAGTTGATCTCCGGCGGTATTGCTCCAAAATCCAACACGTTGACCCCTTACCTGGTCCCGGCCACCTTGGCCACTTCATTCACGGCTCGAACATCCGGTCGCCACGTCATCCGGCCGACGGCGGGCGGGTGACCACCTTGTAGCGCAGCCCGTACTTGTGGACGTAGCCCCCGGTTCGCCGTCCTGCCGCTCCGGAGGGCATCCCGCCCAGCACGGTGTTGCCCGTTCCGGTTGTCGAAGCGGTATGGAGAGAAGCATCTTTCGCGACGACGGCCGGATTGCCTGGCTGCGGTGGAGAGGCCCAACTCGGCGGAACCGACAGCGTCCCGATCCTTCCTGCCTGGCCCGCACTACCCGACGCCGCTCCGCCGGACCCCAGATGGGCGAACTGCGGCGTCGGGTACCAGGCACCGCCACCCCCGGCCGTTGTTCCACCGGGCCCGAACGTCAAAGTCTGATCGAGGTTGTAGCTGTGGTAGCCCGTACCGTACGCGTTGTATATCTGCAGCAGGTTGTGGAACCACGTGTAGTAGGTGGCTTGCGTAATGCCGGAGGTATTCCAGGCGTTGGGTATCTCGTTCAGCGGCCACGGCAACGCCGATGGGTTCGTCATGAATTCCGCGAGAATCTGCTGCAGCGCCTCGGGCGCGGTGGTCGCCGATCCCGACTGCGGCACGGTGACCGCGGCAATCTGTGCAGATTTCCCGGGCGATGTGGCGAGGGCTTGCGCAACGGCCACGTTTTGGCCGGCAATTGCATTGGGAGCCGTAGTATTCGGCGGTGACGTGAACGGAGTCAGGTTTCGGGCGGTCGCCGACGCGGATGCGTACCCGTACATGGCGTCGGCATCTTGGGCCCACATCTCCATGTACTGGGCCTCGGTGGCCGCGATCGCCGGGGTGTTCTGCCCGAAGAAGTTCGTCACGATCAGCGTCATCAGCAGAATTCTGTTGGCCGCCAACACAGATGGGGGCACCGTCATCGCGAACGCTGCCTCGAAGGCGCCGGCGGCCAACCGCGCCTGAGTGGCGGTCTGTTCGGCCAGCGTCGCCGCCGCGCCGAGCCAGCTGATGTATGGAGCGACCGAGGACATCATCGCGGCGGAGGCAGGTCCGACCCATAGGGCGCTGTTCAGCTCTGAGAGCTTGGAGCTGTAACCAGCGGCGGCGCTGTCCAATTCGGCAGCCAGTTCATCCCAAGCCGCAGCGGCAAGCACCATCGGCTCTGCTCCCGGGCCCGCATACATCCGACCGGAGTTGATTTCGGGCGGTAACGCACCGAAGTCGAACAACAGATCCCCCTCTTAGCACTATTCTTCGCGAAACCGTTCCTAGTCGGCATGTTCCGTAGTTATCGTGTGCCACCTGCCGGCTTGACGGGCAGGCTGCGGATCCGCAGCCTGGACCAGATGGATCGGCTCGCAGACCCAACCCCGCTGCAGCGGCTCGGCGGCCGGACTGGCGGTTTCCGTTATCCAGCGAAGAGGTACCGTCAAGCTCCCGAGCGGCTTTCCCCGACCGAGAGCGGCGGTGAAGTCCACCGCGCTGACCCGGGCCTTACCCGGTGACAGACACGCCAATGCCGCTGCCCTGTTGAGTCCACTCAAATAGAAGATCGCGAAGTCGGACGGAGCGCTCAGTGACGCCAGCCTGGAGAGAGACGGTGTGATCGACGAAAGGGAAACGTCGAACGAAGCCAGTGGCGATCGGGAAAGCGCATGCAGGGCATCGGGAATCGTTGAGATCACCTGATAACCAGTGGATATGATCTCCGGTCCCACTCGCAGGGTCCATCCGCGGGACGGCGGGCAGGTAGCGCCGGCTTGCGCCGTGGGTCCAGACGTCCCAGCCGGTGGCGAGGTGAACGGTGTCAAGGCCGCGGCATCGGCCGAGGCGCGCGCGTAGGCGTACATGGCGGCGGCGTTCCTGGTCCACATCTGTTCGTACTCGGTCTCGACATCGGCGATCGCCGGGCTCGATTGGCCCAAGCAGTTGTTGGTGGACAGAGACAGCCGGTGCGTACGGTTCGCACTGATGTCCTCGGGGGGCACCATCGCCGCGACGGCCGACTCATGGGCACCCGCCGCTGCGGCCGCTTGGGTACCTGCCTGCTCAGCGAGGGTAACCGTGCCGCTGAGCCACGCGAGGTACGGTTTGACGGCCTGGCGCATAGCGATCGCCGCTGTGCCGTTCCATTGCTCTGCCAGCTGTGCGGTTGCCTCACGGCAACGTGCCGCGGTCTCGGAAAGGTTCGCAGCCAGCCGGATCCAGGCATCGGCAGCCTGCAAGAGTGAATCCGGTCCGGGACCGGAATACATTCGGCCGGAATTAATTTCCGGCGGTAGCCGCCCGAAGTCCATCCCTAGGCCTCGTGGGCCGATCGAGGTTGCAAGCTTTTGATTGGGTCTGGGTCGTTCTCGGTCATTCCCACTTTCGACGCCCCACCGGGCGAACCGAGGTCTGCGAAAAACGCGGCATTGATCTGGCGGTACTGACTGAACTCAGCGGGCAGATCGTCTTCGTAACTGATCGACTCGACTGGGCATACCGGTTCGCAGGCACCGCAGTCGACACACTCGTCGGGGTGAATGTAGAGCATTCGAAGGCCCTCGTATATGCAGTCGACGGGGCATTCCTCTATGCAAGCCTTGTCTTTGATATCGACGCAGGGCTCAGCGATCACGTATGTCACTGACGTTCCTCCCCATCGGTTGTCAGGTGGCGGGATGTGCAGGTCGGCAGCGGTTCAACCCGTTTCATGGCCGCCGATGGCAGGTCGAAGAGAAATAACGCCACACCGCAACACAATTCGGCCTCCTGTATCCCACCGATGACGCCCGGTCCCACGGATCGCGACAGCTGATCACGACTCCAATTCTCGCGCTCGTAATGAAGCGGCAGTAGAGGGTGTGATGTTGTGAAGTCACACGGTTTAGTTGTGTCAGTTGGACTGTGCCGCATAACGAGTGGCCACCCAAGAGCACAGTTCATGGGATTGCGCTGCGATAAAGCGCAGCTTCTTGCCAGCTCATCACAAGCTAACTGTGATTTCTTTGGAAGCATGGCGTTAAGTTCTAATATGCCCGAACTCGCCTCGTTCGAAATTCTGTTAGCGATCGCGGAGACAGGCAGTCTTGGTGGCGCGGCGCGTGAACTCGGAATGACCCAGCAGGGGGTATCCAGACGGCTTGCCTCGATGGAAGCCCAAACCGGGGTGGCTTTAGCCGTTCGGACGACGCGTGGCTCGGACCTCACACCCGCAGGAATCATGGTCGCCGATTGGGCCGCCCGCCTGCTTGAAGTCGCCCGCGATATCGACGCCGGTCTTGGCTCCCTGCGGGAAGGGGCTCGCCAGCGGATCAGGGTGGTGGCCAGCCAGACGATAGCCGAGCACCTGATGCCGCATTGGCTGCTCTCCCTGCGGGCCCCGAACAGAAATGGCGACACCGCTCCGCAGGTGATTCCGACCGCCACCACCAGCGAGCAGGCCATTGCGTCGGTTCGGAACGGCACCGCCGATCTTGGGTTCGTTGAAAAGCCGGGTCCGCTAGAGGGATTGGGTAGCTGCGTGGTCGGACACGACGAACTGGTTGTTGTTGTGGCACCCAGCCACAAGTGGGCTCTACGGTCGCCGGTCATCAGCGCCCTCGAGCTGGCCCAGACACCCCTGGTTTGCCGTGAACCCCATTCCGGTATCCGCGATTCACTTACTGTGGCGCTGCTTCAGGTGCTCGGCGACAACGTGCAGCAGCCGCCGCCGGTGCTCGAATTGTCATCGGCGGCTGCGGTGCGCGCCGCGGTCCTCGCCGGCGCGGGACCGGCAGCCATGAGCCGGCTGGCAGTGGGCGATGACCTGGCCGTGGGCCGGTTGCGTGCCATCGCCGTCCCCGAGCTCGATTTGGGACGGCAACTTCGTGCTATCTGGGTGGGGGGACGGACTCCGCCCGCCGGCGCGATACGGACGCTACTGCGCCACATCAGCAGCCTCCGTTGGGCAGAACCGGCATCGGCTGTTGAGCTGACCCGGGGGAGGGCTTAGCCTGATTCCACCGATGTGCTGGGTTGAGTGGCGCTGAGGTCAATTGATCTTGTTGATTTGGCTGCGGGTATGACAGGTCCGCTGGTCTGCCCAGCTTTTCCTCTTGCGCTGCAGTCTTGCCTTTTGACGGGGTGGTCAGGATGCGGCGGGTAGCGGCGCTGAGTATCCGATTGTGTTGTGCCACAGCACTAGCCAATGTTTGAGCAGTGCCAGCGAGTGGGCAGATGCAGGATCGGTCGGCGTTGCGGGCGGGCTACGCGGGCCGGGATGGTGACCACCCTCGTTGAGCCGGCACACCACCGGTCGGGCGGTGATCGTATCGGGGGTGGAAGCGCAGGCGGTGTAGGGGATTTCGGCCACCTCGGCATCAGAAATCCACCCACCGGTGTCCAGGCGTCGGCGTCGATGGACGCGATCGCCCGCTCGATCGCCGCGTTGCGAGTCATCACCAACGAGAAGTGCGCCATGACGGACACACACGCGCACCACCGCGCGGTTGCCGTAGGCCGAATCACCACGGGCCAGAAATCTGGCCGCTGGCTCCGGCGGCGCGCGCGGTGCCGATCGCTTGGACGACCATGCGTCCAGCACCCTTACCCGGATTGGCACGCCCGGCCCGCAGCCGCACCCCGGCGATCACCGGAGCCGAACCCGCAGCGCTGATCGTGGTGGCCAGCGGGACAGTCCCTTGCGCAGGATCTGCTCGTCCGCGATCTTGGTGTGCCCGTAGGAGGCACCCTGTTGGGCGTCCCTGATAAACCGGGCGCAGCAGCGCATCGATGTCGATGAACACGCCCTGATCGGCTCACGGGAGCAGATCGGCTCGCCCGCACAACGCCAGCAGATGCTCGCGCAGCACCGATTCGAGTGGTCGGCCGTGACCGAAAGTGAACTCCCGCAACAACGTTCCCACCGTGGAGAGGGCATACACGCCATCGAACAGCGTCGTCATTCCGCCCCTACTGCACCACATCGACGTCATCAATAAAGTCCGCGCCCACGCACATGCCGGCCACCACAGTGGCCGGCTTCGGGGGCGGGTTGGCCGCCCCGGCTCAGGCAGCGGCCGGGTCGGCCAGTGCCCGCCCATACACAATCGACCGAGGTCTCCGCCGCCACCTGATGTGCCCAAAGCGACGCTCCCATAGGAATCCCGCCGGTGCGCGGAGGATGCTCATGAGAAATGTAAACCGCATTCGGTCTTGCTGCGTCCCTGCCACCGCCCACTGCGGGGATCGGCGCCCACTACCGGCTTGGCAGTGCACGGCTCGCAGCCGATGGACAAATAGCCCTTGTCCACCAAAGGGTTCACCCACACATTGTTCTCGGCAATGTAATCTCGAACATCCTGATCGGTCCATGCAGCCAACGGATTGACCTTCACCAGCTGAAACGTCTCGTCAAAGCAGATCAACGGGGCGTTGGCGCGGGATTGCGCCTCAACTCGGCGTAGCCCGCTCACCCACGCGGAGAATCCGCGCAGCGCCTTGGCCAAAGGGACAACCTTGCGCAGCCGACAGCATTCGTTAGGGTCGCGGGCGAACAGGTCGCTGCCCAACAACTCGTCTTGCTCGGCAGGGGTGTGCTCGGGGGTGATGTTCAGCAGCCCGATGTCGTAGCGGGAACTGATAGCATCACGACTCTCTATGGTTTCTGCGAAGTGATAACCGGTGTCGAGGAATATGACCGGAACGCCGGGACGAACTTTGGCGGCTTGATCGATCAGCACCGCGTCCTGCATGTTGGACGCGACCACATAGTCACAAGACGACGGCTTGCCGGGTCCGGTGATGCCGCCGAAGTTCTCGTCGGTCCAGCGCAACAGGTCGACAGCGTTGGCGCCGTCCAGCTCGGCCGCTCCACGATCGGCCAGCTCACGCAACCGGACCACATTGAGGTCGTTCACCGCTGACTCATTCCGTCGCCCCCATTGCTGAGTCCCTGCGATCGCACACCACGAAGTGTCCAGTCTTGTTTGCGACGAACCCATCTCTGCCGCAGACGTTTTAGACCAACCGCATACCGACACGGGTCGGTTATGGGACCAGCCACCGGACCATGACTTCCATCCTGCCCCGCCGGTCACGATTTGAGTAGAGATTCCCGGTTGTGGACCCACACGATTGTGTTGTGCCCGATTGCATTACCGGGAAGGGGAAATCGCCGCACCACCAAACGACTTCCTCGGTCCGGCCATGGGCAGACAGATACCCTGCCCGTACGAGCGCCGCATCAATCTATCTACTGCACAACGTATCTCAAGCCTTCGCCACGGACGCGCGATCTTCCCCGCGTGCTCTTCCTTCAGCAATTCTTCAGCTATTACCCAGCAGTTTGCAGCCTCGAAATCTGCGTCATGACGCTACAAGCCTGGCAACCTGTCTTCTCGATACCATTAGGCCAGCGAGGAATTCGAGGAGTGCGATGCAACGGCAGGTCCTCAGCCAAGGCGGCGAGTCACCATCGAACCTGGGCTGCCCGACGGCGAGCGCCGTCGGCTCGCAACCGCCCCCAGGAAGGGTCCGAACGCCGATGCGCCGCTCGCGTCACATTGCACATTGGGATCCCGAGGATCTGACCGCCTGGGAGGCGGGCAACAACGTCATTGCGCGGCGCAATCTGATCTGTTCAGTGATGACCGTTCACCTCGGCTACTCGATATGGTCCCTGTGGTCGGTAATGGCACTGTTCATGCCCGAGGACGTGTACGGCTTCTCCGCGGCCGACAAGCTCCTACTCAGTTCCACCGCCACCCTTGTCGGAGCGTGCTTGCGCATTCCCTATGCGCTGGGCACTCCGATCTTCGGAGCCCGCCTGTGGACGGTTTTCTCAGCATGGGTGTTGATCATTCCCACGATCGGCGCGATGGTCCTGTTGGCCCATCCAGGGCTGCCGTTATGGATCTACCTATTGTGCGCGGGGCTCAGCGGGTTGGGTGGCGGGAATTTCGCAGCCTCGATGTCCAATGCGAACGCGTTCTACCCGCATCGGCTCAAGGGGCGCGCGCTGGGGTTGACCGGCGGGCTCGGCAACCTCGGTGTCGCCGGGATCCAGATAGTCGGACTGCTGGTCATCGCCATTGCCGGCGACAGACAACCATACTGGGTCTGTGCGGTCTACCTCGTGCTACTTGGGATTACCGGAATCGCGGGGACCCTGTTCATGAATGACCTCGAGCAGCACCGAATTCAGGCGCCTCACCTTGCAAAAATCCTGCCGTCGATCCTATCCAACCGGAATACCTGGTTTCTCGCCCTGCTTTATCTCGGCACCTTCGGGTCGTTCATCGGCTTCGCATTTGCATTCGGTCAGATCATGCACATGGAGTTCCGGGCCGAAGGAGAAAGCGCCGGGCAAGCCTCGTTGCACGCCGCCGCGCTGAGCTTCATCGGACCGTTGGTGGCGGCGGCAGCCAGAATTTACGGGGGCCGGCTTGCGGACCGATGCGGCGGGAGCCGCGTCACCCTTGTGGTGTTCACCGCCATGGTGCCAGCCACCGGTTTGGTGCTTGCCATGACAATTCTCGACGACGGGCACCGCGGGGAGTCCGGATCCACGATGGTCGGCTACATCGGCGGCTTCATCGCCTTGTTTATTCTCTCCGGGCTGGGCAACGGGTCGGTTTATAAGATGATTCCGACGCTTTTCGAGGCCTGCAGCCACCCGGCCGACGTCGGTGATGCCGGAAATCCCTCTCAACGCGTTATCTCGGGGGTGGTGATCGGGTTTGTTGCAGGGCTCGGCTCACTAGGTGGAGTCGGTATCAACCTCGCTTTGCGACAGTCCTACTTGAGCACCGGCTCAGAAACCTGCGCGTTCTGGATCTTCATGTGCTACTACGCCGCTGCGGGGCTGCTGACCTGGAAAGTATACGTGCGCCGACCAGTCCTGACGCCAGTTGGACAGTGAATCAACGCTTCTGGGCCGCGTGCGACAACGCGGCGCAACGGCATTGCGGCACAGGAGATGAGACGACAGGACCAGTAGGCGTCTGCGCCGGCGAAGTGCTCAACCCAGAACGCGCTCATCGCGTTGTTCCGATGGATTCACCGTCATGGCGCAGTGAAAACACGATCGCCCGGCCCAGACGACGCCTACGATGCCGACCATGCCCACGCAAGAAGAGCTCAACAGCGTCATAGCAAACCTGAGTGCGCGCGTTGCGGCGGTGGAGAGGTCCCAGGCCGACTATCGCTCGATGATCGATGCGATCAAAGCATTCGGGGACACTCAGCAGTTGCTGGCCGATGTGCTCCGGTCGAATATCAGCGAGATGAGGTCGACAGCCGACGACTCCAATCAGCGCATCCGCACCCTGGAAGCGTCGGTCACCACAATCGTCGGGCTGCTCGGGCAGTCGCTGCAGCGGTAACCGGCCGCTACAACAGCGTCATCTGCCCCGGTTCCGGGTCTGCCGGTTCCAACAACTCCGGTCCGTTGTTACGCACGTTGTTGACCAGCGTCGTAATCTGGCGCCTCTCGATGCCCCGCACATCCGGCGGACGCGCCAGCAACTCCTCGTCCAACGGAGCGTCGGGATTCAGCCAGGTGTCCCAATCGGATTCGTTCAGCATCAGCGGCATCCGGTCATGAATGTTGGCGAGCTCACCCACGGCGTCGGTGGTGATGATTGTGCAACTCAGCAGCGGGTCGGCGTTCTTCTGCGCCTTCCACACCGACCACAGACCTGCCATGCACACCAGACCACCGTCCGCGCGATGCAGGAAAAACGGAGTCTTCGCGCTCTTGGCGCCCTTCGGGCCTTCCAGGCTGCCTCGCCACTCGTACCAGCCGTCCATCGGCACCAGACAGCGCTTGCTCTTGGCTGAGGCCCGGAAGGCCGGCGAGGTGGCGACCTTGTCAGCGCGCGCATTGATCAACAACGGGCCTTTGGTCTCCGGTGCGCCGTCAGGACCGGCCTTGACCCATGGCGGCAACAGACCCCACCGCATCAGCCGCACCCGGCGGGTGGGCTGGTCGTCGGGCTCGTCGTGGCGCATCACCACCGTCGCGATGGTGGTGGTGGGGGCGACGTTGTAGTTAGGTCCCGCCGTACGGTCCTCGGTGCCCGTGGCCTCGTCAATCGCCTTGATCTTCTCGGCCAGCAGGGCCGGATCGTTGGTGACTGCGAAACGTCCGCACATATCTCCATGGTGGCAGATGCCCGGGATGAGGCCGCGACACGCGATGATGGACCGGTGAGCGCATGGCAGGCCCCGTCCACACCGGCACCGGTGCACGCGACCGTGACCGTTCCAGGCTCGAAATCCCAGACCAACCGCACCCTGGTGTTGGCCGCGCTGGCGGCCGCGCAGGGCCTGGGCGCATCCACCATTACCGGCGCCTTGCGCAGCCGCGACACCGACCTGATGATCGGGGCGCTGCGGACACTGGGCCTGCGCGTCGAGGGCGCGGGGTCCGACCTGACGGTCAGCGGCCGCATCGCACCCGGACCCGACGCGCGGGTCGACTGTGGGCTGGCCGGTACCGTCCTGCGCTTCGTGCCGCCGCTGGCGGCGCTGAGTGCCGCCCCGGTCATCTTCGACGGCGACGAGCAGGCGCGCGCCCGGCCAATCGCTCTGCTGCTCGATGCGCTGCGCGGACTGGGCGTCCCGGTGGACGGGTCGGGTTTGCCGTTCCGGGTGCTGGGCAGCGGCATAGTTTCCGGCGGCACCGTGGCCATCGACGCGTCAGCGTCCTCGCAGTTCGTCTCGGGCCTGCTGCTCTCCGGCGCGTCGTTCACCGAGGGCCTGACGGTGCAACACACCGGGGCCTCGCTGCCGTCGGCGCCGCACATCGCGATGACGGTGCGGATGCTGCGGCAAGCCGGCGTTGTCGTCGACGACTCGGTCGCCAACCGCTGGCAGGTAAAGCCCGGCGCGGTCCAGGCCCGGCACTGGGAGGTCGAACCCGACCTGACGAACGCGGTCGCGTTCCTGGCGGCCGCGGTGGTGACCGGCGGGACGGTCCGGATCACCGGCTGGCCGCAGCACAGCGTGCAGCCGGCCGGACACATCCTGGACGTGCTGGGAAAGACGGGTGCCGTTGTCACACAGTCTGATTCGGCTCTCGAAGTGCGCGGTCCGGCGCAGTACTACGGGTTTGAGGTCGACCTGCGAGACGTGGGCGAGCTGACCCCGACGGTGGCGGCGTTGGCCGCGCTCGCCCGCACCGGGTCGGTGTCGCAGCTGACCGGCATCGCGCACCTGCGTGGACACGAGACCGACCGGCTGGCCGCGCTGAGCACCGAGATCAACCGCCTCGGCGGTGACTGCCGGGAGACCGATGACGGCCTGGTGATCACGGCGACTGAGCTGCATCCCGGGCTCTGGCACGCTTACGCCGACCACCGGATGGCCATGGCGGGCGCCATCGTCGGGTTGCGGGTTCCCGGCGTGGAGGTCGACGACATCGCCGCCACCACCAAGACACTGCCGGAGTTTCCGCAGCTGTGGTCCCAGATGGTCGAGGGGACCGCCGGTTGAGGGAATACGACGAGTCCGACGTCAAGGTCCGCTCCGGCGAGAGGACGCGGCCCCGGACGAAGACCCGTCCGCAACACGCCGACGCCGAGTCCGCCATGGTGGTGAGCGTCGACCGCGGCCGCTGGGGATGCGTGCTGGGCGGGGACCCCGGACGCCGAGTCGTCGCCATGCGCGCCCGTGAACTCGGCCGCACCCCGATCGTCGTCGGCGACGACGTCGACATCGTCGGTGACCTGTCCGGGCGAACCGACACCCTGGCCCGCATCGTCCGGCGAGCGCCCCGGCGAACGGTGTTGCGGCGCACCGCCGATGACACCGACCCGACCGAACGGGTGGTGGTCGCCAACGCCGACCAGCTGCTGATGGTGGTGGCCCTGGCCGACCCGCCGCCTCGCACCGGTCTGGTGGACCGTGCGCTGATCGCCGCGTACACCGGAGGCTTGCACCCGATCCTGTGCCTGACCAAGACCGACCTTGCCCCGCCCGAACCGTTCGCCGAGCAGTTCGTCGACCTGGACCTTACGGTGGTCGTCGCCGGTGTCGACGATCCGCTGCTGGCAGTGGCCGACCTGCTCGACCACAAGATCACCGTGCTGCTGGGACATTCCGGGGTGGGCAAGTCGACATTGGTGAATCGCCTTGTGCCACTGGCGGATCGGGCGGTCGGCGAAGTCACCGACATCGGCCGTGGCCGGCATACCTCCACACAGTCGGTGGCCCTGCCACTAGCCAATGGCGGCTGGGTGGTCGATACGCCCGGCATCCGCTCGTTCGGGCTCGCCCACATCAGACCCGACGACGTGCTGATGTCGTTCTCCGATCTTGCCGAGGCCATCGAGGACTGTCCGCGCGGCTGCGGGCACATGGGACCGCCGGCCGATCCCGAGTGCGCGCTGGATGCGCTCGCCGGGACGGCCCCGCGCCGCATCGCCGCCGCGCGACGGCTGCTGGCTGTGCTGCGCGAGAGTTGAACTCGCCAAGTATTTTTCCCTGACACTGGCATTAGGCCGGATAGAGGCGGATAATTTGCACGGCGGCAATGGGCTGACTGATCCGAGAGCCGACCATGGCTACTCCCTAGACCGGCCAAGACCTCGCGGCCGAAACATCCGGTACGCAAAACGGGAGTCAAAATGTCTGAGCAAGAACAGAACATCGAGGTCGTCAAGAGGGGCTACGACGCATTCAGCAGCGGTGACCTGGAAACGATGATGAGCCTGTTCGACGACAACATCGAGTGGGTCCAACCCGGCGATAGCGTGGTCAGCGGCACCTATCACGGCAAAGGTGAACTCGGCGAATACTTCAGGAAGCTGGGCGAGAAGACGACGACAATCAAGGCCCTTCGTTTCATCGCCGACGGCGACACGGTGGTTGTGCTCAGTGACGTCACCGTGGGCACCGAAGCAGGCCAAGGGGCAGAGGTATTCACCCTCCGTGACGGCAAGACGGTACGGGCACAGCTATTCGAAGACACCGCGTTGATGGAGCGGGTGTACGGCAAGAAGCAGACCGCGGCAGCAGGGTAGCGGGTCTGCACCGTCCCCTTTTCGTCCCCATTCCAGCGAGCACGCTGGTGCCAGGTGCTCAACGGACCTGACGCATGCCGAGTTCGTCGGACGTCACCAGATGCCCCTCCGCGCAACGCATTTCGACCTTGACATCGGCCCGGCAGCCCAGATGGGTGAGCCGCAGCTGCCGGTGCCGGCCCGGTAGGTGACGCTGACCCCACTGGAACATCGACCACACCACCGGCATGAACTCGATTCCGGATTCGGTGAGCACATACTCGTCGCGGCTGCGCTGCCCGGGTTCCCGGTAAGGCCGGCGCTCCAGCAGTCCGAGTTCGACGAGCTCGGCCAGCCGGGCCGACGTCGCGGCCTTGGTGATGCCCACCCGCCGGGCGAAGTCGTCGAACCGCGTGGTGCCGTAGTAGGCCTCGCGCATGATCAGCATTGCGGACTTGGTGCCGACCACGGCCATGGTCTTTTCGATGGCGCACTCCCCCACCGCCGACCAGGAATCCCGATCGGCCAGCCGCCCTTGCAGCATTGTCATGCACATCACCTCCGGTCTGGGTTGATTTCAGTATACCCAGCTGTTATAGCTGGGTATAGACAGCAATACTTAGCTGTCAAGGACTCGAGGAGGAGCCATGACCCGTGACGCCGTAATCGTCGGCGCTGTTCGCACCCCCGTCGGCAAAGGCAAGGCCAACGGCGCGCTGCACGACGTACTGCCGGCCGACCTGTTGGCGCACAGCCTGCGCGAGGTGGTGGCCCGCACCGGCGTCGATCCCGGACAGGTCGACGACGTCATTGCCGGCGCCGTTACCCAGGTGGGCGACCAGGCTGTGAACATTGCCCGTAATGCGTTGCTGGGTGCGGGCTTTCCGGAGTCGGTGCCCGGAACCACCGTCGACCGGCAGTGCGGCAGCAGCCAGCAGGCGATCAGTTTCGCGGCCCAGGGTGTCATCGCGGGTGCGTACGACATCGTCATCGCCGGTGGTGTGGAGTCGATGAGCCGGGTACCGATGGGCACCTCGGTGTTGCCGGGCAGCAACCCGTTCGGGCAGGACATGGCGCGGCGCTACCCCGACGGGCTGGTACCGCAGGGCATCAGCGCGGAGCTGATCGCGGCGAAGTGGGGCTTTTCCCGCGCCCAGCTCGACGAGTTCTCCGCGGCCAGCCATGAGAAAGCGGCCCGCGCCACCAAGGAGGGGCTGTTCGACAACGAGCTGATCCCGATCGCCGGGTTGTCCACCGACGAGATCATCCGGCCCGGGACCACGGTCGACTCGTTGGCCGGGCTCACGCCGGCGTTCTACAGTGAGGCCACGGCGGCGCGCTTCCCGCAGATCACCTGGCAGATCACTCCGGGCAACTCCTCGCCGCTGTCCGACGGCAGCGCGGCGGTGCTGATCACCAGCAGCGAGGTGGCTCGACAACGGGGTCTGCGGCCGCTGGCCCGCCTGCACACCGCGACGGCGGTCGGCTCCGACCCGCTCTACATGCTGACCGGGGTGATCCCGGCCACTGAAAAAGTCTTACGGCGGGCCGGATTGACGCTGGCCGACATCGACCTGTTCGAGGTGAACGAGGCGTTCGCGCCTGTCGTGCTGGCGTGGGCGCACGACACGAGGGCCGATCTGGCCAAGACGAACGTCAACGGCGGCGCCATCGCGATCGGACACCCCTTGGGCGCCAGCGGCGACCGCATCATGACAACTCTGGTCAACACGCTCGAGCAGCGCGGCGGGCGGTACGGGCTGCAGACGATGTGCGAGGGCGGCGGCATGGCCAACGCCACCATCATCGAACGGCTAGGGTAGCCGCGCGGCGGCGCCTACTTCTGCCGATGCTGGTCGTCAATGGTTCTCCGAGATGTATCCAAGATATCGAACCAACGATCTATGGTGTGCAAATGCCCTACGCCCGCAAGCAGATCCAGCTTGGCATGAGGAAGCAAGCCTGCGACGTATTCCGCGTGGTGAGCCGGAACGTTGCCGTCAACCTCGCCATGCCACAGGTGGATCGGACACTGAACTGCGGTGTAGTCGAGTCCCGACGGCGTACCGATGAGCCGGAAGTCCTCGACCCAACCGTGTGCTCCGCTCCTGGTGGTTTCGGCCAACGCGGCAAGGACCGCCTGACGAACGCCGGGATCGAGGTACAGGGTGCGATCCACCTGACACAGATCTCTTTCGAACTGACGCGAAAAGCGTTCCGCCGAGGTGCGTTTGAAGATCAAGCGAGCGACGGACGGAATCGTGCGGGAAAGTTTGATAGCGCTCACCGTCGTTCTCGGCACGCCCTCATGACGGCGGGGAGTCTCCCCCGGACCGATGCCGCTCACAATGCCGACGAAGGTCAGCCGTTCAGGAAACGCCAAAGCACAGGCGACTGCATAAGGACCGCCGGTGGAGTATGTAACGATGCCGAACTGGCCGATTCCCAGCGCGTCGGCAACAGCAAGAACATCGGCAGGCCAGTCCCGGTATCGGCGACCGGGCTGGTGCGTAGAGCCGCCATAGCCCGGGCGATCGATGCCGATGAGTTGTATGCCAGATTCGTCGAGTGCGGCGCGATAAGCCGGCTGATCGAAATCCAGCCTCGATCCGGGAACGCCGTGAAAGCAGAAGATCGGCGTTCCGTCCGGGCTGCCCATTTGCGCATATGCGACACGGCGACCAGCCTCATTCAGAACAGATCCCTCTAGAATGGGCATCTCTTGCCCCTTCACCGCTCGGATCAAATCCCGCGTTTCGGACTTTAATCCGCAATTGGCCGTCAGCTCAACGGTGAGAAGAGGCGAGGATGTGCCTGATGATCCCCCACGCGTCACGGCGCATCGTCAGCCCGCCTGGCGGCCCGAGAAAGGTGAACCAACAATGGCCGTAATGGGTTCTGCCGCAGACCAGCTCAGCCGGGTGCCGTGCGGGCGGGAAGGAGCGGTCGAGAAAGCGGCGAGATCAAACAGCGGCGTGCATTTCGCGACCCTTTCCGGCACGCCCACCGCGCATGTGCACGAGAGCGTCGACGTCGAGGGGGCCGAACATGCCAGCGTCTGAAAGGGGTTTCAGTGGTGTGCGGGTGCGCTACGACAGCGCGAAGGGTTACGACGATCTGGTGACAGCGTTGCTGGCAGACATCGGCCGACACCCGGTGCCCGTCGACGAGGTCGTACGCACGTCAGGTGACTGGGAGTCGTTTCAGCGCACGGTCGAATCCTACGAGGGCCCAAGCGGATTCATGCTGTTCGGGATGATCGACCATGGCGCCTGGATCGCCAACGCCGGCATCCAACGCCGGGCGCTGCGCGTCATCCTCGGTAATCCGTTGATCGCGATCACCATGTTGCGCCACGATGTGACCGCGGGTCTGTTCGCGCCGGTCGAGCTTCTGCTCCTCGATGAGCCGGGCGGCAGCAGCCTCACCTACGTCAAGCCGTCGTCGTTGGTGGTCGTCGAGCCGAATCCCGAATTACTGAGCGCCGCCGAGCAACTCGACGCCAAGCTGGCTGCGCTGGCGAGCAAGGTGACCAGCGAGGGCGTCAGCTTCTGAGCGGGAACTGCCCCGTGCAGCGCCTTGACGGGAATCGCTGCCACCGGGTCACCGCACCGGCCGGCTACGCCACTGCTACGCCGAGTTCCGCGGCGAAGACTTTGATCATGTGCTGAACGCCAATCTCGTTGCGCCCGATGATCATGTGGTCGTGCTGTCCGTGTCTGACACCCTCCCCCGCACTGCGGCAGCATCGCGAAGTCCTCGTCGCGGACGGCGGCGTGCACACTTTCGAAGACCGCGTCGTCCCCGCCGCCCTAGCCCAGCCCTAGCCCGCTGTCGACGCAGGCGGCAATCCCAGAATGTGCGCGGCGTCCTCGGGCGCGGCGACGGCACGGCCGGACTGTTCGCAGAGCCGGACGGCCTCGGCCACCAACTCGACATTGGTCGGGGTGCGCTCGCCGCGATAGAATTCGAGTCCCAGGTGCAGGTGTCCGCCGCGTTCGAGCGCGAGCTTGGCCACCGGGCTGGCGCAGAGGTCACCGCCGACAACCGAGACCGCCCACGGAATATCGCACCCCGCAAGCATTTCCAGATAAGCGTCCAGCGCGCGCTCGGTCGGGGGCAGCCCGAACGGCGCTCCCAGGTAGCCGAGTTCGGTGGAGAAGTAGAGCTTGATCATCGCCCCCTTCGGCAACCGCCCCGCTCGCCACCAGGCGAGGGTGGTCCGCAGGAAGCCGGGTTCATAGATGGCCAGACTGGGGCCCAGTCCGGCTTGGTGGCAGATCTCGAAAGCCCGGCTGATGCTGTCAAAGGAGTTGCTGTAAACCAGATTTCCGGTGGGTATTCCCGCGGCGTCGGTGCCGCCGAGGTTGACCGATCCGGGGTCGGCGAGCCCGACGCGCAGCCCGGCCGCGGCAAGTGGGATGAGGTGTTCATAGGAGATGGCGAAGCCCTCGCCGAAGTGGATGGTCGGGTAGAGCAGGGCGTCGGGCCGGGCCGCGAGGATCGGTCGCCATGCTTGCAGGTAGCGCTCGGCGGCCTGCTCCACGCTGAGGCCGTAGCGGTCGATGTGATTGTGGATTATCGCCGCGCCCGCCTCGATGCAGGCGAGCGCGTCGGCGGTGATCTCCGAGGGTTCCACCGGCACATGGGGATTGGCCGCCTTCGACGTTCCGCCGTTGATGGCGCATTCGATGATGACGGGGCCCACGAACTCAGAGCCAGCCGGTGCGGGCGGCGGCGACCGGTACGGGAGGTGACGGAGCCAACCGGCCGTCGCGCACGCCGTCGAGCATCCGTTTGACGGTGGCGACGATCTCCGGCGCCGACGCGGCCAGGCCGGTGAGGTCGGCCTCGGTGATGTCGGAGAGGTCGACGCCGGCCCGCCCCAGCACCGCGGCCGGGTCGGCCAGCTGACCTGCCAGCCACGACACCGGGTCGGCGGACAGCTCGGGGACGAAGTGCCGGCGACCGGGCTCCCACCCGTCGAACCGGGGGTGGTGGTGGGCGCGGTCCAGCGTCCCAGGTGGGCTCTCGGTGGATCCGAAGAGATCCACCCGCCATACCGGCCGGGTGAAGGTGATGGGTATGCCGGCGTAGATCGACCCTTGGGGATCGGCCCGGTCGACCAGGCGGAGTTCCAGCCGAACTCCCCGTTCCGGGGTTTCCTGACCGGTCATCGGGGACGGGTCGACGAAGTACATGTCACCGACGACCACACCCAAAGTTTCGAATCCAAACGCTGCGAGCATCTATCGAGCGTAGTCCCGGTCCAACCGCAGGGCGCCGGGCGCACTCGCCGGAACGGCCGGACTCACCGGGGGCACCGGATCGACGCGGACGTAGGACGACCCCAGGGGCGGGCGCGGGTCCGGCTCGCCCTTGTTCGGCCACAGCGACGCGGCACGCTCGGCCAGCGCGGTGATGGTCAGCGAAGGGTTCACGCCCAGATTCGCGGTGATCGTGGAGCCGTCGATGCGTGCAACCCGGGGTACCCGTGCATGCGGTGGTAGGGGTCCACGACGCCGTCGGCCGCGGTCTCGCCGATGACGCAGCCGCCGATGAAGTGCCCCGTCATCGGAATGTCGGCAAGATCAGCCCAGGCGCCGCCGGCGATCCCGTCGGTGTGCTCGGCCGCGCGCCGCGCGACCTCGTGGCCGACCGGGATCCATGTCGGGTTCGGCTCGCCCACACCCTGCCGCGTCACCATGCGTCGCCCGAACAGCCCGCCGCGGGTGAAGGTGGTGAGCGAGTTGTCGTGGGTCTGCATCACCAATAGTGGGATGGTCTGCTGCGACCAGCGTCTCGGGTTGAGCAGGCGGCGCAGGTCCCGCCGTTGGCGCACAAGCTCTTTCATGCCGGTGCGCCACCTACCCCTTTTTCCCCCTTTTTCGAGGCCCCCGTCGAGCCCGTCGACGAGGACCGTGCCCATCAACCCCATCAGGTTGGAGTCGTGGCCGTACCGGCACGGCTCCACGTGGGTGTGCTCGTCCGGGTGAATGGACGACGTGATCGCGACTCCCTCGGAGTAGTCCACGTCGTCGCGGCGCGCGCGCACCGCCAGGATCGCCTCGGAGTTGGTCCGCGACAACTCCCCCAATTTCGGCGAGATGTCCGGCAGGCTGCCACCGTCGCGCAGCCGGTGCAGCAGGCGCTGGGTGCCCAGCGCGGCCGCCGAGAACACCACCTGCTCGGCGGTGAACGTCCGGCGCCGGCGGCGGATCTTGCTCCCGGTACGGCGCGTGATCACGTCGTAGCCGCCGTCGCGGCGTGGGCGGACATCGACGACCGTGGTCAGCGGATGGATTGTCGCGCCAAGCTTTTCGGCCAGGTACAGGTAGTTCTTGACGAGCGTGTTCTTGGCATTATGCCGGCAGCCCGTCATGCATTCACCACAGTGCCGGCAGGCGTTGCGGTTGGGGCCGGCACCACCGAAATAGGGGTCGCCGACCGGGGCTCCCGGGGCGGCCTGCTTGCCGTCGGCGCCGGTGAAACACACCCCGACGCGGGTGGCGTGGAACGAGTCGGCGACGCCGAGGTCGGTGGCTATCTGCAGCATCACCTTGTCCGAAGGTGTTGTGCGCGGATAGGTTTCGACGCCGAGCATCCGGCTGGCCTGGTCATACCACGGGGCGAGCTCGTCCTTCCAGTCGGTGACGGCACTCCAGCGCGGATCGGCATAGAAACCGTCGCCGGGCTCATACAACGTGTTCGCGTAGACCAGCGAGCCGCCACCCACCCCCGCGCCACTGAGCACCACGGCGTCGGACAGCACGTCGATCCGCTGGATGCCGTAACAGCCGACCGACGGCTTGAACAGGTAATCCCGGACATGCCAGCTGTTCTTGGCGAAATCCTCGTCGCGGAAGCGGCGTCCCGCCTCGAGAACGCCGACACGGTAACCCTTTTCGCTCAGCCGCAGCGCGGTGACGCTGCCGCCGAAGCCGGACCCGATGACGAGCACGTCGTAGTCGAAGCCGGTCACGCGTTGAGCTCCACCGGTACCGGAAGAACTTCGTGATAGTCGTCGAGAGCCGCGAATCGGGTGCGGCGCTGATATTCGTGGACCAGCCCCGGCCAGTTGGTGGTGACCCGGCCCGATTCGGTGCGGTACCACGAATCGCAGGTCGTCCATACCCCGCGCTCCAGGCGGGACTGCACGCCCGCGTCGTAGGACTGCTCCACATCACGGCGCACCTCGAACGCGCGGGCCACCCCGCCGCGGGCCACCTCCTGCACGATCTGCCGGATATAGCGGGCCTGCTGTTCCATCATCAGGATGATCGAGCTACTGCCGAGATTGGTGTTGGGGCCATAGATCAGGAACATGTTCGGAAAGCCCGGAACGGCCATGCCGAGATGGGCCCGGGCGCCCTGCGCCCACTCGGTGTGCAGGTCGCGACCTTCGCGGCCGGTGATCGTCATCGGGGCGAGGAATTCGGTGGCCTTGAAGCCGGTGCCGTAGATGATCACGTCCACGTCGTGCACCCTGCCGTCAGCGGTCCGCACACCGCTCGCCGTCACCTCGGTGATGGTGTCGGTCTGGACGTCGACGTTGTCGCACGCCAGCGCCTGATACCACTCACTGCTGAACAGCACGCGCTTGCAGCCGATCGGGTAGTCGGGGGTGAGCTTGGCCCGCAGTGCCGGATCCTTGATGTGGCGCTTGAGGTTTGACGAAGCCAAGGCATGTAGCACCCGCGCCAGTGGGGCCGCCTTGGTCAGCGCGAAGCCCAGCAGTTCGGTGGTCTCCCAGATGGTCCCGCGCATGGCGGCGGCGAATCCCGGGACCTTCGCGAAGGCGGCGTGGTGCTTGTCGGTGTAGGCGCGATCCAGCTTGGGCACTACGTAGGGCGCGGAGCGCTGAAAGACGGTGACATGCGCCGCATGTCGGCGGATACGCGGGACGAACTGGATCGCCGATGCGCCGGTACCCAGGACTGCCACCCGCTTACCGGTCAAGTCGACGTCATGGCGCCACTGTGCGGAGTGGAACGAGGGGCCCGCGAACCTGTCGAGCCCCGGGATGTTCGGCAGCGCCGGCCGCGACAGCTGCCCGACCGCGGGCACCAGCACGTCGGCTTCGAAGATGTCGCCGGACGAGGTCGTCACCCGCCAGGTGGCGGTGCCGTCGTCGTAGTCGGCGGACGTGACCTCGACGCCGGTGCGCACCAGGCCGCGCAGGCCGAACCGGTCAGCGGTGTCGTGGATGTAGCCCAGGATGTCGGGCTGCTCGGCGTACCGGCGGCCCCAGTCGGTTTTCCGGGCGAAGGAGTACGAGTACAGATTCGACGGGACGTCACAGGCGGCGCCGGGGTAGGTGTTCTCCCGCCACACGCCACCGATGTCATCGGCCTTCTCCAGCACGGTCACGTCGGCCAGACCGTCTTTGGACAGCTCGTAGGCGGCGGCCAGGCCTCCGAAGCCGGCGCCGATCACCAGCACGCGGGGTGTTGAAGTCATACCTTCGACGTTAGGTGCCAGCGGTTCGTCGGCGTCAGCCGATTGCGGTCGACAAATCCATGATTCCGGCCAAACGCGGCGACGCTGAGCGCTGATACCGGGCGGGAGTGGTGCCCGTCCACCGCTTGAACGCGGCGATGAAGCTGGTGGCCTCGGCGTAGCCCAGCCGCAGCGCCACGTCGTCGACCGAGAGGGCACCCGTGGCCAGCAGCTCCTCCGCCAGCACCCGGTGAACCTCGTCGAGCAACTCGCGGAACGTCGTGTTCTCTTCGGCAAGCCGCCGCCGTAGCGTCCGTTCGCTCATCGCCAGATGCCGGGCAACGGCCGCGATGGTGTGTGGCTCGCCGTCGATCGACGCGAGACGGTCACGGACTCGGCGCGCGACACCTGTGCGTTGCCGCCGGCGTTCCAGCAGCGCGTGGCACTGTTGCTCGCACATGGCCTTGCTCATCTCGCTGGCCTGCGGTAGCCGGTTGTCCAGCAGCGCGGCCGGCCAGCGCGCCACTGTGACGGGGCAGTCATAGGCCGGCGTCACGCCGAACGCCTCCCGGGCCGCGGCGTCTCCCGACGAGGGCGCCGGTCCGGCAAAGTCGATCGCGGTGAACGGGATGGGGCTGCCCAGCAACTCGGACATCACCCGGGCTATCGCTGCCAGGTCACGCCGCGTCAGGAATTCGGCTACCGGACCGGTCAGGTCGGGCAGGTCTAGCCGCAACGCCGCCACCGGTCCCTCCACCGTGACGGTCGGCAGACAGAAGCCGTAGCTGAGTTCGTAATACCGGGCTGCGAACCGGACGGCGTCGCCCAGGGTGGAACTGGTCAGGCACGCGAAGCCGAAGATGCCGAAAGAACCCACGTGATAGCTGAGGCCCACCCGCACCCCCAAATCAGCCGGGTTCCCCAGCAGGTTCACCAGGTTGGTGACGACGGCCAGTTCCTGGCGCCCCACGATCATCCGGTCGTGATCGCGCAGGTCGGCTTCCGACAACCCCGAGCCATTGAGCACGTCTGTGACGGAAAGCCCGTTGGCGCAACCGAATTCGGCCATCAATGCGACGCTGGCCGGGGTCCGCGGAAAATCCCAGTGCGACACCTGGGACCCCACGAACACCTGCACTGTCCCAGTATGGCTGTCCGGGCCAACCAGCCTGGCGCCGAACGTGCGCTCAGGGTGGAAAAAGTAGCGAAATCCCGCCCTCAGTACACGCTCGGCGAAGGTGGCCGGGGAACGCTAAGCCGCCAGGTCGTTGTCGGTCACCGCGGCAGCCGTCCGCCGGTTGCGCCGCCAGCCGCGCACGGTGGCGATCGCGGTCTTGAGACCGCGCCGGCGTCCGGTCGTCGGGTCGGTGCCCGCGAAATCCGGTTCCAGGCCCGCGAACATCCGCTCGCTGCGGGTCTCGGGCGCGTCGTCGGCGCCGTCGCGCAGGTACCTGTCCGGCAATGACAGCTTGGCCAGCGTGCGCCACGTCTTGCCGTACTGCACCAGGAACGAACCGGTGGTGTAGGGCAGGTCGTACTTGTCGCAGATTTCCCGAACGCGCACCGAGATCTCATGCAGCCGGTTACTCGGCAGATCCGGGTAGAGGTGATGCTCGATCTGGTGGCAGAGGTTGCCGCTCATGAACCGCAGCAACCAACCGCCCTCGAAGTTGGCACTACCCAGCATCTGCCGCAGGTACCACTGCCCCTGCGTCTCACCGATCATGTCCGTCTTGGTGAATTTCTCTGCGCCGTCCGGGAAGTGGCCGCAGAAGATGACGGCGTTGGCCCAGACGTTACGAATCACGTTGGCCAGCGCGTTGGCCTTCAGCGTTGAGGAGTACGTCGCACCGGGCGACAACGAGGTGAGCGCGGGAAACGCAACGTAGTCCTTGACTACCTGGCGCCCGGCCTTAAGCAGGAAATCGTCGATCCGCTCCCGGGCCTCAGCGTGATCCATCCGCTTCTTGGCGATCTTGCCGATCTCGACGTGCTGCAAGCCAACGCCCCATTCGAACAGGAGCAACAGCAGCGTGTTCCACAGCAGATTGAAGATGTTGAAACGCTTCCACGGCTGGTCCCGGGTGACGCGCAGCAGGCCGTAGCCGACGTCGTCGTCGATGCCCAGGATGTTGGTGTACTTGTGATGCACGAAATTGTGGGTGTATCGCCAGTGCTTGGACGACCCGCTCATATCCCACTCCCACGTGGAGGAGTGGATCTCGGGGTCGTTCATCCAGTCCCACTGGCCGTGCATGACGTTGTGGCCGATCTCCATGTTCTCGATGATCTTGGCCACGCCCAGCGTCGCGGTGCCGGCCCACCACGCCGAGCGCCGCGAGCTGGCGGCCAGAATCACGCGGCCGGACAACTCCAGGGCACGCTGTACGGCGATGGTGCGGTGGATGTAGCGAGCGTCCCGCTCACCGCGCGAGTCTTCGATGTCGCGGCGAATCGCGTCCAGTTCGACAGCCAGATTCTCGATATCGGCGTCCGTGAGGTGCGCGAATACGTCTACGTCCGTGATCGCCATGTTCTCCTCGGGGATCGTGATAAACCTACGTACCCGTAGGTTACCTGTCAGTAACCCTAGATGTCGACCACGCAGTCGCCGGATGCGGCCGACACGCACGTCTGCACGCGAGTCCCTGGGTCGTGCTGCTCACCGGTGCGCAGGTCACGAACATGACCATCCACCAGGTCGACGACGCACGACTGACAGATACCCATCCGGCAACCGAACGGCATCTGCACACCAGCCCCCTCGCCGGCATCCATCACCGAGGTCGCGGCATCAGCTGCCACGCTCTTGCCGCTGCGCGCGAACGTCACCGTTCCGCCCGCTCCCACCGGCGCCGCTCTGGCCACCGCGAACCGCTCGAGGTGCAACCGCTCGCCGATGCCCGCAGCGCTCCACTGTTTGGCGGCCCGGTCGAGCATGCCCGAAGGCCCACACGCCCACGTCTCGCGTTCGCGCCAGTCCGGAACTTCCTGATCGAGCCGGGACAGATCGAGGCGGCCCCGAACCCGCGTCTCGCGTATTGACAGGCGGTAGCCAGGGTTGTTGTCAGCCAGAGCGGCCAGCTCGGCGGCAAACATCACGTCGGCTTCGGTCGGCGCCGAATGCAGATGGGCGATGTCCCCAATCTGGTTGCGCCGCAACAGTGTTCGTAACATGGACATCACCGGCGTGATCCCGGAACCGGCGGTGAGGAACAGGATCGCCGGCGGTGCCGGGTCCGGAAGCACGAAATTGCCCTGGGGGGCCGCCAGCCGGACGATGGTCCCCGGTTCGACACCGGCCACGAGGTGGGTGGACAGGAAGCCTTCGGGCATCGCCTTGACGGTGATGGTGATGGTGCCGGTGCTCACGGGGGTCGACGTGAGCGAGTAGGACCGCCATCGCCAGCGCCCGTCAATGAACAGGCCGATTCCGACGTACTGCCCCGCCTGGTAGTCGAAGCTGAATCCCCAGCCGGGTTTGATGACCAGCGTCGCGGAGTCCTCGGTTTCGCGACGGACGTCCACGATGCGCCCGCGCAACTCCCGGGCCGACCACAGCGGGTTGGCCAGGCGCAGATAATCGTCGGGTAGCAGAGGTGTGGTGATCCGCGCCGCGAGCTTGCGTAGCGCGTGCCAGGCGGGATGGCGGTCGGCGCCGGCCACGGTCGGACGCCGGGTGTTGACGACGTTGGCGGACAGTACCGCGTGCTTGATGCCCATAACTAAAGGCTACGGTACCGTAACTTACGGTTACGTAGCCAGCTCAGAGCAGCTCGAGCAGGAAAGGCAGTTCCTGGGTCGCGTACCACGCCAGGTCGTGATCCAACGCGTCGCCCACGATCAGGTCGGCATCCTCGTCACCCAGGTCCGCGGCGTCGATCGCATCGACGGCCGCCAACACCGCCTGCTCTGCGCCGGCGTTGTCCACATACGCGGCGATCACCCGATCCATGGGTACCGGACCGGCCACCCTGACCACCGCGTCGTCGAGATCCGGGCGGAAAACGAGCCCGTCCTTTTCCGGGTCGACCTCGGCGGCCAGCACCGCCCGTCGCGGCGGCAACCCGTCGCCCGGCTCCACCGCGAGCAACCGTAGCGACGCCAACGCGGCTTCTCGCAGCGCGACCTCGGCGAGTTCGTCGTCGTCGCCGTCGGCGTAGGACTCGCGCAGTTTCGGCGTCACCGCGAAGGCGGTGCCGTTGACCGGACGCAGCGATCCGTCGGCGACGAGTTGCCGCAGCATGGCCAGGGTGGCCGGGATGTAGACGGGGGTCATGCCGGGGTGATCAGGGTGGCCGCGTAGTCGTCGACATAGGTGGACAACTCACGCGGCGGCCTCTTGTAGTCGCCGCTCACAATCGGCCGTTTCGGGATCTTGACCTTCGGCCTTTTCACTTTCTGGTAGTCGATCGTGGACAGCAGATGATGCATCATGTTCAGCCGCGCGTGCTTCTTGATGTCCGATTCCACCACATACCAGGGGCTGACCGGGGTATCGGTGTGCACCATCATCTCGTCCTTGGCGCGCGAGTAGTCCTCCCACCGGTAAATGGCTTCCATGTCCATCGGGCTGAGTTTCCATTGCCGGACAGGGTCTTTGCGTCGCGCCCTGAATCGCCGCAGCTGTTCGGTCTCGGAGACCGAGAACCAGTATTTGCGCAGCAGGATCCCGTCGTCGATGAGCATCTGCTCGAAAATCGGGGTCTGCCGCAAAAACAGCACATACTCCTGCGGCGTACAGAATCCCATGACTTTCTCGACACCGGCGCGGTTGTACCAGGACCGGTCGAAAAGGACGATTTCTCCCCTGGCGGGCAGATGGGCGATATAGCGCTGGTAGTACCACTGGCTGCGTTCCCGATCGGTCGGCGCGGGCAAAGCCGCGATGGTGGCGACCCGTGGGTTGAGGTATTCGGTGATCCGCTTGATGGCGCCACCTTTGCCTGCACCGTCGCGCCCCTCGAAGATGACCACGATACGCGCATCGGCATACCGCGCCCACTCCTGCAGTTTCACGAATTCTGTTTGCAGCTTCAATAATTCGGCGTTATAGACATCCTCGGAGATCTTGCGTGCGACCGAACCAGTCGATTTCGGCTTCTTCACTTTCGGCGGGGCATCGTCGGTGGGGGTGCTCACGTCAATGGATGTTATCGGTACCCGCGCCGAACTACCTCGAAGATTCCAACAGCTCGTCCAGTGCCTGGCCCAGCAGTCCGGGCAGTAGCTCGACATCGCTCATCGCGTCGCGGTCGGCGTTGATGCCGAAGTACAGCGTCCCGTTGTAGGAGGTGACGCTGATCGCCAGTGCCTGATTGTGCAGCAGCGGCGGCACCGCATAGGTTTCCAGCAGCTTGGTACCGGCGATGTACATCTGTGATTGCGCGCCCGGCGCGTTGGTGATCAGCAGGTTGTAGGAGCGGGCCGAGAAACTGGTCGCCACTCGGATTCCCATCGCGTGCAACGTCGGTGGCGCAAAACCGGACAACGTGACAATCGTCCTGGCGTCGACGCGGCTGGACGCAGCCGGATTCGACTCGGTGGCGTGCGCGATCTGCGACAGGCGTACCACCGCGTTGCCCTCCCCCACCGGCAGGTCGACCAGAAACGGTGTCACCTCGCTCATCGCCTGGCCCGGGCCGGTGGAGTCGAGTTGTTCGTCGGCGTAGACCGACAGCGGGGCGAGCGCACGCACCGTCGCCGTCGACGAGACGGCCTCCCCGCGCGACATCAACCAGTTGCCCAGCGCCCCGGTCACCACGGCGAGCACCACGTCGTTGATGTCGCAGTCGTAGCGCGCACGCACCGCCCGATAATCGTCGAGTTTCCCGCGGGCCACGGTGAACCGCCGATTGCGCGAGACCGTGGCATTGAGCGGACTGCTGGGTGCGGTACCGCGGGCCACCGTGCGCGCCACGTCGAAGATCCGGCGACCGGCCTCGACGAGCTGAGTCGAGCTGGTCACCAACCCGGCCACGGCGGAACCCACGGCGCGCAGTTGGGCCCCGGGACCCACGATCCAGTCACCGACAGCGCCGATCACCAGCCGAGCGCTACCTGGATCGCGTTCGGGAATCCAGATGTCCTCGGGAAACGGCGGCGGGCGGCGCGTGCGATCGGCGATGACGTGGTTGATCTCCAGCGCACCCATGCCGTTGATCAGCGCCTGGTGTGACTTGGTGTACAGGGCGATGCGGTTCTTGGCCAGACCTTCGACGAGGTACATCTCCCACAGCGGTCGCGACTTGTCCAGCGGCCGGGCGGCCAGCCGGGCGATCAGCTCGTGCAGTTGCTCGTCGCTGCCCGGGGACGGCAGTGCCGAGCGGCGGACGTGATAGGTGACGTCGAAGTCGCGGTCGTCGATCCAGACCGGCCGGGCCAGGCCGAATTTGACCTCGCGTACCTTCTGGCGATATCGCGGGATCTGCGGTAGCCGCTGCTCGACGGTAGCCAGTAGCGTGTCGTAGCTCAGCCCCGACCGCGGGCGTCGCAGGATCGACAGGGAACCCACATACATCGGCGTAGCCGTGTTCTCCAGCCGGTAGAAGGACGCGTCCGCGGTCGACAACCGAGTCACCATTGCGGCCCTGTCCTCCTGGTCAAGTCGTCTTCTTTCGTCCGCGGGAGCTGTCGCCCACGGTAATCGCAAGCGCGGTTCCATAACGGCTCGGGTACGCGACGGCAGTTGTGGATGGAGGCGGATAACTGAATACCGCAGAGCGGGGTTCGTCTGACACTCTGCACCCGTGTCCGTCCCCCACGCCGCCGTCATTCCGGTGATCGACTACGAACCGCCGGCCCTGGCCCCGTCGCGCTGCCGGCCGTCATCGTTGCTGCAGACGGCGCGGCCGGCCCGTGTCCACAGCCAGCCTGCCAGTGCCGCGGCGGCGCCGCTCACCCCGCAGATGCGCGACGCCGCCGTCTTCGCCGACGCCGCGCTGCGCCGAGTGCTGGAGGTGATCGACCGGCGCCGCCCGGCCGCACAACTTCGGTCGGTGCTGGCGCCGGCTCTGGTGGACTCGGTGCTTGCGGTCAGCCGGGCGGCGGCCGGGGCGCCCGGCGCGGCGGTGCTACGCCGGATGCGGGTGCAGCCTGCCGGGGGCGGTAGGGCCGCCGAGGTTTTCGGAACGTACAGCCGCGGCGAGAGGGTCCATGCGGTCGCCTGCCGGGTAGAACAGCTGCCCACGCCGGACCGATGGCTGGTGGTAGCTCTGCATATCGGTTAGAGGGGCAGCTGAACGTTGGCCGGCGGGCGGCCCGCAATATAGCGCGACACCACGGGACCCATGATCGCCATGATGAAGACGTACGACGTCGCCAGCGCCGCCACCACGGGGATCGACGTGCCGACCAATCCAATGATGATCAGCGAGAACTCGCCCCTGGCGATGAGCGCCGTACCCGCACGCAGCTGCCCTCGCCGCGCCACTCCGTCGCGGCGGGCGGCCACCATCCCGGTGATCACCTTGGTCGCCGCGGTGACCAGGGCCAGGCCGACGGCGACCGGCAGCATCGGTAAGAGATCTTTCGGGTCAACCGAGAGCCCGATCGCCAGGAAGAAGACGGCGCCGAACAAATCACGAAGGGGACCCAGCACCTTTCGTGCCCGGTCGGCCGTCTGACCGGTCAAGGTGAGCCCGACCAGGAAGGCGCCCACCGCGGCCGATGCTTTCAATGTTTCCGCCGCCGCGGCAACGATGAGGGTGATTCCCAGGACCCTGAGCAACAACTGCTCGGAATCGGGATGTGCCACCAACCGGCCGACATGATGGCCCCAGCGGAAGGAGACGCCGAATGCGACGAGGAGCACCCCGATCGCGAGCAGCATGCCGCCGACCGCGTCTACCCAGCTGCCGCGTGAAGCCAGCACCGCGACGAGCGGCAGATAACCCGCCATCGCGAAGTCTTCGAGTACCAGCACCGACAGCACCGCCGGCGTTTCGCGGTTGCCCAGCCGACCCAGGTCTTCGAGGAGTCGCGCGATGACGCCCGAGGACGAGATGTAGGTGATACCGGCCAGCGCCAGGATGCCCACACCGTCCAACCCCAGTAACCACCCGGCAACGGCACCCGGCGTGGCGTTCAGGACGGCATCGACGGCCGCCGACGGCAGGTGGTGGCGCAGGCTGCTGGCGAATTCTGTCGCAGAGAACTCCAGGCCCAGCGTGAGCAGCAACAACACCACGCCGACGGGCGCACCCGTGATGATGAAATCGTCGGCGGCGGTTACCGGCAGCAACCCGCCCTTGCCCAGCGAGAGTCCAGCGATCAGATACACCGGGATCGGCGATAACCCGAATCGGCGTGCGAGCCCGCCCAAGACAGCGAGGGTGGTGAACAGGGCGCCCAACTGAAAAAGTAGCGCGCCCGAAACTTCCACCGGCTCAGCCCTTCTCGACGATCTGCTCGACGATCTGCTCGACCCCGGCGATGCCTTCCTGGGTACCGATCACGATCAGTACGTCTCGCGCCCGCAGGATTTCGGCGGGTCCTGGCGAGACGAGCACATCCTCGTCGCGCACGATCGCGACGATAGAAGCCCCGGTGCGCGTTCGGGCCCGGGTGTCGCCCAACGGCCGGTTGACGAACGGGCTGTTGAGCGTGATGTGGACCTGACCGGCTTCGAGTCCGGGAACCTCACGGGTCAGCTCGGCGAATCGCTGGGCAATCCTTGGCGCACCGAAGATCTGCGCGACGGCCTCCGCTTCGTCGCTGGTGAGGCGGACAACCGGCCGCGCCTCGTCCGGATCACCCGCGCTATACACCACGACGTCGAAATCGCCGGTGCGCCGTGCGACGATGGCGATCCGCTCACCCAGGTGGCTGGTGAACTCGTACCGCAGACCGACACCGGGCAGCAGCACCTCCTTGACATCCATGGGCACCCATCCTCGACCAAGTGCCCGCCGAACAGAAGTCCCACCGGCCAATCTCATGGTCGTCTCGCGTAGCTCGGGTTGAGCGGGGCACGCCCCCTAGACGCCGTTGATCACCATCGCAAGTCAGCGCCGGCTCAGACTTTCGGGCGCGCGCCGGGAGTGCACCGGATTCAGCATCGGAACGCGGCGGCGGTAGTCGCGATAGCGGTCGCCCAGGTGTGCGGTGAGGTCGCGCTCTTCCAACTGCAAGGCGATCATGATGTAGGCCGTGGTGCCGACGGAGAACAGCAGGTGCCCGGCAGTCATCGTGGGTGCGGCCCAGAACGCCACCAGGAAGCCGAGCATGAGGGGATGGCGCACCAGCCGGTAGAGCAGATGCGTGCGAAAACCTAACTCGCTGTATGGCTTTCCACGCCAGGCCAGATACGCCTGTCGCAACCCGAACAGGTCGAAGTGGTTGATCATGAAGGTTGAGGACAACACCATCGCCCACCCGAGCCAGAACAGCACCCACAGCGCCGCGCGCCCGACGGGTTGGCGCGCCTCCCAGACGTGGCCCGGCATGCTGCGCCATTGCCAGTAGAGCAGGAGCAGCGCCGAACTGGCCAGCAGCACATAGGTGCTGCGCTCGATCGTGGTCGGCACCCATCGAGTCCACCAGCGTTTGAAGGCCGGCCGGGCCATCACGCTGTGCTGCGCGCCGAACAGGCCGAGCAGGCCGAGGTTTATCGCCAGTGCCTGCCACAACGGTGCAGCGATCCCGTTGTCCACAGTGCGCGGCACCAGGATTGCACCGACGAAGCCGATGGCATAGACGAAGGCGACCAGGAAGATCAGGTAGCACAGCAGGCCGTAACCGATTGTCAGATAGCGTTTCATGGGCTGATTGTCTGCCGGAGAAGCGAATCGGATCATGGGGCGGATGCCTCAATCCCGGAGGGTCTGCCCGTAGGGTGGTTCAATGGCGCTCTTGCTTGGTCCAGCGTTGCGGCACGTATCCGACACGACCGCGTTGGTGTGGGTCCAAACCGACAGCGCGGCAACAGTGGAAGTGCTCGGTGGGTCCGCCCGGACGTTCGCCGTGCAGGGTCATCACTACGCTCTGGTGACGGTAACCGGGCTGACCCCGGACACCGTCACCGAATATGACGTCAAGTGCGACGGCGAGGTGGTCTGGCCGCTGCCGGACTCTCCCTTCCCGCCGAGCGTCATCCGCACCCGGGGGCCGGAATCCACCCGTCGGCTACAGGCCATCTTCGGATCGTGCCGATATCCCAAGACCGACGACCGCAGCGTCGAGTCGAAACTCGGGCTGGACGCGCTGGACGTATACGCCACCCGGATGGCAACCCGGCCGATCGACGACTGGCCCGAGGCACTCATCCTGCTCGGCGACCAGTTGTACGCCGACGAACTGACCCCGGAGGCCAGGCGCCGCCTGGCCGGCCGCCGCACCCGGACCACGCGTGCCAAGCGCCCGCCGGACGAAGTGGTCAGTTTTGCCGAATACGAACGGCTGTACCGTCATTCGTGGAGTGATCCAGAGATCAGATGGCTGATGTCCACAGTTCCCACCGCGATGATCTTCGACGACCACGACATCAGGGATGACTGGAACACATCCGCGTCGTGGCGGGCTGAGATGAAAGAGAAACCGTGGTGGCGCGACCGGATCAGAGCCGGGCTGGCCTCTTACTGGGTGTATCAGCACCTGGGGAATCTGACCCCGGCCGAGTTGGGCGAGGACGAGGACTACCAGCGCCTGCTGGCGGCCGACGTTGACTGCTGGCCGCATCTGGCCGAGCTGGCCGACCGCGCCGATGAAGAGGTCGACGGCAACAAGGGCGTCAGGTTCAGCTACCGCTGGGATCTGGGCCGGAGCCGGCTCATCATGATCGACTCACGCAACGGCCGGATCCTCGACTCCGGTCAACGCATGATGGTGGGCGAACACGAGTTCGGTTGGGTGCAAACACAGGTCGCCGACGGCCTCGGCGAATTGGACCACCTGATGCTGGCCTCGTCGGTGCCCTGGCTGATGCCGCCCGCTCTGGGAGATTTGGAGGCGGTCAATGAGCGCAACGCCGGCCGGTCCGGGCTGCGCGGCCGACTTGCCGAAAAGACACGCCAGGCTTTGGATTTCGAGCACTGGCCGGCGTTCTACTCATCGTTCTCCCGGCTAGCCGAGCTGATTCACTCGGTGGCCGGTCATCCCCGCGGGCCCGCCACCGTCAACGTGCTGTCGGGCGACGTGCACCACAGTTACGCGGCGCGCGTCGAGTGGGCCGGTGAGTCCGCACCGCCGGTGACGGTGCACCAGCTGGTGTGCTCGCCGGTGAACAACTATGTGCCGCTGTTCGTCAAACCGGTGTTCACGCTGGCGTGGACGCGTCCCGCCGCGAACCTGGCCCGATGGTGGGCCCGCCTGCACGGCGTCCCACCGGTTCCGTTGTCCTGGTCGAACACCTGCGGTCCGCTCTTCGGAAACACCATCGCCACCCTGCTGCTAGACGGCCGCAGCGCCGAGGTGCTGTTCGAACAGCCCCGCGGCACTGCTGCGCTGGTGGAGGTGGGCCGGGTGCGGCTCAGCCGGCCGACCTGAGCGTGGACCGCCGGTCCAGCACCCAGATCGTGGCCATGGTGAGAACCACGGCGAACGCACCCAGCGCAAGCAGACTCCCGCCGGTGCCCCCACTGAACGTCGCCCGGTAGGCGGACATGGCCGGCAACGTGGCGGTGAACCGGTCCAGATCCAGGTCGCGCCCCAACGCCTCGAATGCGTGACGGTTGGACAGGCCGAAGCTCACCCACCGTCCCGGGAAGGCCATCTTGTCGACGGGGACGATGGCGCCGCCGAACAGCACCTGCGGGAAACACAGCATCGGCAGCGCGAGTGCGGCCTGAGCGGCGTTGTGCACCGCGGCCGACGCGAGCAGACCCAGGGCCAGCGCGGAGGTCGCTTCGACGAGCATCGTCACGAACAGCAGGGCGTACACGTGCCATCCGACGGCCGGTAGCCGGCCGAGACCCCGCAGCACGACCAGCAGCACCGCACTCACCGCGGCGAGCACCGGAAGCAGGGCGGTGACCTTGGATGCCACGTAGGCGCCCACGCTGAGCCCGGCGAGGCGTTCCCGCCGGAACACGGCGATCTCCCCGACGATCTGCAGCAGTCCGTAGGTGAGGCCGAAGAAGAAGCCGTCGAACGCGATCCAGAAAACGATCTGGGCCGGGCCGACATCGGCCGCGCCACCTGCGTCGAACGCCCCGCGCCGGAACAGCGTCGCCATCATCGCCGTCACCAGCACCGGTGAACCGAGCAGCACCGCGAGGGTCAGCCGATTGCGGACAAGCACATCGACATTGCGCCGCGTCAGCAGCGACCACTGCCGAAAGACGTTCGGGCGCTTGATCTCCGGGGCGAGCGGCGGAACCGGGTCGGGTCGGCCGCAGATGGGCTGCGCCGCATTCGTCGCGGGGTACCGATCGACTAGGTCGTAAACATCGGCGAGGTTGTTCACCCCGAAATGCCGCCGCGCCTCCACCGGGCTGCCGCTGAACGCGAGGCGGCCGTCGCGGGCCAGGAAGATCACCCGGTCGCATCGATCGATGCTCGCCGGCTCGTGCGTCGTGAGCACGACCGTCACCCCGCGCTCACTCATGCCGCGCAGCAGCCGCATCACGTCGGCAGAAGTCGCGGGATCGAGCCCGGACGTGGGTTCGTCGAGGAAGAAAAGGCTTGGGCGGGTCAGCAGTTCGACGGCGATGCTGGCGCGCTTGCGCTGGCCGCCGGACAGCGAACGCACCGGCACCTCGGCTCGATCAGTGAGGTCGAGATCCTTCATGGTCTCCTCGACCGCGCGGTCCGCCTCGGCGGCCGCGGTGCCCGCCGGCAGCCGTAGCCGCGCCGCGTAACGCAGCGTACGGCGCAGCGGCATCTCGAGGTGGATGATGTCGTCCTGGGGTACGTAGCCGACACCGGCACCCCGAGCGGCGCTCGGCCCGGCCAGCTTGTGCACCACCTCCCCGCCGGACGGCGGCTGCAGTCCCGCAAGGGTTTTCAGCAGCGGGGCCTTCCCCGCTCCGCTGCCACCGGCGATGGCAACCAGCTCGCCCGGCTCGATGGACAGCGACAGCGTTTGCAGGATTTGTCGTGCGCCGACCCGTCGGCTCACATCGATGGCATCTACTCGTGTGGTCATGGCGCCGATCATCGGCCGGCGGCGGGATCGGTTGCATGGGGCGCTTGCCTCAAATCATTCCGCGATCGATCGCCGCGAGGCTGGCCTGCGTGCGGTTGTTGACGCCCAGCTTCGCGTAAATCCGCTCGACGTGATTGCGTGCGGTCTTCTCGGCGATGAACAGCGCGGTGGCGATTTCACGGTTCGACCGGCCCTGCGCGACGAGCCGCAGGACTTCCACCTCGCGGGCGGTGAGCCCCGCCGACCACGAGGCGCGCCGGGTGCTCCGATGCCCGGCCGCGGCCAGGACAGCTTCCACCGACTCGGCGTCGAGGCGACCGGCGCGCGCCTCCTGGCGCAGTTGAGCGGCGGCGGCGCCCGGATCGAGGGCCGACCGTTGCGGGCGTGGTTCGAGAAGTTGGTGATAGGCCGCCACCGCGGCCAGCAGCCGGTCGTGTGGCGTCAACTCGTTACCGGAAAGTCCTCGGGGAAAGCCGGACCCGTCGATGCGCTCCTCGTGTTTGGTGGCGACGGACACCACCGACTCCAAGCCGCCGATCCGGCTCAGTATTCGTCCCGTCAGGTAGGGGTACATGCGGACCCGATCCCATTCGGCGGTGCTCAGCGGCGCCTTCTTCTCCCAGATCTGGTTGGAGACCCCCAATCTGCCGAGACCCTGGACCAGGCCCGCGCGATACAGGCGGGTGACATCGGCCGGCGGCATCCGGCAGTGCCGGGCCGCGGCGGCCGCGAGGTCGGCGACACCGCGCGAGTAGCCCGGCGAACAGGGGCACTTCAGGTCGACGAAATCCGCCATCGCCCTGAGCAATTCGTCGATCTCCTCATCGCCGATGATGCCGTCCCGATCCGGTGCCTGCGCCAGAGCCGCAGTCCACACGTCTATTTCGAGCAGCCCGTCGACGATCGCGGCGGCATCGCCGATGAAGACATCGGCCACGGCCGGGCTGAACTGCGTGCCACGCCGGGACCGGGCGGTCTCTACCGCTTGTTCCAGACCGCCCGCCCGCAGGTGGACCTCGATGACATCGGACAGGTGCACGATGTGGATTTCGAGCGGAATCTCCTCTCCCCGAGCACCGTTCGGCATCCCCCGGCCGTCCCAGCGCTCGAAGATATAGGCCAGCGCCGCTCCGACCTGGCTGTCCAGCCCGATCCGGTCGGACAGCACCCCGGCCGAACTGCAGTGCGAACTGATCAGGTTGGCCACCTGGTTGCGTGCCGTCAGCAGGAAGGCCGCCGAGCGGACGCCGCGTTCCCACGCCGGCAATCCGCGCCCGACGTGACTGACCATGAGACGCAGGAACGGCAACCCGGCCATATCCACCCCGTAGGTGTCGGCCCGGAAGACGATGTCGTCACCGAACAGCGCCGAAAGTTCATGGGAATCGGCGTGACAACCGATCCATCCCACCAGGTTGGCGTAGTACACCGTCGCGCGCTGCCCCGCGTCCAGGCCCATCCGCTCGGCGATGCGAGTTGCGATCAGGGTGGACCGAAGCATGTGTTCCATCGGCTGACCCAGACCGAGGTCGATGGCCAGCGATATGGCCGCCAGCAACTCGGCTTTGCGCACGCCCTCATTCTGCACTTAGTGGGGCAGTTGCCCCATGTGACGCCCCGTTCGGCCGCCCTACCCTGTGTCCATGGTGACGGTGATCGAGCACAACCCCTGGGACAGCGTCCTGACCGACGGTCACGCTTCCTTGGTCAGGGCACGGCGCGTGTTTCGCTACCTTCCCTCAGCGCCGCGATGCAAGCTGTGCAACAACCCGTTCGGTGGCCCGGCCGGTCGAATTCTGGCCGTCGCCGGCTTCAGCCCGTCGCGCAAGAACCCGAACCTGTGCAGTCGGTGCTGCGATGCGCTTCCCGCCGGCGGTGCCGAGGTGGACGTCGCGGTCCTGTTCGCCGACGTCCGTGGCTCCACCGCGCTGGGTCAGCGCGGTGCGGCGACACACTTCGCCGCGCTGCTCAACCGCTTCTACGACGCTGCGACGCAGACGCTCCTGCGTCATGACGCGGTGATCGACAAGCTGATCGGGGACGAAGTGATGGCGTTCTTCGTTCGCGGCATCAGCGGTCCCCGGTACCGCAGCCATGCCGTCGCAGCCGGTTTAGGCCTGCTCAAAGCCGTCGGCTACGGCAGCGATGAGGGGCCCTGGCTGGAACTGGGCGTGGCGGTCAACGCAGGCGTCGCGTACGTGGGCAACGTCGGCGGCGCGATCGTCGACTTCACTGCGCTGGGTGATCCGGTCAACGTCGCGGCGCGTATGCAGCAACACGCCGCCGGCGGGGAGTTGCTCGTCGCGTCCGGAGTGGCCGACGATCTCATGGTCTCGTCGCGCCGACGTCAGCTCGAACTGCGTGGCTGTCGGCGGCCGGTGGAGGCCTTCGTCCTGGGCGTGTAGTTCTAGCGCTGGGCTCGAACGTGAAGCTGGCGGGACGTTCGGTGTCGAGCGTGCAGCCAGCTTCACGCTCGGCGCCGATCCCGCCGGCTAGCGCTTCTTTACCGACTTCGGCGGTTTGGCGCCGCGGCCTTGTTGGCGCGCCGCGGCACGACGCTCCCGACGGCTGCCGCCGGCGGCCGCCCCGGCCGCGGTCCTGGCCGCGCCGCCGCCGTTGCGCTGCACCTGCGCCGAGCCGTCCTCGGACGGGCCCGAGTAAGTCAACGCGGGCGCGTCGCTGTCGTCGATTCCCTTGGCGCGCAACGTACTTACCGGCTCTTTGGGAGCCGGCTCGCGGGCCGGCTTCTCCTGAGCGGCCGCGGCAAATTCCGCCAGGCCTTCGGGTTGTTCGACCGGGGCGACATCGACCTGGGGTGCCGGGACCGCCTCCACGCTGACGTTGAACAGGAAGCCGACCGACTCTTCCTTCATGCCGTCGAGCATGGCCGTGAACATGTCGTAGCCCTCGCGCTGGTACTCCACCAACGGATCGCGTTGGGCCATCGCCCGCAGCCCGATGCCCTCCTTGAGGTAGTCCATCTCGTAGAGGTGCTCACGCCACTTCCGGTCGATCACGTTGAGCAGCACGTTGCGCTCCAGCTGGCGCATCGCGCCCTCGCCGGCGATCTCTTCGAGCTCGGCTTCCCTTGCGGCATAAGCCTTGTCGGCGTCCTCGAGGAGCGCCTCGAGCAGTTCCTCGCGGGTCAGGTCGTCGCGGTCGGAGTCCGCGTCGGGGTGGGTCAGCGACTCGTGGCTGATCCCCACCGGGTACAGCGTCTTGAGCGCGGTCCACAACGCGTCCAGATCCCAGTCCTCGGCGTAGCCTTCGCTGGTCGCGCCGTTGACGTAGGCGGTGATCACATCGCGGAGCATGTCCAGGGCCTGCTCCTTGAGGTTCTCCCCCTCGAGGATGCGGCGGCGCTCGGCGTAGATGACCTTGCGCTGCTGGTTCATCACCTCGTCGTACTTCAGGACGTTCTTGCGCATCTCGAAGTTCTGCTGCTCGACCTGGGTCTGGGCGCTCTTGATGGCGCGGGTGACCATCTTGGCCTCGATCGGCACGTCGTCGGGCAGGTTCAGCCGGGTCAGCAGGCTCTCCAGCGCGGCCCCGTTGAACCTGCGCATGAGCTCGTCACCCAGCGACAGGTAGAACCGCGACTCCCCCGGGTCGCCCTGGCGGCCGGACCGCCCCCGCAGCTGGTTGTCGATACGGCGCGACTCGTGGCGCTCGGTGCCCAACACGTACAGGCCGCCGGCCTCGATGACCTCGGTGGCCTCCGCGGTCGCCTCTTTCTTGACCTTGGGCAGCTCCTGGTGCCAGGCCTCTTCGTATTCCTCGGGCGTCTCCACCGGATCCAGGCCGCGCTCGCGCAGCCGCTTGTCGGTGAGGAAGTCGACGTTGCCGCCCAGCACGATGTCGGTACCGCGGCCGGCCATGTTGGTGGCCACGGTGATGCCGCCACGCCGGCCCGCCTCGGCGATGATGCCCGCCTCCTGCTCGTGGTACTTGGCGTTGAGGACGTTGTGCGGGATACGCCTTTTCTGGAACTGCCGCGACAGGTACTCCGAGCGCTCCACGCTGGTGGTGCCGATCAGGACCGGCTGGCCCTTCTCGTAGCGCTCGGCGACGTCGTCGACCACCGCGATGTACTTGGCCTCTTCGGTCTTGTAGATGAGGTCGGACTGATCGGTGCGAACCATCGGCTTGTTGGTGGGGATGGGGACGACACCCAGTTTGTAGATCTCGTGCAGCTCTGCCGCCTCGGTCTGGGCGGTACCGGTCATGCCGGCCAGCTTGTCGTAAAGCCGGAAGTAGTTCTGCAGGGTGATGGTGGCCAGCGTCTGGTTCTCGGCCTTGATCTCGACGTGTTCTTTGGCCTCGATGGCCTGGTGCATGCCCTCGTTGTAGCGGCGTCCGATCAGCACGCGGCCGGTGAACTCGTCGACGATGAGCACCTCGCCGTTGCGGACGATGTAGTCCTTGTCGCGGTTGAACAGCTCTTTGGCCTTCAGCGCGTTGTTGAGGTAGCTGACCAGCGGGGAGTTGGCGGCCTCGTAGAGGTTGTCGATTCCCAGCTGGTCCTCGACGAACTCCACGCCCTTCTCGTGCACGCCAACGGTGCGCTTGCGCAGGTCCACCTCGTAATGGACGTCCTTCTGCATGAGCGGCGCGATCCGGGCGAACTCGGTGTACCAGTTGGACGCGCCGTCGGCGGGGCCGGAGATGATCAGCGGGGTACGGGCCTCGTCGATCAGGATGGAGTCGACCTCGTCGACGATGGCAAAGTTGTGCCCACGTTGCACCAGGTCGTCCAGCGAGTGGGCCATGTTGTCGCGCAGGTAGTCGAAGCCGAACTCGTTGTTGGTGCCGTAGGTGATGTCGGCGTTGTAGGCGACGCGGCGCTCATCGGGCGTCATCTGGGCCAGGATGACCCCGACGTCCAGGCCGAGGAAACGGTGCACACGCCCCATCCACTCGCTGTCGCGTTTGGCCAGATAGTCGTTAACGGTGACGACGTGCACGCCTTTGCCGGCCAGCGCGTTGAGGTAGGCCGGCAAGACGCAGGTCAGGGTCTTGCCTTCACCGGTCTTCATCTCGGCGACGTTGCCCAGGTGCAGGGCCGCCGCGCCCATCACCTGGACGTCGAAGGGGCGCTGGTCCAGCACCCGCCAGGCGGCTTCGCGAGCCACCGCGAAGGCCTCGGGCAGCAGGTCGTCGAGGTCCTCAGGGTTTTTCTCGTCGGCGAGACGCCTTCTGAACTCGTCGGTCTTGGCTCTCAGTTCGGCGTCGCTGAGCTTTTCGACATCGTCGGACAACGTGTTGACATAGTCGGCCACCTTCTTGAGCCGTTTGACCATGCGTCCTTCACCAAGGCGCAACAACTTCGACAGCACAGTGTTGTCCCCTTTTGGGATGTTCCCCTGCGGGTAGGAGTCTCGGGCGACCCCCATCCTAGGTGACGGCCGGGTAAAGGCCGCCGTTCCGCAGCTCAGCCGGGACTAGGCGAGGCGAATCAGGCCGTAGTCGTAGGCGTGCCGGCGGTAGACCACCGAAGGCCGTTCGGTCTCCTTGTCGAAGAAGAGGAAGAAGTCGTGCCCGACGAGCTCCATCTCGTAGAGCGCGTCGTCGACCGACATGGGCTTGGCCGGATGCTCCTTGACCCGGACCACCTGACCCGGCTCGTGGTCGACTTCGACGCCGTCGTGGTCGTGGGGTTCGGCCGGCTCGGCAGCGAACGCCTTCTCCGGCGGCGGCAGCACCGCGGTGGCCTCGGCCAGCGACACCGGAGTCTTGTCTCCGTAGTGCACCTTGCGGCGATCCTTGCCGCGGCGCAGCCGGTTCTCCAGCTTGCTGACGGCGCCCTCGAGCGCGGCATAGAAACTGTCGGCGCAGGCCTCGCCTCGCACAACAGGGCCGCGACCGCGGGCGGTGATCTCTATCCGTTGACAGGACTTGCGCTGGCGGCGGTTGCGTTCATGGTCGAGTTCTACGTCGAAGAGGTAGATGGTCTTGTCGAATCGCTCGCAGCGGGCGAGCTTCTGTGAAACGTAGATGCGGAAATGATCGGGGATCTCGACGTTGCGACCCTTGAACACGATCTCGGCGTGGGCCATCGGTTCGGCCTGGTCTTCGGCTCCGGCCGGTGCTGCGACCTGCTCGGAATCCGCGGTAATCCTTGACATTCGTGACAACTCGTTTCTCTTTTCACGTCACACGCGCCCTGCGTGCCCGGCATTCACGGATACGCGCCGACGGGGTTAGAGCGGTCTGGGAAAGCCACCGCCGCAGGCTGCCCGCCGGAGCAAGAAGTCGAATCTCACCTCCTACCGCGGGTGCTGCTCAACCTGGCAATTTCAGCGACCGTAAGTCGAGAATCTGGTGTCGACGTTAGACCCTGTTCGCCTCAACTTGCCACCCAATTCTCGGACCTGTTGCGAGTTCTTCACGTTGCGGCGATAGCCACAACCGCCGCCACCCGCATGCCGGCGGCCCGGAGCACCCGGACCGATTCGCGCGCCGTGGCCCCCGTGGTAACGATGTCGTCGACGAGCAGCACCTCGGTGCTCGCCGGCCGTCCGCGAAGCCGCACCCGGCCGGCGATGTTGCGCTCACGAGCCCCGGTGTCCAGTCCCACCGAGTCGCGGGCCAGGGCCCGCATACGCAGCGCGGCAGTGACAGCGATGTCCGGATGAGCGGCCACGGCCACCTGCGCTATCCGGGTGACGGGGTCCCCGCCGCGCCGGCGGGCGGCGGATTGCCGCGTCGGCGCGGGCACGATCGTCAGCGGGGTGTCCACCATGCCCCAGCACAGCAACCGGTGAATGCCGACCGCCAGCGCGTGCGCGAGCGGTGTGACGAGGTCGCCGCGACCGCGCTCCTTGAGCGACAGGATGGCCTGGCGCCTGGCCCCGGCGTAACGGCCGAGGGCGAACACGGCGACGCCGGGGTCGATGCGCGGAGTCATCACCAGCGGTTCGCCGGCTTCGACGGTGAGTTCATCGCGGCATGCCGGACACCACCGGGTGCCCGCGGCCCCGCAGCCGCCGCACTGCAGCGGCAGGATCAGATCGAGCATGCGACGAGTGTCACAGGCGGGGGCGACAAGTCCGGACGGAGACCGAGTTGTAACCAAACGCTGACCGACTTGCGCACGCGCGCTTTCATTTTCGCGCTGGTCGCGGTCCTACCATTCCAGCACGACGAGTTATTACCCATCCGACAAATTACTCTGGAGTGAAAGCAATGCGGGCGGCGTTCCGGTCTCTGTTGGTGTTGCTGGGCATCACTTCGACGGTGATCGCCGGGCACTCGGGTGTCACCCTGCTGGCGGCGAGCAAGTCCAGTGGTTACTCCGGCATCGCCGCGATCCGGCCCGTGCGCGGCTCCGTCGTGGGTGTTGCGCACCCCGTTGTAGTGACCTTCGGCCGTCCGGTCACCGATCGGGCGGCCGCGGAACGGGCCATCGAAGTGACGTCGGCACCGGCTATGAGCGGCAAGTTCGATTGGCTGGACAGCAACGTCGTGCAGTGGACTCCGGACCGGTTCTGGCCCGCGCACAGCACGGTGGCGCTCTCGGTGGGCGGGCTGCGTACCGATTTCAAGACGGGTCCCGCCGTCGTCGGTGTCGCCGATATCGCTAACCACACCTTCACCGTCAGCGTCGACGGCGTCGACGCTGACACACCGCCGCCGGCCCTGCCGGCGCCACATCACCGGTCGCACTTCGGCGAGGCGGGTGTGCTCCCGGCGTCGATGGGCAGACCTGAATACGCGACCCCGGTGGGCACGTACAGCGTGCTCGCGAAGGACCGCTCGGTGATGATGGATTCGAGCAGCGTCGGCATTCCCGTTGACAATCCGGACGGTTACCGGCTCCAGGTCGAATACGCCGTGCGGATCACCAATCACGGCCTGTACGTGCATTCGGCGCCATGGGCGATCAACGCCATGGGGGCGGAGAACGTCAGCCATGGCTGCATCAGCCTGAGCCCCACGGACGCGGAGTGGTATTACAACACCGTCCATGTCGGTGACCCGGTGATCGTCAAGGAAGGCGTCCCGGCCATCGACAGCGACAAGGAAGCCGACGCCAAACCCGTGCAACCGTCGACCCTCAACCCCGACCGGCCGGCCAGCTGAAGAGGGCCCCGGCTGGAAGGGTGGGGGTTCGTCGTGCGGGTTTGGCGGCGGCACGGGCGAAGTAGTCGTTGATGTTGGCGGGGTGGGTGATGCGGGCCCGGTGGTTGTGGCGCTCGGTGGCCACCCGGCAGGCGCGGTCCTGGGCGCGGGTGCGGCGGCGTTGCGGCATCATCGCGGTGCGCTCGGCGCAGTAATCGGGCGGTGGGTGGACTTCGGGGGTGGGCATGCCGCCCACCGCATGACACAGGCTGGGAAAGAGTAGGGCACTGCAAGGGTTGGTGACGTGGGTGTCCCCGGCCGGGGAAGTCAGAATCAGGGTGCCGTCGGCGAGTTGCTTTTCGGTCCAGCCCCAGAACGTCTTCAACAGATGATGGGTACGGCAGTAGCACCTCCCGGCAAAACACCACCTCCCGCAGATGGGCATCAAACCGCGCCCACTGCTCGGCAGACGCAGGCCTGCCTAACGAATCGGCTCCTGAAGCCTCATGCGATTGATCGAACATACATTCGATAGTAATGCCATCCACTGACACGGGCTTGCGGCCGGCAGCTGTCGACAGACGAGGACTTACTGCTGCGCGTCCGCCGGACCGAACAGCTGTGTCTGAAATGCCAGGTCATCCTCTTGAATCCAGGCCTCGGCCAATCGCCCGCCGGCGATCCGGTACATGGCGAACCCGTGCTTGGCATAGGTCCTGCCACTGGGCGGGAGTCCCATGAACTCACCAAGATGGGTGCCGCGGTCCACGTACCGCGCCACGACTCTGTCGTCCTCCGCCACCAGATCCAGGATTTCGATGGATACGTCGGGGAACGCCCGCCAGAGAACGTCGATGGCTCTTGCGTAGCCGACGCGTCCGGCTTCGACGAGCGGATGGTGGATGTCGAAGTCCTCGCTCATGATTTCGGCCCACAATCCGGGCTGCTTACGATTGATCGCCTCGAGCAAATGCCTGCGAACAAGCGCTTTGTTCGCACCACGGTCAGCCATCTTGACGACCCCTACTGCGCCGGAGCGCCCACCGCCCCGCACGCCGGCAGTGCCGTCGTCGTCCCCGCCAGTACGGCGGGGATCGGCGCCGACGGCACCTCGGCGGCAACGGACTGAGGCGTCGGTGTCGGTGGCCCGGGCAGCACGACCGGATCGGCGGCCTTCCCGGACGACGAAGTCATGGGCGCTCCCTTGCCCGTCCCCGCCTGCGTCGCTACCGGAGCGGCCACCGGCGCTGCCTCGGCCGCGCCGGCTCCGGCACCCGCGACCGGAACAACCGGTGCCACCGGAGGCACCACAGGGACTGGGGGCACGGGAGGTACGACAGGCCCCGGCGGCACCACGGGCACGACGGGCACGGCCGGCGCGATCGGCACCGGGCCTGGCAGCACCACCGGTGCCGCGGCAACCGGTCCCGCGGCGGCTACCGGCCCGGCAGCCAATCCCATCTGCTGCTCGATGCAACTCGCTCCGCCGGTCCGTAGTGGAGTGGCCAGCGCACCCGGACCCGATGCCAGCGCAGCTCCGCACAACCCCGCGCCGGCGGCAACCGCCACGCAGAATCGATGGACAATCCGCAACGCCAACTCCGTTCGCTCTCGCCAATTACCTCTGCGTTCAATAACAACGTCAATAACAATGGGAAACCGTATCCACGCGCCGAATTCTTGCCTAGAGCCCAGAATTGATGGTTGCCGAACCGATGCCGAGCGCCCGCCGCGCCGTGACTGTGTCGTCGCCAAATAGTTACGTGCGGAACAGTTTTCGACTCCGAGGCCGTGCTACGGACCCGCTGGCCACCCGCACCGCACTCGATCGGCAATCACACGAGAAATTGATTCACGGTCCGGCCAGCAAATTCTTCACCACAATTACAGCCATGTAGTTTATGCGAGTGTAATTCCCGCGGGTCAATCCGACCCCCACCACAGCGACGGCCAGCTGAAGCTCAGCGCCCCCTGACTCAACTGGGTGATCAGGTCTTCCAGCGCCCGCAGCGGCAACTCCATCCGCCACTCCGGCAACAGGCCGGACAGGTGCAGGGAGTCCGGCGTCAGCTCGACGCCGGTGATCATCAGTCCGTGCGGCAATTCCGGCAGCGGCACCTGGTAAGCCGGCGTCCGCAACGGCAGCTTCCACCGCCGCTGGCCGGCTACCACAGCGCGGGGCCGCAGCCACAGCGTCGAGCCCACCACGTCGGCGTCGACTTCCAGACCGCCCAGACCCGGTCGTCGTACCCAGCTCAGCCGTGCCGTCCCATCCTCGCCCGAGTCGCTGCGCAGGTGAGGTGCGGCCTGCTCGAGCACGTGGTCGAAGATGTCTTTGGGCAACTCGGTGGTCAACTCGGTGGGCGCCGCGATCACGATCGGCGGCACCCCCGGGCGAATATGCACATTGCGCAGCACCGCCACCGCACTCTGTAGCCGGTTGTCGGCCCAGCTGATGTCGCGGGCGGCCACCCGGACTTCGCCGAGCTGACCGACCGGCAATCCCTGCGGATCAAGCTCCGATTCCAGCTCGACGACGGTCAGCCTCACGTCGTGGTCGCCGATGCGAACGGTGACTTTTTTGCCGACCAGCAACTGTTGCAACGTGGCGAACAAGGTCCGATAGGGCATCGCCACCGCGTGGGCGCCGACCGACGGTATACCGGTCGACGACCACAGCGAAGCCAGCATCTCCAGGGCGCGGAACGGGTCCTCCCAACGCAGGAAAGGAACCTTGGGCGACATCGACTAGCGCCTCCTCACCAGCAGGGTAGCCGGTTGGGTCCAGCGTGAGACACCGTTACCCGGGCAGCACGGGCGCAGCTCCGCCGATCATCAGCCCAGCGACCTCTGACCAGCCCTGTTGCGTCTCGGCGGCCGATGCCGAGTACATCAGCACGCCCTGCGGACCGGCGACGTACACCGTGGACGGGCTGGCCGCGATCGCGAACAACGGGATCTGCAGGCCGCGTGCGGGCGCATCGGAATTCACCCCGTCCAGGTTGACGTAGGACACCGGGTGGGTGGCGTCGTTGCGGGTCACCACGATGTCGTCCCCGGTTCGCCAGTACAGCGACACCACCGACGTTCCGAGACCGAAGCCGAGCCGCCGCGGGTAGGTCAGCGCGAACTGACCGGCCTGGGTCTGCTCGACGCCGGCGAGGATCACCTGCCCCCCGATCACCATCGCCGCGCGGGTCCCGTCGCGGGACAGCTGCAGGTCGGTGATCGGTCCGGGGAAGCGGCTGGACACCGCGGTCGAATCGACCGGAATCCGGGCCGGTTGCCCGGTCGCGGGCTCCTGGATGGCACGCAACACGTTGTTGGCGTCGACCACCACCCACACCGCGTCGTCCAGCGACCAGCTGGGCCGCGACAAATTGTGCCCGTCGGCGGACTGGACCGCCTCGCCGCCGAGATCTCCGATCCACAGCGATGCCGCCATGTCCGGGGCGCCGCGGCGCAACGTCACCACCGAGGCCACCTGCCGCCCGCTGCGCGACAGCGCGGCTCCGGTCTGGTCGCCCATGTGACCGAAAGCCCCCGCCACGGTGCTGATGCGCTGCCCGTCCAGCTCGACCAGTGAGCCACCGACCAGCGCATGCAGTCCCGCGCCGGCGCCGTCGGCTACTCCGGGGTCGGTGGCGGCGACATCGGAGGTGTTCCAGCCCTGCGCGAACCGGTCGTCCAGAGGCGCCCCGTCGGCGTTGATCACGTATGGTCCCCGGATGTCGGCGCGCGCCAGGGTCCAGATGATCTGCGCGGCGAGCAGAGCCCTGCTGTGCGGGTCCGTGGTGGACAACTTCTCCAGCTCGACGCGGGCGCCGCCGTAGCCCTTGCCGACCCCACTCTTGCCGCCGTCGGCGCGGGTGACCGGCCCGCGTAGCCGCAGCGGCGGAGACAGCAGATTGCGCACCGTGTGCGCCATCTCCGGACGGGGCCCGGCCAGCAACTTGGACAGCAGCTCGGTGGCCAACTGGTCGTGGTCGGACACCGCGACGTAGCGCGGGTCAGGCACCACGGTCTTGCCGGTGGGGTCGGCGAAGTACAGCGTGTTGCGTTTGTAGGTCGCCTGGAATTGCTGCCAGTCCAGGAACACGCCGTTGGGCAGGCGGTCGATGCGCCACCCGCCCGAGGTCTTCACCAGCTCGATCGGTCCCGGGTCCGGCAGCTGACCATCGGCGGTCTCGAAGACCCCGACATCGGACAGCGAACCCAGGATGTCGGCCCGCATGGTCGCCGACACCCGTTCGGCACCACGGGTTTCGACGAACACCACGTGGTCGATCAACAGCGCGCTACCGGCGTCGTCCCAGGAATTGGACGCCGACTGGGTGAGGAATTGCCGAGCGGCCAGGTGCCGGTTGGCCGGGTCGGCGGTGGCCTTCAGGAATTCCCGCAGCAGTACGTCCGGATCCATGCCGGGGGTGGGTTTCGGCAGGTTCGACGGGGCCGGCCGCTCGACGGTTCCGATGGCCTGCGGCGCCGACGAACTCGGGACGCTCGCACAGCCGGCCAGCACGCCGACCGCCATCAGCAGGGCACCTATCGCGCGCATCATCCGGCATGCTCCCGAGGCCGCTGGTCGATGACGGACGCCGGGTTGGCTGCCGGTGGCGGCGCCGGAATCGGCTTCATGGGGAGCGGGCTGGTGGTGACCTTGTGTCCGCGAACCAGCGGCAGCGTCAGCCGGAAACACGCCCCTTGTCCGGGTTCGCCCCAGGCTTCCAGACGGCCCTGGTGCAGCCGGGCGTCCTCGATGCTGATCGCCAGACCCAGCCCGGTGCCCCCGGAGCGTCGCACCCGCGACGGGTCCGAGCGCCAGAACCGGCTGAACACCAGCTTCTCCTCGCCGGGTCGCAGGCCGACGCCGTAGTCGCGAACGGTAACGGCGACGGTATCCTCGTCGGCGGCCATCCGGATCCGTACCGGCTTGTGTTCGGCATGGTCGATGGCGTTGGCGATGAGGTTGCGCAGAATGCGTTCGACCCGCCGCGCGTCGACCTCGGCGATGACCTCGTCGGTCGGCAGGTCCACCAGCAACTCGATGCCGGCCTCCTCGGCCAGGTGGCCGACGTTGACGAGCGCGTTGTTCACGGTGGTACGCAGATCCACCGCCTCGACGGACAGTTCTGCGACACCGGCGTCGTGGCGGGAGATCTCCAGCAGGTCGTTGAGCAGCGTCTCGAAGCGGTCAAGCTCGTTGACCATCAGCTCGGTGGAGCGCCGCAGCGCGGGATCCAGGTCCGAGCTGTGGTCATAGATCAGGTCGGCGGCCATCCGCACGGTCGTCAGCGGGGTGCGCAGTTCGTGGCTGACGTCGGAGGTGAAGCGGCGTTGCAGGTTGCCGAACTCTTCGAGCTGGGTGATCTGACGGGACAGGCTTTCGGCCATGTCGTTGAACGACATCGCCAGCCGGGCCATGTCGTCCTCGCCGCGGACCGGCATGCGCTCGGACAGGTGCCCCTCGGCGAACCGCTCGGCTATCCGCGAAGCCGACCGCACCGGTACCACCACCTGCCGCGAAACCAGCAGAGCAATGCCGGCCAGCAGAACCAGCAGCACCAGGCCGCCGGTCGCCATCGTGCTGCGCACCAGGGTGATGGTGGCCTGCTCGTTGGCCAGCGGGAAGATCAGATACAGCTCCAGGTTGGCCACCCGCGAGGACGTCGGCGTGCCGACGATCAGGGCCGGTCCGGAGAAGCCCTCGGTATGCACGGTCGCGTACTGGTAGGCGGCCTGCCCAGCCTTGACGAAACCACGCAGCGCGGTCGGCACCTGGTCGACGGGTCCTGCCGTCGAGGCGGCCCGCGGCCCGTCGCCCGGCACCATCAGCACCGCATCGAAGGCACCGGCCAGGCCGGCGCCGGAGGCGGGATCGGTCTTGGAGGTCAGCGTGTTGCGCGCCAGTTGCAGGCTGCTGTCCAGCGAACGGGTTTCCTCACCGTTGACGATTCCGCTGACGGTGCCGCGAGCCCGCTCGATCTGATCGGTCGCAGCCTTGACCTTCACCTCGAGCACTCGGTTGGTGACCTGACTGGTCAACACGAAGCCCAGCGCCAGAATCACCGCCAGCGACAGACCGAGCGTCAATGCCACGACACGAAGCTGCAGCGATCGACGCCATACCACGGCGACAGCTCGGCTCAATGCGCTCAAGCCGCGCGGCAAGGGGCCAGAACGCCCCCAGCGACCTCGACTACGTCGTGGCGAGCGCCAGATCACCTACACCGCGCTTCCCCGGCCGGATCACGGGGGGCCGGCCTTGTATCCCACTCCTCGAACGGTCAGAACCACGGTGGGGTTCTCAGGGTCTTTCTCGACCTTCGCGCGCAGGCGCTGGACGTGCACGTTCACCAGGCGGGTGTCCGCCGGGTGCCGGTATCCCCAGACCTGTTCGAGCAGCACATCACGAGTAAACACCTGACGGGGTTTACGCGCCAATGCGACCAGCAGGTCGAATTCCAGCGGGGTCAGGGAGATCTGCTCGCCGTTGCGGGTGACCTTGTGCGCCGGGACGTCGATGTCGACGTCGGCGATCGACAGCATCTCGGCCGGCTCGTCGTCGTTACGGCGCAGCCGCGCGCGCACCCGCGCGACCAACTCCTTGGGCTTGAACGGCTTCATGATGTAGTCGTCGGCGCCGGACTCCAGGCCCAGCACCACGTCCACGGTGTCGGTCTTGGCCGTCAGCATGACGATCGGCACACCCGAATCCGCACGCAGCACCCGACACACGTCGATGCCGTTCATGCCGGGCAGCATCAAGTCCAGCAGCACCAGATCCGGGCGCAACTCGCGCACCGCGGTAAGGGCCTGAGTGCCGTCGCCGATAACCGCGGTGTCGAAACCCTCCCCACGTAACACGATGGTGAGCATCTCGGCCAGCGAAGCGTCGTCATCGACGACGAGAATCCTTTGCCTCATGGTGTCCATGGTGTCACCAGATCAGGACAAAACTCGGCTACCACACGCGTGTTTCTTGATTGATCGGCCCAAATGGCACCGAATTTGTGCTAACCGGCCGTCAACTGGGCCGCCAAAGCCCCCGGATCGACGTCTGCGTCCACCACGAGCCATCGCCCCGACCAGTCCGCGGCGGCCAGTTCGGCGTAGACCGCGCCGGTGCGGCGCTGCAATCCGTCGTCGCGTTCGTAGCTGTCCCGCGCCCGGCCCGGGTCGCTCTCGGCCCGGTCGCGGGCACGCTGCCCGGCGAGTTCGGCCGGCACCGCGAGCAGGATCTGCCAGTCCGGCACGGGCAGCGCGAGTCGCCCGTATTCCAGCGCGTGCACCCACGCCACCGCGTCGCCGGTCGCATCCTGGTGCAGCCGGGCCGCACTGTAGGCCGCGTTGGAGGCGACGTAACGGTCCAGGATGACCACGTCGTGCCCGCGTGTCAGCCGATCGATCTCCGCGACGGCCGCGGACCGGTCCAGCGCGAACAGGGTCGCCATCGCATACACCGAGTCGGCGAGGTCGCCGTGCTGACCGTGCAGCGCCTCGGCCGCGAGGTCGGCGGTGATCGACCGCCCGTACCGCGGGAAAGCCAGCGTCGCCACCGACTTGCCCGCAGCGCCGAGTGCCGCGCGCAGGCCGTCGGTCAACGTGCGCTTGCCCGAGCCGTCGACGCCTTCGATCGCGATCAGCACGGCGCGAGCCTAATAGCCGCCGACTGTGAAGCCAGCTTCACGCTGGGCGTCGAACGTGAAGCCAGCGTCACGCTCGGCGCGTCAGTAGCGGTAGTGGTCCGGCTTGTACGGGCCCTCGACGTCGACGCCGAGGTATTCGGCCTGGTCCTTGGTCAGCTTGGTGAGCTTGCCACCGAGCGCCTCGACGTGGATGCGGGCCACCTTCTCGTCGAGGTGCTTGGGCAGGCGGTACACCTCGTTGTCGTACTCGTCGTTCTTGGTCCACAGCTCGATCTGGGCGATCGTCTGGTTGGCGAAGCTGTTGCTCATCACGAACGACGGGTGGCCGGTGGCGTTACCCAGGTTCAGCAGCCGCCCCTCGGACAGCACGATGACCGAGCGGCCGGTGTCGCCGAAGGTCCACAGGTCGACCTGCGGCTTGATGTTGGTCCTCGTCGCGCCGGAGCGCTCGAGGCCGGCCATGTCGATTTCGTTGTCGAAGTGGCCGATGTTGCCCAGGATCGAGTGATCCTTCATCTGCTTGATGTGGTCGAGCATGATGATGTCTTTGTTGCCGGTCGAGGTCACGACGATGTCCGCGTCGCCGATGGCGTCCTCGACGGTGACGACGTCGAAGCCCTCCATCATCGCCTGTAGCGCGTTGATCGGGTCGATCTCGGTGACCTGGACCCGGGCGCCCTGGCCCTTCATGGCCTCCGCGCAGCCCTTGCCGACGTCGCCGTAGCCACAGATCAGCACCTTCTTGCCGCCGATCAGGGCATCGGTACCGCGGTTGATGCCGTCGATCAGCGAGTGCCGGGTGCCGTACTTGTTGTCGAACTTGGACTTGGTGACCGAGTCGTTGACGTTGATCGCCGGGAAGGCGAGGTCACCGGCCGCGGCGAACTGATAGAGGCGCAGCACACCGGTGGTGGTCTCCTCGGTGACGCCCTTGACCGACTCGGCGATCTTGGTCCACTTGCCCTTGTCGGTCTCGAAGCGGTTGCGCAGCACGCTCAGGAAGATTTTCCATTCCGCTGAGTCGTCTTCCTCCGCGGGCGGTACGACGCCGGCCTTCTCGTACTGCATGCCGCGCAGCACCATCATGGTGGCGTCGCCACCGTCATCCAGGATCATGTTGGCCGGCTTGTCCTCGTCCGGCCAGGTGAGCATCTGCTCGGCGGCCCACCAGTACTCCTCCAGCGTCTCGCCCTTCCAGGCGAAAACCGGGACACCTTTGGGCTCCTCGGGAGTGCCATGCGGGCCGACGACGACGGCGGCCGCCGCATGGTCCTGCGTCGAGAAGATGTTGCACGACGCCCACCGGACTTCGGCACCCAGCGCGGTGAGTGTTTCGATCAACACCGCGGTCTGGACGGTCATGTGGAGCGAACCCGAGATGCGGGCTCCCTTCAGCGGCTGCACCTCGGCGTATTCGCGGCGCAGGGACATCAGACCGGGCATCTCGTGCTCGGCGATCCGGAGTTCTTTGCGGCCGAAATCCGCCAGCGACAGATCGGCAACTTTGAAGTCGATGCCGTTCAGAACGTCGGGGGTAAGCGAAGTTTCGAGCGTCGTCATAGGGGGTTACATCCTTCTTTGGGGGGCTCAGGCGAATCGGGCAGGTGCGTCAGCCTCGTTGCTCTCGACTCACTGTAACCTCCGTTCCTGTGCCTTCCCTGGTCAGGGCACGTTGATGACGCCGTGACGCTCAGCGAACGGAGTCATCATCCTGGCCAGGTCCGCCGCCACGTCGTGGTCGGCCTCCGGCGGCATGGACACGTAGCTCAAGCACAACCGGACGATGGCCCGTGACAGCACATGGGCATCGTCGTCGCTGGTGGCCAGCCAGGTCTGGGTGAACGCGGTGGCCAGCCGCTCGGACGCCCGGGTGATGATGGGCGCGCTGTCGGTGGTGATGAGCTGCAACAGGTCCGGCTTGGCGACACCGCTCAACAGCGAGATCACCAGCGGGTCGGCCGCCGTCTCGGCGAAGAATGCTCGGAAACCCTGCAGGAACGACACGTAGATGTTGCCGATGTTGGCGTCCAGGGCAGCCTTGACGATGTCCACCAGCCGGTCGGCCAGGCGCAGGGCGTAACCCTGCGCCAGGCCCTGACGGGACCCGAACTCGTTGTAGATGGTCTGCCTGCTGATGCCGGCGGCCCGGGCGACGTCGGACAGGGTGATGGCCGACCAGTCGCGAGTCAGCAGCAGATCGCGCATCGCGTCGAGCACGGAGTCACGGAGTAAGGCCCTCGACGCCTCGGCGTAGGGAATCCGCTTCACAGGCGCGACCATATCTGTTTTCGCAGCGAGGTTGGCACCGATCACGACCGCGCCACCTCGACCATGACGAAGTCGGACTTGGCCGCACCGCAGTCCGGGCAGCTCCAGTCGTCGGGAATGTCGTCCCACCGGGTGCCGGGCGCGATGCCGTCTTCCGGCCAGCCCAGCTCCTCGTCGTACTCGAAACCGCACTGAACGCACTGGTAGAGCTTGTAGTCACCCATCGTGGTCATCCTTCCTGAACTAATTCGAAATCGGGCTTCTCGCGGACGGCGCAGTCCGGACAACACCAGTCATCGGGGATCAGGTCCCAGCCGGTGCCGGCCGGAAAACCTTCTCGGGCATCTCCTTTGGCCTCGTCGTAGCGGTAGTCGCAGACGGGACACTTGTAGGCCGCGCTCACGCCTGGGCCTCTTCGGCAGCTCCGTACTTCGCCAGGAGCTTCTCCCGCACGCGGGGCTGCAGGTTGACCTTGGTGATGTCGCCGTCGTAATGCTCGAGCACCCGGTGGTCCATTACCTTGCGCCACAACGGCGGAAAGTAGGTCAGCGAGATCATCGACGCGTAGCCACTGGGCAGGTTGGGTGCACCCTCCATGCTGCGCAGCGTCTGGTAGCGCCGCGTGGGGTTGGCGTGGTGGTCGCTGTGGCGCTGCAGGTGGTACAGGAACAAGTTGGTGACGATGTGGTCGGAGTTCCAGCTGTGCACCGGGGCGCAGCGCTCGTAGCGACCATTAGCGTTCTGCTGCCGTAGCAGGCCGTAGTGTTCGAGATAGTTGACGGCCTCGAGCAGGCTGAAGCCGAAGACGGCCTGGATGACCAGGAACGGGATCACGCTCACACCGAAGGCCGCGATCAACGCGCCGAACAGCACCACCGTCATAGCCCAGGCGTTCAGCACGTCGTTGCCCAGGTAGGTGCGGGGGTCCCAGGGGCTCTTGCCGAGCCGGCGGATACGTTGCGCCTCGAGGTGGACCGACGAGCGGGCGCTGCCGATCACGCTGCGGGGCAGGAATTCCCAGAAGGTCTCGCCGAAGCGGGCCGAGGCGGGGTCCTCGGGGGTGGAGACGCGGACGTGGTGGCCGCGGTTGTGCTCGATGTAGAAGTGCCCGTAGGCGGTCTGCGCCAGGGTGATCTTGGACAGCCAGCGCTCCAGCGAGTCCTTCTTATGCCCCATCTCGTGCGCGGTGTTGATGCCGACGCCGCCGAGCACGCCGACAGTGAGCGCTACGCCGATCTTGCCGAGCCAGCCCAATCCGCTCTCATATCCCAGCCACTGCAGGTTGGACGCGGTGAACAGATAGGCGCCCAGGATCACGCTGGCGTACTGGAACGGGATGTAGATGTAGGTGCAATAGCGGTAGTACTTGTCGTTTTCCAGCCGCTCCATCATTTCGTCGGGCGGGTTCTGCCCGTCGGGACCGAAGCGCAGGTCCAGCAGCGGCAACAGGATGTAGACCAGGAAGGGACCGATCCACAGCGGCACCTGGGCCGCGGTATGCCAGCCGAGCTTGTTGATGCCCCAGATCACCGGGAGCATCGCGAACAACGCCGTCGGTGCGATCAGTCCCATCAGCCACAGATAGCGCTTCTTGTCGCGCCACTCGGCTACCGGCGCCTCCGGAGCGCCGTCGATTTGTGTGGTCATACGCCATACCTCCTTGTGTGAGTCTCACCACCTGAAGTTGGACATTACAACCAGTTGCGTCTCGTGTCTAGACACCAGATATCATTTTGTAAAGGAAGTATCCATATGCTGCCTAAATGTCCAGGTCGGTGTCGTCTCTCTCCCGCCGGGCCTGCACCGAATGCCGGCGGCCGTAGCCCACGTAGATGGCGATCCCCGCCAGCAACCAGACGGCGAACCGAAGCCAGGTCAGCGCGGTCAGGTTGAGCATCAGCCACAGGCAGGCGCACACCGACGCGACCGGTAGTAGCGGCACCCAGGGCGCACGGAACCCACGGGGCAGGTCCGGACGGGTCTTGCGCAGCACGATGACGCCGGCGGAGACCAAGACGAAGGCGAACAACGTGCCGACATTGACCATCTCTTCGAGCTTGTTGATGGGAAACACCGACGCCGTCGCCGCGATCACCACCGCGACCAGCGCGGTGATCCGCACCGGGGTGCCCCGCGACCCGGTCTTGGCAAGGCCCCGGGGTAGCAGGCCGTCGCGCGCCATCGCGAACAGCACCCGGCACTGGCCGAGCATCAGCACCATCACCACAGTGGTCAGGCCGGCCAACGCGCCCACCGAGATGATCCCGCTGGCCCAGTAGATGCCGTTCGCCTTGAAGGCGGTGGCCAGATTGGCCTGACCGTGTCCGGGGACGGTGCGCAGCTGGGTGTAGGACACCATCCCGGACAACACGATCGCCACCGCCACGTAAAGCAGCGTCACCACCCCGAGTGAGGCCAGGATGCCGCGCGGGACGTCGCGCTGCGGGTTCTTGGTTTCCTCGGCCATGGTCGCCACGATGTCGAACCCGATGAACGCGAAGAACACGATCGAGGCGCCGGCCAGCACGCCGTACCAGCCGTAATGGCTGCCGCCGGCGCCGGTCAGCAACGACAGCACGGACTGGTCCACGCCCCGGCCTTGGTGTTCGGCCTCGGGTTTGGGGATGAACGGGCTGTAATTTGCGGCCTTGATATAGAAAGAGCCGACGATCACCACCAGGATGACGACCGCCACCTTGACGGCGGTGACCACCGCGGAGAACCGGGACGACAACTTGGTGCCCAACACCAGCAGAACGGCTACCAGCCCGACGATCAGCAACGCGCCCCAGTCGAAGTCGATCGGACCCACCGCGACGGTGCCACCGGCGAAACCGAATACCGTCCCCAGATAGCTGGACCAGCCCTTGGCGACCACCGCCGCGCCGATCGCCAACTCCAGCACCAGGTTCCAGCCGATGATCCAGGCCATGAACTCCCCGAAGGTGGCATAGGAGAAGGTGTAGGCGCTGCCGGCCACCGGCAGGGTGGAAGCGAACTCGGCGTAGCACAGCGCCGCCAGCGCGCAGGTGCCCGCGGCGATCAGGAACGAAATCCAGATGGCCGGGCCGGTGATATCGCCGGCGGTGGATGCGGTGACGGTGAAGATGCCGGCGCCGATGACCACCGAGACGCCGAAGACCACCAGGTCAAGCCAGGTCAGATCCTTGCGGAGCCGGGTGGTCGGCTCGTCGGTATCGGCTATCGACTGCTCGACCGATTTCGTGCGCCAGCGACCGGACATCTGCCCGCCCCTTCCGTCACCTTCAGTTGTGACCGCACAGTACTGGGTACTCTTCGGGAATGGTGGGGAGCGTAGAGAACAGAAATCATGCGGTGGTGGTCGGTGCGAGCATCGCCGGACTGTCTGCGGCGCGAGTGCTTTCCGACTTTTATGGGCGGGTGACGCTCTTCGAGCGGGACGACCTGCCGAGCACACCGGCCAACCGCGCCACCGTTCCCCAGGATCGTCACCTGCACATGCTGATGGCACGCGGGGCCAACGAGTTCGAGGGCCTCTTCCCCGGCCTGCTGGACGACATGGTGGCAGCGGGCGTGCCGATGTTGGAAAACCGCCCCGACTGCATCCACCTCGGTGCGGCAGGCCATGTCCTGGGCACCGGCCACACCCTGCGTGACGAGTTCACCGCTTACGTGCCCAGCCGCCCCCACCTGGAGTGGCAGATCCGGCGCCGTGTCCTGCAGCTCGACAACGTCGCGATCGTGCAGCGCCCGGTCGCCGAACCGCGCTTCGAGCCCGCGCTTCAGCGAGTAACCGGAGTGTTGCTGGACCCAGCGGTGCCTGGTACCGAACCCGATTTCGTAGCCGCGGATCTGGTGGTCGACGCAGCCGGCCGCGGCACTCGGCTGCCGGTGTGGTTGGAACAGTGGGGCTATCAGCGCGCCCCGGAGGCAACCGTCGACATCGGGATCAATTACGCCACACACCAGTTCCGCATGCCCGAAGGGTTGATCGCCGAGAAGGTGGTGGTGGCGGGCGCCTCGCACGACAAGTCGCTGGGGCTGGGCATGCTGCATTACGAGGACGGCACCTGGGTGCTGACCACATTCGGTGTGGCGCACGAGAAACCGCCGCGGACCTTTCCCGAAATGCTGGCGTTGGCAGAAGATCTGCTGCCGGAGCATTTCAACAAAGCGCTGGCGCACGCCCAGCCGCTCGGTGAGCCGGCGTATCACGCCTTCCCGGTGAGCAGATGGCGTCGCTATCACAAGTTGGAGCGCTTCCCGGCCGGGATCATCCCGTTCGGTGATGCGGTAGCCAGCTTCAACCCCACGTTCGGGCAGGGCATGACGATGACGTCGATTCAGGCCGGCAACCTGCGCCGGGCCCTGGAGTCACCGGACGGTGACCTGGCGGCAGCGCTCGCGCGACTGACCGCCAAGACGACCTTTCCGGTGTGGATGATGAACGCCATCGGCGATGTGGCTCTACACCATGCGACGGGCCACCCCGAGCCACGGTGGTGGCGTCCGGTCGGCGGGCTCTTCGATCAGTTCCTCGGCGCCGCCGAGACGGATCCCGTTCTGGCGGAATGGTTTTTGCGTCGGTTCTCGCTGCTGGACAGTCTCTACATGGTTCCGCCCGCTCGGTTGATCGGTAGGACGATGGCGCACAATATGCGGCTGTGGCTGAAGGAGCGTAGGGAGTTGCGCGCCCAGGGCCGGGTCGGCCGCCGGGCGAAGGTCTCAACGTCTTCGCCGTCATGAACCGTAGTTCGATCGCCGGCGATGACCGGAGGCCAACCCGTATCCCTGACGCCCGCGGGTCGACCGTCAATCTTGATCAACGATCGGTGATTACCGATCACCCCGAGCGCGATGCTGAGTAATCAGTGCGCCTGCCATTTTTCTGCTCCGCCGGGCTGCTTGTTCGTCGCCCTCGGCGGCGCTAGCGATACACCCCATAAATAATATGTCCCAGCACGCGACGAATTCGCCAATTTCGCTTAAGCCAGCCGACTCCGCACGCTCGCGAACAGCCTCGCGGAGGACATCCAAGGGATACGCCGCTGCTCCGGCCGCATGCAGGCCCGACATTCTTGATGGTCCGCTGATTCGCCTGGGGTCTTTGTCGTCCTTGAGTTGCTGAATCCCGTCGTGAAGAACGTCAAAGATCGCCAACAGCTGGTCCTCCGGCGATGTTGCGCGGAGTCGGGATTTCATTTCCAAAGCCGCGGATTCCCACAGCCGGTCGCGTCTTTGCAGGACAGCCGAAACGAGCGCGTCGGACGTTGGAAAGTGTTGGCGAACCGTCGCTTCATCAACATGAGCTCCGGCCGCGACCGCGTCGATCTCCACAGCGCGAGTCCCATGCGTAGCGAAGACAGCGAACGCAATGTCCACGATGTGCTCGCGACACACCGCGACCCGTGCCCGTTCACCGTTATTGAGGTGCATTACTTGGCCCTCCCGCACAGCCTGTGCTCAAGCTCCGCGTAGGCATCACCCGCACACCGATCACTTAGAAGCTGACCGCGGCTGAGACTGCCACGAAACTCCGTGTGGATCTGGTCATTCATCGTCGCCCCTCGCACTGGCCCACTTGATCCGCCCTTCCGGCACGACTCAGCTTACACGAATTATGACTCATGTAATCCACAACGCGTAATTGATTTCCTAAGTGGGCGTTGCGGAGGTCGAAGTCGTTTGGTGAAGGGCGCGAGTCCCGCTACCGCGGCCGACAATCGCGCTACGGACGGCCCGCAGGGTCGTCGGGGTGTTCCCAAACCCCGCAGTGCTCCGGCGCGCCGGCTCATTGACGCGCCACGAGGCGACCACTGGCCCCGGCGGCGTGCCAGGTTTATTGACGAACTTGACTTCGTGAGTTATAGTTCGTGCATTGGCGCACTGGGCGGCAGTCCGCGTCGCCTCGACTGGGCCTCGCAGTAGGCATGGCGAAGTGCCGGTGAAATGCACCCACTGTGCCCCACTCGAATCCAGTCACAAACGAAAGCGAACCAATGAAGATTCCCGCGTTAGCCGCCGCGATTGCGGTGTTTGGGTTAGGAATTTGCGCGGTAGCACCATCCGCCTGGGCTGAAGACGATCATGTGATGAACGGCGTGTACTCCTACCGAGACGACGACGGCGGCCTGGGCACGTGGACTGTCCGAACTTCGTGCAACCCGAATTGCGTCGCGCATGTCACGACGGCATCCGGCAGGACTTTCGAGGCCTCGCTGGTCAACGGACGATACGTCAACGTCCGGACCATTCCTGACGGCATCGATTGTCCGTTGATCCAGATCGGTGACACGTTGGCCGATCCTGGAAATCAGGCGGTTGAAGTACGTCAGTGGTGGGACCCGGTGACGCTAATTGGCGAGGTGGAATTCAATTACGACTCATCGCCATGTCACGTGGGAGACTACCACGACAGATTCACACTTACTGAGATCGGCTAATAAACCAAGCACGATACAGACTCGTGTGAACAACGTTGTTACCGAGTCTTCCGCACAGCCACGAGAGCGATCGCTGCTGAACACGTTGCCGTGTTCGAACGTTGCGCGCCAGTAGCCCCGAGGTGTCGGTGGCCGGCACGGCAGCCTCGGTGGCGATGTGACTGCGCGGGCCACCCCGGGGCAGAAGAACTTCCGCGAACGCGACCCGGTCACACGAGGCGTTCCGATCTCGGATGGGACTACGAGGTGGGCCGGGATGGGGCCGGGATGGGGCCGAGATGGGGCCGAGATGAGGCATTGCCAAGACGGACCCACGCTACTGATGCCTGCCGGTCCTGGTTCGCTGGCCGTCGCGGGAGCGCGACCACGTGCTGCACCAACGACTCAAGCAACGAAGATAACTTCGTGTGATTTGACATGCGTAATGTAAAGCATGTAATCTTCTTCGTATATTGATCCGGCGCCAGCTGCTCGAGGTTAGTTCCATGATGGCCAGCGACGGAACATCACCTCGAATGTCCACGAAAGGAAGCATTATGTTCGCTCCATCGACGGCCTGGCAGCTCCTGAAGTCGGGCAACCACGGGTACGCGACGGGCCTGCGCTCGCAGGCGACCAACCTCAACGCACACGGCGCGCCGGCGGCAGTGGTGTTCCGCTGCGCTGATGACACCATCCCCAGCGAGCAGTTATTCGACCAGCAACCGGGGTCACTGGTCACTGTGAGCACCTGGGGTCATGTCATCGACACCGGCGTCCTTGCGACCATGGAATACGCCGTCGGCACGCTGCACACGCCGCTGATCATCGTGCTGGGACACCACCGGTGCGCGGCGATGCACACCGCCCTGCAGTCCGCAAGCACCAACGCACTCCCAACCGGCGCAACACGACTCGTCATCGAACAGGCGATGTCAACGCTGCTGCAATCCGGTGCGGAGACGCCGACCGCCGACCAGCTGGCTGCCGCTCACGTCGCGCACGTCGGTGCCGCACTACTGGGCAAATCCCCGATGATCGCCCACGCCGTCGACACCCAGCAGTGCGCAATCGTCAGCCTGACCGTCGATCTCACCACCGGGCGACTGCACAACTGCGGCACGCTGGGAGCCCTTGACACCCGCGCTACCCCACTTCAAGAAGCCGTCTAGCCCTAGCGGTAGAACGTGGTGGGCAATGGGGTGTGTCTGCGCCTTTTCGCAGAGAAGCGTCGAGGTCGGCCGCGCCGAGACTCATCATGATCGCGAGGCCGCGTGAAAGCTTCGCGGCACCGTAGCCTGAAGCGTTGGTCGCTTCGTCCGGTCATTGTTGCTCCAGCTAATGCCCCAGGCTGAGCCCACTCGCCGGCTCAGCCACGGTGAACTCCTTACCCGAACGGGCATGACACACAGGCGAGCACCGCCATGCGTGTCACCCCTTGGCACCTACCCGCCAATACAAGGAGTTGCCGCACCACAACATCAAGGATTGACTACTACGACTTCGGCAGCGGGATCGACGAATGAGTTCGCGCGTCGATGCCAATCCAGTCTGGCGATGGCAAACTTTCGGAATCGCGTATGGCTCGTTGATCTCGACGCGCATGAACTGCGTCCGGAAGTCCATCGCTCCCCGGCACACTGCGAATGTGCGCACCGCCAGGATGTTCTCATTGCGCGATGCACTAGTAGGATCAAGATGTTTCGGGAAACGACTGTCCATAAAGCACAGCAATCCTTTCGCCGGTGTTGCCGAAGGAGCTGAGACCCAGTGAAACGGGGCACGAGCCGCTTGCGCGGTTCCCCCACAAGTCCTGCGGCCGACAACTTGCCATCGGCTGCGACTGGGTCCGCACGCCCCCGGATTCTGCGCGATGGTTGGTGGCCGTTGGCGGTTTTGTTTGGCGTCGTCGCAGCGCTCTACGGAGTCGGTGCGGAGCTGTCGTGGCATTCATCGGGTGTGGCCGCCGCGGCGTTTTCGACCAGCGCGGAGTTGTCGTGGCAAGCGTTCGCTCCCGCGGTGGGGTTCGCGTTCTTCGCGCCCGCGGGCGTGAGTGTGACCGCGATGGTGTTGACGCATCGGGCGCGCTGGCCGGTGATTGTTGCCGCAATCGTGGTAGCGCAACTAACGGTCGATGCGCGCCACGGAGTGGACCCGCTGGTCGCGCTCGGCCTGGCTGCGGCCAACGTGGTCGAGCCGTTGGTGGGGGCGTCACTGGTGCTGACATGGTGTAGGGGTGTGCCGGACCTGCTGCAACGCGCGCATCTGACCCGCTTTGTGGCTGGGGCATGTGTCCTCGCACCGCTGGTGGGCGGACTGCTCGGGGCGACGGTCGGTGTGGAGTATGCCGGGATCGGGTGGCCGGCCGGGGTGGCGCGCTGGTGGGCCGGCGACGGGCTGGGCGTGCTGGTGGTCGGCGCACCCGCCCTGGTATGGCCGCGTCAGCGCCAGCTCCTGGATTCTCGGCGGGTGGAAGCAGCGGCGGTGGTGGTCCTGGCCGCCGTGCTGTCGGTGGCGGCGTTTTGGATCAAGTCCCCGCCGGGGCTGTTGTTGTTGCCGGTGCTGGCATGGGCGGCCTTTCGGCTGGAAGTGATCGGCGCGGCGCTGACCAGCGCGGCATTAGCGATGGCGGCTAACTACATGACCGCCTCAGGCCGCGGCGTGTTTGCTGCGATGTCGGTGCCAGTCCCGGTCCGGCTCGGGGCGGCACAACTTTATATCGCCGTACTCATGCTGGTCGCGCTGATGATCGGCCAAGTGGCGGCCGGGCGCAGCGCGGCGGTCACGCAGCGGCAGGTGGAACAGCGTGAACGGATCCGCCAGGGATCTTTGGCGCGGCTGGGCGAGTCGCTGGCGGCGGCGCTGAGCCCCGAGGAGGTCGGTCAGGCAACTTACGCTCTAGTCCGTGACGATGCCGGCGCTCACGCGATGACGCTCGGCCTCGTCAGCGAGGACGGCGCCACCCTGCAATGGGTGCATATGGCCGGTTACCCGGAAGCGGTCACAACTCGTTTCGGCGTCGGGCTGGTGCTGACCGAACCCAGCGCGGCCGGTGAAGCGGTGCGTACCGGCGTTCCGGTCTTGATCCACACGCCAGCCGAATTTGAGCAGCGTTACCCGGCGACGGCTGGGTGGATGAACGAGTCAGGGGCCGCCTCGCTGGGTCTGTGGCCGCTGATGGCGGGTGAGCGCCGCATCGGGGTCCTGGGCTTGATGTGGACGAAGCCCCAGCCGCTGGACGACTACCAGTGCGCGTATGCCTCCGCGGTAGCCTCCATGGTCACCCAGGCACTGATCCGGGCCCGCGCTTACGCCGACGAACACGAACGTGCAGCGGTGTTGCAAGCGGCGGTGTTGCCGGTGCGTCCCGTGCAGATTTCAGGCCTGGATTGTGCGGTGTGTTACTACCCCGCCGACCGGGCCCATCAGCTGGGCGGGGACTGGTGGGATGCGATGTCGCTGCCGAAAAGTCGCACGTACCTGGCGGTGGGTGATGTGGTGGGCCACGGCCTGTCCGCGGTCGAAGACATGGCGCAGCTGCGTGCTGCCGGGCGTGCGCTAGCGGTACAGGGGCTCGCACCTGCCCAGCTGCTCGCCGAGCTCAACATTTTCACCGCCCACGCCACCCACGGGAAGTTCGCCACCATGATGGTGGCGATTTTCGACCCCAGCACTGGCGCACTGTCTTACGGTTCGGCTGGGCACCCGCCGGCGCTGCTACGCCGCTGTGGCAGCGGCGAGGTGCACCGTCTTGACGGCGGCCGTGGGCCGGTGCTGGCGCGTTTGCGCGAGGCCGCCTACGCCCAGGATGAGGTGCTCGTCGACCCTGGCGACATCCTGGTGATGTACACCGACGGCCTCATCGACCACCGCGGCCATGACCTCGAAAACGCCATCGCCGAAGCCCGACAACTCATCACCGGCTGGAAGACCGGCACATGTCTGCCGGAAGCGTGTCAACAGCTCACCACCGCCCTGGCCCCGCCGCCCCGCGACGACGACGTTTGCGTACTGGCCGTCACTTTCAGGTGAGAACTCCCCTGCCGCGATCGGAATGCGGTTGAGCCGCATCGCAATTAGCAATGCGCAGGACAAGTCACGACGACCACATCACGCCGCACGACGTGACTCGAATGCGGCACTTACCGCCCCCGCGCGCGCATCCATGAATTGACGCGCAAGTTGCGTAGCCCACTTCGCGTTTGCCTCGAGCGCAAGCGGGGTAAACGGGCGCGTCGAGTTCAGACCAGAGCCCGCTCGCACGTAAACAGCGACCGGAGGGTGCAGTGAGATCGACTAACGAGTATGCCGATGTACGTGAAATGTTTCAGGTCCTCAACGCCCTCGACCCGCACTCGCGCGCCCGCCAGCAGCAGCGTGACAAAATCGTTCAGCGCTGCCTCCCGCTCGCCGATCACCTTGCGCGTCGCTACCGAGGACGAGGCGAGTGCCTCGACGATCTCGTCCAGGTAGCCAGGATGGGATTAATTAATGCCGTTAACCGCTTCGAACTCAACGAAAATTCGGAATTCTTGTCATTCGCCGTCCCCACCATAGTAGGTGAAATTCGCCGCTATTTCCGCGATCACGGATGGGCGGTCAAGGTGCCGCGACGAATCAAAGATCTCTACCCGCAAATTTCTGCGGCTACCCAGGAACTTGCGCTGCATCTTCACCGATCTCCCAACGCTACAGAGATCGCCGAGCATCTAGGCATTGACCGAGAAATCGTTGTTGACGCAATGATAGCCGGAAGCAATTATTCGGTGTTATCGATCGACGTCCCTTGCGGAGACGGTGACAAGCACCAGTCGATACTGGACACCGTCGGTGCACCTGATCCGCGTCTGGAGAAAGTCCTCAACGTACAGACCGTGCGCCCCTTGATTGCTGCATTACCCGAGCGGGAGCGAACAGTGATCAGGCTACGATTCTTCGACGAAATGACACAAACCGAGATTGCTGACCGCATCGGATGCTCACAAATGCACGTCTCGCGTCTGCTCGCCCAAGCACTGCAGAAAATTCGCAGCGGCGCACACCAGTCAGACCTTGCCGCCGCGATCTGAAAGGCGGTCTCAGGCGGCGACGGGACGAGCTCAAGCAAGGGATGCCCGGGGTTTGCGTGGCGAGATCGCTTCGCGCGGACAGTGGCCCTGCAGACACGGTCCCGGTTTGTCTCCGGCCCCGGTCACGGCGTCGGAAAACATGTTGACACTTGAACCCCAGCAACTTCGCGACGCCTTGACAACGTCATGAGATTTCTCCACGTAACAGGCCTGCGCATGATCGAAAAGGCGTGGCGGCGAGGGTTGTCAGCCCATTTCTACTACCTGACTTCCTAAGGAGCCGTTTGGTTCGCCTGCCCGGCCCCGGGGCGCGCCTCATGGTGCGGCCGACCGTGGGTGCGACGGGATTCCTTCATCTCGCTTTCGAACAGGTGCCGCAGCCCGCTCTGCAGAACATCGCGGACCTTCCGCTCGTGGTCACGCAATACCGACCAATACGTGTCGTCGAATTCCTCGACGATCTGAAAGGTCCATCGTCCCGGTAGGACGTTACGTCCCACCATGTCGTCTTCCAGCCGTTGGGCAATGTCCTGGTGCCCGGCAGCCCGCAATTTCTCGCACGCCTCACCGAGGATGAGGTCCGCTCGTCCCATCAATTGGTGAAACGCGTACAACTGTCCGCGGGCACGTTCGACCCATTCCAGTGCTTCAGAGACACTCCCGACCGCTTCGACGGTGGCATCGCTCACCCCGTCCGGCCGGCGGCGCGGGTTCTCGGCATCATCGTGTCTGTCGCTCATGGGTCGCCCTTCGTCGTCCTGGTTCAAGGCCATTTGACGACGCCCGCCCGAAGACGTCGCTTGCCGCCGTCATCGACCCAAAGGGTCTGGACACCACGCTATATGGCGGCTGTTGTGTCCGGCACGTTCAACACCGCCGCGCCCGGACGAGGAGTTGTCGCTCGGTCTCGCGAAGACGCACCTGCAGGGTCACCGGGTTTGCGATACCGTGAGTTGGCTACGACGACGAAGTGACTGCCGGTCGTTTGCCGGGCGATGGAAACGGAGGTGCGCCATGTCTTTTCCGGTCTCCGCACCGCCGAAGGCACTGGTGATCGTGATATTTGCGTACGTGCCCGATTTTCGGGCAGCATTGTGAACCGGCAGCGGCTTTCGACAGGACGCGGTGCCGGGCTGACGATCACATGTCAACACTCTTCGGTCGACGCCTTGTGAAGATGTCGAGATCGGCGGTCGGCGTGCAACTGCCGCTCGCCCTGGTCGCCGCGGTGGTCGCCGGCACGATGCTGGGTGCTGCGGTGGCGACTGCCGACGGCCCGGTCCAGTTGAAGAATCGACTCGCGGACTTGTGTCTCGACGGCCCGAGCGGAGAGTTCAACGCTCCGACGGTTATCAACCCCTGCACGGAGTCTGACTCCCAGCGCTGGAACTTGAACTCGGACGGGGCCGTCGAGAGCGTGGCTTTTCCGGGCAACTGCCTGGCGCTTGGGGTCGTCAACCAGTGGCTGATCACCCTTGTCCCCTGCACCGGTTGGATTAGCCAGCGATGGAGTCTGCGACCGAACGGCCAGATCGCGAACGCCATTGGTCCATGCCTTAGCGCCGGCTTCGGGGAGCCTAGCCCGGGGACGCTGGTGAATCGCCTCAATTGCGCGCTCGACGGACCCGGCCAAGAGTGGGATGTCATCGCGTGAGCGCTCTCGTCAGCGACGGCGTGCCCAATACATCTTGCCCGTTGTTGGGTTGGCCCTGAGTTGGTTGTGAATCCTGGATTGGTCGTGCCGGTCCGGCGACGTCGAGTGCAGGCCGGGGGTCCCGCAGTCGGCGAACGCGCCCTGCACACGACGCGTGCTCAACTCGACGACAAGCGGTGCCGCACAGCTCATCTCACGAAGACGCCAACGTCAACGTCAAGCGCCACGACGAGTGCAAGAGAACTGGGCCTTTTCCGACGTTGAGGCGACGTCGCGTCACGGCGATCCGTTAGCCCCGCCACCTCCGCCGAACAGACCGCCGCTCCCACCAATACCGCCCTTCCCGCCATTCACGCCGTTGCCGCCATTGCCGCCGAAGCCGAACAGCGAGGGGGCAAAGGAGCCGTTGGCAATTATCCCGGCGTTACCTCCGTTGCCGCCCTTGGCGGGCCCGACGCCGTTTCCGGCATCGCCGCCGTCGCCGCCGACGCCGACGCTCAACAGCCCGCCGCCGTCGCCGCCGGCTCCGCCGTTGCCGCCGGGGCCGGCGAGACTGGCGCCCCCGCTGCCCCCGGTGCCGCCGGCGCCCACGCCTGCCAGCGCAGCGCCCTGACCACCCTGGCCGCCCACGCCGCCACCGCCGCTGCCGAACCCGCCGAGGCCACCGACACCGCCGGCACCGAGGCCGATCAGCGCAGCGCCCTGACCGCCCAGCCCACCCGCGCCGCCACCCGTGAAGGCGATGCCACCCAGGCCACCGAATCCACCGACGCCCGCGCCGAGCAGCGCAGCTCCCGTGCCGCCCTGCCCGCCGGTCCCGCCGGTTAAGCCGAAGCCACCCACACCGCCGGCACCCCCTTGGGCGTAGCCGATCGTGGCGCCACTCACGCCGCCTGCACCGCCTGCACCTCCGATGCTGGCAAGGCCGCCACCCGAGGTACCACCGGCGCCACCATCACCGCCCAGCCCGAACAGCAAACCCTGCGCAGCACCACCGGCGCCGCCGGCGCCACCGGTGTTGGTGCCCAGGCCTCCGGCGCCGCCGTCGCCGCCCAGGCCCGCAATCAGGCCCGCTCCGGCACCGCCAGCGCCGCCGGCGCCACCGGTGTTAGCGCCGAAACCACCGGGCCCACCGTCGGCTCCCAGCCCGAACAGGCGACCGCCGGCCCCACCGGCGCCGCCGGCCCCGCCTGTTCCGGACGCGGAGAAACCACCGGCCCCGCCGTGGCCACCCTGACCCACCAATAGGGCGTTCCCACCGGCCCCGCCCGCGCCGCCAAGAGCACCGGCCGTCGCACCCCCAGCGCCGCCGGCGCCCCCGTTACCGATCAGCCAACCGCCGGTGCCGCCCGCGCCGCCGGCAGCACCACCCCCGCCGGCACCACCATTGCCGCCATTGCCAATCAAGCCCGCAGCTCCGCCGGCACCGCCGGCCACCCCGGCCGCTGATGGCGAGAAGCCGTTTCCGCCATTGCCATACACGATGCCGCCGGCACCGCCATTGGGATTTGTCGCGGTCCCGTTGGCGCCGTTACCGATCAATGGGCGCCCTAACAGGGTCTGGGTGGGCGCGTTGATCACGCCCAGAAGATTCTGCTCCAATGCCTGCAACGGCGATGCACTAGCCGCCTCCGCACCCGCGTATGCCCCACCGGACGCTATCAACGTCTGCACGAAGCCGTGGTGAAACTCGGCAACCTGCGCGCTCAACGCTTGATACTGCCGGCCGTAGCCGCTGAACAGCGACGCAATCGCCTCCGACACCTCATCGGCACCGGCCACCAGCACGCCGGTGGTCGACGCCGCAACTGCGGAGTTTGCCGCACTCAACGACGTCCCGATGCTCGCCACATCCTGCGCAGCGGTGACCATTATCTGCGGAGCCGCGATCATAAACGACATCAAACCCTGCCTTCCGATTTAGTCATCCGGCACGAAGTGTGTCATACGCGGACTGGTCGTGAAGGATTTCCTGACGATAGCAACACTGAATTCACCCTTGATTCAGTACAACGCTTACGTAGGCGTAGGTAGATACGGCGGAGAAGGCAACGGTTACGTAAGTGGAAGCGGTCAATTCCACAGTTTGATCTGCGTACGCGCCCCTCGGAGATCCAGATAGCCGGTGCACGACTTGATACTGCCTTGGCGCGTAAATCTGGAAAGAAAATGAAAACGCGCGTTTTCTTTATACATCACATGAACACGCCTCATTGAATTGACATTGGCAGGAAGGGCCAAAGCGTGGCATCGCGGTGCCGATCGCGGCCTGCGGCTGCCGGTTGGAGACGCCGCGATCTGGGCATCGAGAGCTTTGATGCGCCTTGCGACAGCCAGGTTGCTGCCGGCTGTTTCCGGGTCAGACCCCGCTATGCCGACACCCCGCGCCTGCGGGGTGTGGACTGGGTGAGCGGGCCGGCACGGCCTGCAATCTCTCCTACGTCCACGCGCGCTCGCGCCACCGCCACGCGTTGTCATGCAGGAATTCGGCGAGGGTGCGAGGCGGCCGACCGAGCAGACGCTCCACCTCGTCCGTGAGGGGCTGGTTATGCCCGAGTCTGGTCAAGGTGTACACCGCCGACATGAACGCAATGCTGTCCCAACCGACCTTTCGACCCCGCAGACGGCGGGCGAAGGAGAGCAGGCCTGGATGGGTGTAGGTCACCGGGTAGCCCAGTTGTACGGTCAGCGCCGCGGCCACCTCGTTCATGCTCATCGCGGCGGGGCCGGTCAGGTGATGCACCACATTGCGATGGGCCTCGGGATGCAGCAGCGCCAACGCTGCCACCGCGGCGGCATCGCGGGCGTCGAGGAACGTGGTCAAACCGCGTCCGGCGGGAATGAACAGCTCACCGCGTTCGGCGATGTCATCGCCATGGGTGGAGATGGAGCGGTGCAGGTTCTGCATGAAGAAGCTGCACCGCAGGATCGTCCACGTCATCGAACACGATCGCAGCGCGGCCTCGACCTTGAAGTGCGGAATGAGCCGAACCCGATCGGCCCCGAATACCGAGATATACACGACGTGGCGGCACCCCTCGCCGTCAGCTGCTCGCAGGAAAGGAATGATCGCTTCGCGCGCAGCCCGGTTGCCGGGCAGCGGAAAAAGTAGGAACAGGGCGTTTACACCTGCAAGGGCGGCGCCCCAGGTCGAACGGTCGAAGAAGTCCAGCCGAACCTGACTCGGCGAGCCGCTGCCTGGACGGCGGTCCCGAGTGTCGGAATGGCGGCTGGCCACCCGCCACGACAGTTCACCCGGCTGCGCCTCGAGTAGGTCGACCAGTTCGGCACCCACGTTCCCGGTGGGGCCGGTGATCAACAGCATCGTGCACTCTCTTGCATACTCGCCCGCCGCTGTACGACGACGCGACTGCGCCGAGCGGCCAATCGGCGACCCGGTACCCATAGCGCGGCCCTGGCGGCGCTCATCGGCGGTGTTGCAAGAGGTAGTGCCGCGCCGGTTGGCTGTCCCCTGGCTCGTCTGCAGCCGACAACAGTTTCCAATCGGCAGCTAGGAGTTGTTCGATCTCGTCCTGATCGATACCGCGGACACCGAACGAACTGCCCCGTGGCATCGCGATTATCAGTAGCCGCGCATCCGGTGCCGCGACGGCCGTGAGTTCGCAGACGTAGGCGTCGCGCTCACTGTCGCTCATTCCATGCATGCAGCCGCTGTCCACGATCAACGTGAAGCCGCCGCCCACACCCGCACCCCTGAGCCGAGTCACGTCGGCTTGCACGAAGCGGACCGACACGTGCGCTGCGGCCGCCTTTGTCCGGGCCTTTCGCAACGCGGCCGAGACGAAGTCCACTCCGGTAACCTCCCAGCCATGACGGGCCAGATAGATGGCCGAATCCCCGGTACCGCAGCCGATGTCGAGCGCGGTTCCGGTTACCAGGCGTGACGATGTGTCATCGCCTTCGACGAGCTCCCGCAGACTTATCGCCAAGGGGTGGCCGTCCCACGGAGCCACACCCACCTGGTACATGAACCAGAACAGCTTGTAGCGCCAGCTCACGGTTGTCACGCTACCCGCGTGGGCCGGCAGCGATGAGACTGGCCGTTGAGCACTTCAATCCGACCAGCTGCCTGCCTTATCGAGCATGTCAGCACGTCGCGGCGCTCGTGCCGGCGAGCACCGACACGTGGGTCTTTGGCGATTTCTCCGGCGCACAATTGTCCCGGGCGGCCCGCAGTGCGGCACCCAGACCGGCCGGACCATTGGCAATATCGAAGTTTATATCACGTAATATGTATCATGAATTGGCATGCATTTCCGCGTCTGTCGGCGTTGCAGTCGACTACGGCACCAGCAGCGTCGATAGCCCGTTACAACACAGATCTCGCGGAGGGAGGTCTAGCCGCGTGCAGATGGGGACTTGTCCTGGTAGTCGTCCGGAAGATTTGGGAGTGTAACGATTTTGCGAGCAGTCTTGGAGCGCTTACGCCTGTTGATCGTCGTCGCAGTGGCCGGCTTGGCAGCTACCACGGTGGTGACCATGTTGTGGGCCTCGGCACGTGTGGTGCAGCTGGTTGGGGTGTTGATTTCAGGCGGGTGGCGCCTTGACGCCACGGTGATCACGTTATTGGAAGTGGTGGACCTGTTCCTGGTAGCGACCGTGCAACTGATCGTGGCCCTTGGCTTGTTTGAGCTCTTTGTGGCCGACCTGCGCCTGCCCGAATGGCTGACCGTACATAACCTCGGCGACCTCAAACGGCCGATTGTGCAAGTGCTGGTGGTCATCGTCGTCATCAAATTTTTCGAACGGATGCTCATTGCCAGCGCCCTCGAGACGCTGTATTACGGTGCGTCGGTCAGTGCGGTCACCTTGGCCATGGTGGCGTTCATCCGCTTTGGCGAGGGGCGCGCCTGATGCCGATTCGGCCGTATGACGTCGAACGGACCATGTCAAACACGGCGATGGACGTCGCCGCCGCTGCGCCGATCAAAGACCGCGACGTGGGACTTCGGCGTCGAGAACTACTTCGAGCCCGCCGGCGTCGAACAAGGTGACGACTGACGTTCGGTAGCGTTTCGCCCAGCTGCGGTCAATACCCGGCTTAGCAACGTTCCGCGAAAACTCGCACCGCGATCTTTACCGAATTCGTTTACGTGAATGATGCGCCACGTATGATGCCTCGTGTGAGTGCCCACGCCCCGCGGATTCTGGTACAGCCCGGGCACGAAGGCGACCGTACGTGGACGTTCTTGACCAACCATGCGCATGTGTTGTTATGCGTCGCCAGCGGGGAATCGTTGACCGCGCGAGAATTGGCAGTGCGCATTGGCATTACCGAGCGTTCGGTGCAAGCGATTTTGACCGATCTGACCGAGGAAGGTTACCTGGCCAAGTCCAAGGTGGGACGTCGTAACGTGTACACGCTGAATTTGGACGGAAAGCTGCGCCACCCGCTGGAGGCCAGCCATACCGTGGGTGAATTGATTACCGCTTTGTCTTGACACCTGCCGCGGCCTGCGCCGCGCACTGGTGAATACTTCGCGGGCAACATCGGGGCTCTGCTACTCGCGGTTACGGGGCTGGGTTTGTGGCCAGCGGGGCATCGGGAGTGGGGTCTAGACGCACTCCAGCAACGGCGCATCACCGAGTTCGTCGACGTCGCCGAACGTCGCACAGGGCCGCAGCCGGCCCGTGTTGTCCTTGCTGGTGAGGCAGATGATGGCGGTCTTTCTTTGGTCGACGGCCGTGGCGATCAACGACGATTTGTCCAGGAGCGATGCGGCCGTGTGCACGACATGGGCCGCAGATAGCTCGTCGGCATCGGTGATGGTGGCGTCGTGCCGTGCCAGCGAGGAAATCGCTTGCTCGATGACAGCCCGTGAGGCTCCTTCGGGAAAGACGGCGCTGTTCCAGGCTTGCAATGCCCTGTGCATCGCGGCGCAGTGTGCGTGTCCGAGGATCACGATCAAGGGCGTCTGCAGTGTGCCGACGGCGTACTCGACAGTGGCCAGTACACCGGTGTCGACAACGTGCCCCCAGTTACTGAGGTCCATCACCGAGCCCCCGGCTTGGCCGAAGACCACGTCGCTGCGGATCGGGGCGTCGGCGCAGCGGAATACCACCGCGACCGGGCTGCCATCTTTGGCAACGGCCACGTCCCGCGACCGCGGGGAGAAGAAGCGTTGATTCCCGGCTTGCAGACGCTGCCAGGCAAGTGAGGGGTTGGACACGATACGTTTCCTTTCTCAGGGGGTGTTCAAGCCGAAGTATTCGGGTCGGCTGACGTAGGTTTCGGTGACGAACATGACTCCGGGAGAGTCGTCGAGTAAGCGGCGCAATCCGGCGATCAGCGCCGCGGTTTTGGTTTCCGGGACCACCGTGATGAGGAGCTCCAACGCCGCTTGCTGATTGAAGAGCAGCCGACCTTGGTGATAGCCGTGGTGGCCCAGCCCGGAGACGCCCGAGACGCTGGTGAATCCCGTTACTCCGGCGCCCCGAAATTGCTCGCGCACCGCCGAGACGTGTTCTCCGGAAACAACGACTTCGATCTTGGTCATTTTCGTCAAGCCGTTCAGTGACATGGGTTTACCTCCTGGTCGTTTACGAATTCGGGACCGGTTTGTGCAGGGATGGCCCAGCTACGCCACCCGCCGCGGGTCCAACGTTGCCATTCTTGGCGGGGGTGCTCGCGGGCGGCCAGCGCGACCCAGTCATTTCCGAAGAGGTGTTGCAGAACGGGGTTGCGATCGATGACCATGTCAATGCGCTCCAGGGGGGCCTGGACGACGGTGAGCAACCGCAGCGGTTCATGCCCGAAAGCCTGGCCGTCGGTGATCGATTGGCGGGGCAGGCCCAGCTGCAAATCGCCGCCGTGTCCCGCCAGCACTCCCACGCCGCCGACCACATTGTGGATGGTCTTCGTTCCCGCTCCGAACAATTCGGGTGCCACGGTGGAGAAGTAATACTGGCAACTGATCCATTGGGCCACCACCATCGGCGCGGTGAGAATCGTTTCCAGTGCACTGCCGTCCGCGTCGACGGCGGCTTCGTAGGAGTGCAGAAAGGTCCGCCGCCGCAAGTCGATGCCGCGTGTGATTGCGCGCGGCGCGACGATGAAGGCCGCATTGGCGGCCAGTCCCCACTCGGGAAACACCTGCGCCCAGTCGACGGATCGGTTGGCGACATGGCGTGCAGCTCGCGCCGGGCGAGGTTGCGCGGGCCCGCCGGGGAGACCGGGGCAACGTTCAGCGGCGAGCTCCGCTCCGGCGAGAGCCAGGGCGGCGCTGAGTTGGTCCACATCGGGGTGATGGCTGGTCGGAATCAAATGGCGGTCGAGCACGGTGATCTGATCGGTGGCGGTGTCGTGCTGAGCTGCAACGAAGAGGGTGTCCTCGGGAATGAGGATGCCCCTGTCGACCAGATCGGCGCGGACATCGGCGTTGTTGAGGATGGCAGCGGCGGTGCGTGCGTTGGGGCCTCCGGCCTGCCCCCCGCACGCCCCGCAGTCCAGTGCTGCCTGGTAGGGGTTGTTTTCGGTGACGCTGCCGTGCCCGCACAACAGGACGAGGCGGGCGAAATTCTCGGTAAGGCCCATGGTGGTCAGTGCCACCTGCGCGTAGAGGGCGCGGTGGTCCAGGTCCATGGTGTCGTTGATGGACAACTCACTTGGGGCGGGCGGCGCCAGGCGGTCGCGCAGCCGCCTGCGCACGGTACCCGCGCCGAGCGGGCTCAGCGTCTTGGCCGCGGCCCAGGGCCCGGCGGCCCAGCCCGCAGCTTCCGCTAATGCAAACGGAGCGATCAACGCCTGCTTGGCGGCCTGGAAGGCCGCTTCAGCGCCGCCCATGATCGTGCTGCCCTGACGCAGACGTCGTGCCGCGTCCTCGGCGGACGGCACGGGCCGCTCGATGACGTCGTGGTCCGGACGAATAAGCACCGGACACAGGTCGTTGGGCGTCCCGCCCAGCAGGCTGTTGAACCGGATCGCGACAGCGAAAAAGCCGGCGAATCCCAACGTTTCGTACGCGCCTTTCGATTCGATGTGGCGACGCAAACCCTCAGATCGGGTGTCGATGCAGCACACCACCTGGGCATCCGGGCGCTGACCGCTGTGCTGCGGCGGCTCGCCGGCCAGACTGCGCAGCAGCGCGTCGCGGTAGTGCGCCTCATAGGCTTGCTGCCAGACCACTGGGCGGGCGGTAAGCGGCAACGCCGAGAGCACCCGGGCCGCGGCGGCGAGGTCGTCGTCGTTGACGTCGGTGAGCTCCCAGCGCTCAGCCAGGGCTGCGGCGCGCTCCCGTGCGGAAGGGATCGGCGGGCGAGCCGGTATCGGCCCCGGTTGGTTGGCACCGCCGTGCGAGAGCAATGCCGCTTCGTAACTCAGCCGCATGGCGAGGTAATCGAGCATGTCGGCGCCGCTGGCCCGGTCGGCGTACCAGCGAAGATGGGCTGCCCACCCCGGTAGTCTGGTCAGGTGCGCTTGCAGGTAGGTGATGCGTTGTTCATCGGTCACCTTCAGCTGGTCCAGGGCCTGCAACGCGGCGTCATCGGCCCGAACCGGCACCGCGCGCAACGCGGCACGTACCTTGCGGCTCAGCGTATGGTCCTCGGGGGCCAGTGACCGCCACGCATGATAAAGGCCCCTGTCGTGGTCGGGCATCGGCCACCCCGCGGCGGGTGCTCCGAAGTAGGCCGCGCACCATTTGGCGGCCTGGGCGTCGATTTGTTCGGCCACCTCGGGTGCTTCCTGCTCGCTGCGAGTGTGGTTGCGCCGCAGCGGGTCCGGAGCCGGAGTGCCATAAAGCAGATCAGCGCGCAACACTTCGGCCGGTGTCATCACCAATCTGCCGACCCGAACCGGTTCCCCGTCCAGTAGCGTCGGGTAGCGCAGCCGCAATGTCGACTCAAGGTCAGCATCGGTGATCCGTCCGGCGCGGTAGAGCTCGCGGAATGCCGTCTCGCTCAGCAAACCGGGAATGCCGTAAAGGTCTCCGGCGCGCCGGACCGCCTGCTCGAAGGGCATCGATTCCAATCCCGACAGCGGATTGACCGCGATGAAGGTCTCGAGCGGATAGTGGGTGGGCAGCACCCGGGAGGCCAGGTTGACCTCGCTGCGCAGTTGCGCGCGACGGGTGTCGACGTCGAGGTGGTCGGCCACGATGGTCACTGCATTGCTCCTGTCACGTGGTGAATTACCGGCCTGGTATCCAAGACGGGTTGAGGGCGGGCCGCCGGAACGTGGCCGGCGCTGAGAGCTCTGGCGTAAATGGTGCGCTGCAGGCGACCTAGCCAGCCGCTGGGCGGAGCTTGCCGCATCAGGGCCAGCGCGCCCAGAACGACGGCCACCGCAACGATGCCGAGGAACGAGGCGGAGGGCACCGTTACCGGGGGCAGGTCAGGAGTCAGGAATGCGGTCACCGCGCCGACCAGCGCCACATAGCCGATGGCGGCGACCATCAGTGCGACGACCCCGACGAATGCCGCGGGCGCACCCGGGCTGCGCGCCAGCCAGCCGCTCAACGCTGCGGCGGCCGTCGCCCAGGTGAAGACGATCAACGCCTGGGCGGAGCCGTGTTCGGCGTGTGGTAGGTGGACCACACTGCTGGCGGCCCACAGGGCGGCTGCAGGAATCAGCATGGCGGCCACCTGTACCCACGCCCACCGGACCGGGGTCAGGGTTGGCGCCGGTGGCCGAGCGGCCTTCTGGCGGCGCTTGGCGATCGCCGAGCCGGACGCCAGAAACAGGGTGGCCTTGTAAAACCCGTGGCCGACCAGGTGGAAGATGGCCGCCGCAGATAACCCCAGCCCGCAGGTCAGGATCATGAAGCCCATCTGGGCCATCGTGGAGTACACCAACGAGCCTTTGATGTCGGACTTGGTGAGCATCACGACGCCGCCGTACAGCACGCTCAGCGTGCCGGCGGTGAACGCGAGTGCCATCGCAACCGCCGATCCGCTCACTATCGGGCTGAGCCGAACCAGCAGGACACCACCGGCATTGACCACACCCGCGTGGAGTAACGCCGAGACCGGAGTCGGGGCAGCTAGGGTTGCCGGCAACCACCGGTGGAATGGGATCTGTGCCGAGCGCGACAAAGCGGCCACCACAATCAAGCCGGTCGCCACCACCACCACTGATGACCCGTGTGCGAAGCGCTCGGGACCCAGGTCGAACAGATTGATGTTGCCCCACCGCATCGTCACCGCGCCGACCGCCAACCACAGGGCGACATCGCCCACCGCGAAGGCGATCGCTGTGCGACGTACGCCATCGCGGGCAGCCGGCAACTCCCAATAGGTGGCCAGTAGCAGGCACAGCGCGACGCCGGCCAATGTCCAGCAAACGGCCAGCCCGATCAGGGTCCCCGAGGTCATCAGGCCGGCCGAGGCGGAAGTCAATAGGCCGGTACCGGCGGTGAACCACCCGCTACGCCGGTCGCAGGCCAGATAACGCAGGGCGAAAATCTGCACCACCATGCTGACCCCGTACACCAACACCAGCAGCAGCGCGCTGAGACGGTTGACTCCCACCGCTGCGATGAGCTGACCATCGGCTGCGCGGACAGTGGCCGACACCGAACGGTGTGCGACGACGTGCACGGTCACGACAGCCGCGAATAATAGACCCGCCCCGGCGGCCGCGGCACCCAGGTAGCCGACGAGACGAGGGTGACGCGATCCGATCGCGAGCGCGCTGAGCGACGCGAGCAGGGGCAGTACCAAGATGCCGACTAGTGCCGCACTCACAGGACACCGCCGACGGTGTTCGCTAGTCTCCGGGAAGTCATGCGAGCTAGATTACGCGATACCGATTACGTCCGTCAAATAACGTGAAATATTTTTCATAAATTACAGGTCCCGTGACGTGTTGTGAGCGACCGGCGCCCTGAGCCGCGACCGAGGGCCATCCCCGGGGGGTGCCCAGGCCCGGCGGGACGAGCCATAGCCGGCGTGGTCGCGGACCAGCGCATGCAACGCCCTGTAGATCCTTCTCGGAAAGCTTCCTCAGGATTCGGCCGGGACGGAGGAGTGTTAGCCGATGGGCTGCACCTGCGGACCCCTATCTGCTGATGCGGCTTCGTGCCCTTGGCCTCAGCGGCAGAATCAAGGACCCCGGACGCGGGATTGCCGGGCAGCTGAACTGCTCGCCTATCGAGGAGGACGAACGTGACAGAGCTCAAGATCCGGCGCATCGCGGGCTGGGGTGCCGTGGCGATGGTCCTGCTGTGGATGGCCCAGTTCCCGCTGTACAGGAAAGGCGATCCCTCGGTTTCGTTCTACGATGGCCCCGCGATGGCTCAGGAGGCGTCTCGGCTGCACAACGTAATTTTGACCAGGGTGCTACTGGATCTGGGGCTGTACGTGGCCGCTATGGTCTTCGCGGCCGCTCTGAGCCATCTGATCCGCCGGGCCGATCCGGCCTACGAGTGGGCCGCCACGTTGGTGTTCGGGTCCATGGCGGTCTGGGTGGGGGTGACGCTGGTGGCCAACGGTCTGGAAGGAGCCTCCGCGCTCGATGCTCTCGGCGGGAATCCAGATCCGTCCGCGGCGCGGACCCTGACCATGGGCACCATCTTGATCTACAACAGCTCCATCGCCTTCGCTATCACGGGGTTGTTCTTGGGTGCGGCCGGTTACGCCACCGCGTCCACCGGGGTTCTGCCACGCTGGAGTAGGTGGGTCGCCTACACCGGCGCGGTACTTTGCGCGGCGGGGGTGCCCTCTATGTACGGCGGAGCGGTGGATGTCACCAGTTTCTATAACCCAGGTGGGTGGGGCCCGGTGGTGATCGCCAACTTTCCTCCGGCGATATGGATCGTCCTTGCGGCGGTGGTGCTGCTGCGGGCACCGCAGCCGGCGCCCGGCCGCCGGCAGTGACCGAAGCAATAGTCCTGCACGGGCCCGGCTATGCCCGGATCAATCAGGCCGACGTTCGTGCGGCGTCGGAACGGCAGTTGCCTGAGCGGCCTCAACGATGATGGATGCGACCGCGAGTAAGCCCGAAGCGGCACTTTCGGATTCGGTAGTTCATCTGTCGGGCGATGGGACCTGCGCGAACGATTACAAGCCCACCGTAGCCCGGAACAGCTTAGCCGGACGTTCCGCGGAAAGCCGGATCGGGCCATCGTCGGCACCGACCCAGGCGGCCACTCCGCGCTCCAGAGTCAGCGATCCGGATTTGCCATACACCGTCAGAGATCCCTCCGCGCACAACAGGATCTGCGGGCCGTCGTGGCTGCACGCCGCGTCGACCTCGTGACCGAGGTGGTCGCCGTCGAGCACCAGCAGAGCTAGCGCGAATTCGTCGGTCGGAGTGTCATAGATGCGTTCCAGGCCGTCGCGGTGCACGGACGGGCGCAGTTGCGCTTCTGCGGTCGGTGCGAAGTCCAGCACCCGTAGCAGTTCGGGCACGTCGACGTGCTTGGGCGTGAGTCCGCCGCGTAACACGTTGTCGGAGTTGGCCATCACCTCCACCGCGAAACCGCGCAGGTAGGTGTGCAGGTTGCCGGCCGGCAGGAAGATCGCCTCGCACGGGCCCAGGGTGATGCGGTTGAGCAGCAACGCCGCCAGCACCCCGGCATCACCGGGGTAACGCTCCCCCAATTCCAGCAGGGTCTTGACCTCGGCCGCGAATTCCGTTGCCCCGGAACTGATGTACACGATCGCACCGTCGAGCACGGCAGGCACCAGCACGTCGAGATCGGGCTGGGGTGCGGTGATCCACGTGGTGAACAGCGCACGCAGGCCGTCCGCGTCGGACTGGTCGTCGAGCAGATCGATGAATGGGTCGAGATCAGATACGTTCAGCGCCCGCAACAGATCGATGGTTCGCGACGCCTGCCGGAAGCCGGCCAGCGCCTCGAAGGGCTGCAACGCCACCAGCAACTCCGGCTTGTGGCTGGTGTCGCGGTAGTTGCGGACCGGCGAGTTGATCGGAATACCCAGTCGCTCTTCGCGGGCGAAACCCTCGAGCGCCTGCGCAGCACTCGGGTGCGCCTGCAGGGACAGCGGCTCGTCGGCGGCCAGCACCTTGACCAGGAACGGCAGCACGTCACCGAACCGCGCGCGCGACGCAGGCCCGAGCTGACCCTCGGGGTCGGCGGTGAGTGCCGCCAACAACGAGGTTTCGCCGTGAGGCGTCTCCAGCCACGCCGGGTCACCGGGATGGGCCCCGAACCATAGTTCGGCTTCGGGATGGATGGCCGGCACCGGCCGCCCGGTGAATTCGGCGATTGCGGTGCGTGATCCCCAGGCGTACGTGCGCAACGCTCCGCGTAGAAGTTCCACCGTCTCTCTATCCCCGTGCCAGTCGCAGGTAAACCGCGGCCATCTCCAGCCGAACGGCCAATACTGCCAGTTGCTGCTCGGCACGCCCCGCCCCGGTCGGCACGGACGGCTGGTCCGGCACATCCTCCGCCCCGACCAGGAAGACGTCGTCGTACCCGGCCACCCGCGCGGCCACCACCGTCCGCTCCGCGGACAGCGTCAGTGCCAGCACGCGCAGTCGCTGGGGCAGCGGTCCGTCGATCTGGTCGTCGTGGAAGAGCGCGTCGGTGGGTTCGCCGAATCCGCGCGGCGCGTTGCGCAACGCGGCCACCGCATCGCCGAGACCGACGGCCGCGGCGGCCTGCTGCGCGACCCGCAATAACACCGCACTGCCGTGCCGGGCCAGCGCCAGGGTCGCGGCACTGTCGCCGGCCAGCGCGATCTGAGCGTCCGTCATCCGGCTGGCCAGCGTTTTCGCGGGGTTGGTGAACAGATCACGGCCCGCACTGTTGCGCAGTGTCTCGGCATCCAATTCGTCGGCGAGTGCGGCGAGATCGATGCTCAGCCTGGGATCCACGGTCTGCAACACGGCCAGGCCGGCGGCCAGGTACCGGTACAACCCGAACTCCTCGGACGTCCACAGCCGCGGCGCGAGCACCGCGACCCGGCCCGCCGTGGAATCGCGCAACGGGCCCTCGTACGGGGCCACCACCACCACCCGCGCTCCCCGGCGTACACCGGTCGCCGCGGCGCCGACCAGCGCGGGATCGCCGGGATCGTCACCGGCGACGATCAGCACGTCCAGCGGGCCGACCCACGGCGGCGCCTCGGTGACCAGCGCGATCGGCTCGGCGGCCGCGGCTGCCAACGTCGCCGCCAGCAGAGCGCCGGCTGTCTCGGCGGTCCCGCGGCCGGCCACCCAGATCACGCTGCGCACCCGGTCCTCACCGCGCAACGAGTCCAGCTCGCCTTCACCGAGCGCCGCGGCCACCGCACGCACCTGGGACCCGGCCATCGACGCCGCCCGCAGCAGGCCGTCCCGGTCGGCGGCGATCAGGCCGTCAGCGTCCTCGAGATCGACGGACCCGACGGCACTCACGGGACGGCTCCGGTTGCCTGCGCGGCGATTTCGTCGCTGACCTGAGCGACCACGGCGTCCACATCCTCGATGCTGCGCCCCTCCACATTGAGCCGCAAGAGCGGCTCGGTGTTCGAGCTGCGCAGGTTGAACCAGCTGCCGTCGCCCAGGTCCACGGTGACGCCGTCGAGGTGGTCAATCGACTGGACGCGGCCCGCGAAAGTTTTCAAGACGGCGTCCACGCAAGCCGGCGCGTCGGCCACGGTGAAGTTGATCTCGCCCGACGATTCGTAGCGTTGGTAGTCGGCGGTGAGTTCGGACAGCGGGCGCTGCTGCTCGCCGAGTGCTGCGAGCACGTACAGCGCGGCCAGCATGCCGGAGTCGGCGCCCCAGAAGTCGCGGAAGTAGTAATGCGCCGAATGTTCGCCGCCGAAGATCGCGCCGGTCTCGGCCATCAGCGCCTTGATGTAGGAGTGTCCGACCCGCGAGCGCAGCGGAGTGCCGCCGCGCTCGACCACCAACTCCGGCACGGCGCGCGACGTGATGACGTTGTGGATCACCGTCGCGCCGATCTCGCGGCCCAGCTCCCGGGCGGCCACCAGGCTGGTCACCGTCGACGGCGAGACCGTGTTGCCACGCTCGTCGACGACGAAGCAGCGGTCGGCGTCGCCGTCGAATGCCAGGCCGATATCGGCGCCGGTTTCGCGGACATAGTTCTGCAAGTCCACCAGGTTCGCCGGGTCCAGCGGGTTGGCCTCGTGATTTGGAAAAGTTCCGTCCAACTCAAAATACAAGGGCAGCAACGTGATCGAGGCGATCGCGCCGAGCACCGCCGGCGCGGTATGACCGGCCATGCCGTTGCCGGCGTCCACGGCAACCCGCAACGGACGTAACCCGGAGGTGTTGACCAGCGAGCGCAGGAACACCCCGTATTCGTCCAGCACATCTTTGTCGGTGACCGAACCGGGCTTCCCGTCGCAACCGGGGACGCCGGCGATCAGGTCCTCGCTGATTGTCGTCAGCCCCGTGTCGGCGCCGACTGGCTTCGCACCGGAGCGACACAGTTTGATGCCGTTGTAGGCCGCCGGGTTGTGGCTCGCGGTGAACATGGCGCCAGGACAGTCCAGCAGCCCGGAGGCGAAGTACAACTGGTCGGTGGAGGCCAACCCGATGCGCACCACGTCCAGACCCTGACCGGTGACCCCGGCGGCGAATGCCGCCGACAGCGACGGGGAACTGTCGCGCATGTCGTGGCCGATCACCACCCGGCTCGCGCCTTCGCTGCGCATCAACCGCGCGAACGCCGCCCCGACATCGGTGACCAGCGCCTCGTTGATCTGTTCGCCGACCAGCCCGCGAACGTCATAAGCCTTGATGACACGGTGGACATCCTCGGCGGGCCACGACATTCTCCGGTGCTCCTGACGACCTGGGTGAGTACGACTCTTGGTCGCCAGCCTATCGGCCCGGCGGGGCTCCGGACCCATACGGTCGCCACCAGCTCGGAAAGCTAGGCAGGCGGATCCGGCAGCACCCGCAGATGGCCACGTCGGCGTCCGGAGCGATGTTCAGGCGGAGCGAGCACGCCACCGCCCGGGGCGGCGACATGGACACCCGCGGTCCGCGGCCCGTCATCGAATCCGTCGCCGGCGACGAAGCCGTTGACTAGTGCGGCGGTACGCGCGACCACCGCTCCGCCCTCGCGCACGGCGTCGGCGAGTGCCACCAGTTCGTCGTCCTCATCGGGGTGGGTGGGCAGCGGCCCGGCGTGGCGCACCAGTTCCCAGCCGCGTGGCGCCGTGATGCGGCCGGCGTGGTTGACACAAAGATCCCACGAGTGCGGTTCCCGCGCGGTGGCGAGCGGGCCGACCACCGCCGTCGAGTCCGAATAGACGAACGTCAACGTTGCCACTGCATAGTGCGGACACCCGGGCCGGCAGCAGCGTCGGGGTACGTTCACGCTCGAAAGGCTATCGCGGGGAAACGCCGGTGCAGCGGCGGACACGCGCATCGGCGGGGGCGATGTGTAACCGTTACCATCGGCGCGTGAGCGGGGACAGATCGGCTCTGCCCTTCGGGCGCCGAGGCCGGGTGGGACGCCGGCGGGGCCGCGATCTACGCGGTCCTCTGCTACCGCCGACGGTGCCCGGGTGGCGAAGCCGGGCCGAACGTTTCGACATGGCCGTGCTGGAAGCCTATGAGCCTATCGAGCGCCGCTGGCGGGAGCGGGTCTCCGAGCTAGACGTCGCGGTGGACGAGATCCCGCGCATCTCGGCCAAGGATCCCGACAGTGTGCAGTGGCCGCCGGAGGTGATCGCCGACGGACCGATCGCGCTGGCCCGGCTGATCCCGGCCGGTGTCGACGTCCGCGGTAACGCGACGCGAGCGCGAATTGTGTTGTTCCGCAAGCCGATCGAGCGACGGGCCAAAGACACCGTCGAACTCGGTGACCTGCTGCATGAAATCCTGGTGGCCCAGGTGGCCATCTATCTGGACGTGGAACCCTCGGTCATCGACCCCACGATCGACGACTGATCCGGCGACGCCCGGATCAGATGATGCCGCGTTTGAGGCGGCGACGCTCGCGTTCGGACAGACCACCCCAGATACCGAACCGCTCGTCATGAGCCAGGGCGTACTCCAGGCACTCGTGCCGGACCTCGCAACCCAGGCAGATCTTCTTGGCCTCGCGGGTGGAGCCGCCCTTCTCCGGGAAGAAGGCTTCGGGGTCGGTCTGGGCGCACAGCGCCTTGTCCTGCCATTGATCGGCAGGGATCTCCTCGATCGGCTCCGGTTCGAATGCGGCGGGCGCATCGGGAACCACGCTCAAATGAGGACGGACATGCGGCATGAAGGTCTCAGCCGGCTCGGGAGTGGTGTGCGGTGTGCCTCCCATTACGCCCCGAAGGTACTCATAGGACATGCTCCGCCTCCTCACTGATAGAGAGTGAAATGGTTTCCCACTGTTTTGATGTACAGATGCCCAATTCGAACAAGTGATCGAATCTCGGTCTGCGACACCGGAACCGGCCGGCCAACCGGGAAATGACACTGATGTGATTAGACACGGGCCAGGGACCCTGGTCAAGCACTTCGGCGCATTTCCATACCATCTCGTGATCGAATTTCGGCGATTCTGTTGTGCACCGAGCACGGCGTGTCGAGTACGAATTGATCACAAGTCCCTTGCGCCACATTGGTTACCAAGATTCACCCCACCCTAACGCGTCCCGCCGGGCAGGTACTGTCCTGGTGTGAAAGTCACCGTTCTGGCCGGGGGAGTCGGCGGCGCCCGTTTCCTGCTCGGCGTGCAGCGGCTGCTCGGTATCGGCCAGTTTGCTCAGGGCGGGGGCGCCGGCCATGAACTGAACGCCGTCGTCAACGTCGGCGACGACGCCTGGATTCACGGCGTCCGCGTGTGCCCGGACCTCGACACCTGCATGTACACCCTGGGCGGCGGCGTCGACCCGGACCGCGGCTGGGGCCATCGTGACGAAACCTGGCATGCGAAAGAAGAACTCGCACGCTATGGCGTGCAGCCCGACTGGTTCATGCTCGGCGACCGCGACCTGGCCACCCATCTGGTGCGCACCCAGATGCTGGGTGCCGGCTATCCACTGTCGCAGATCACCGCGGCGCTGTGCGACCGGTGGCAACCGGGCGCACAGTTGCTGCCGGTCACCGACGACCGTTGCGAAACGCATGTGGTGATCACCGATCCCACCGACGGAAACAGGCGAGCGATCCACTTTCAGGAATGGTGGGTGCGGCACCGTGCCCGGGTGCCGACCCACAGCTTCGCGTTCGTCGGAGCCGAAAAGGCCACTGCGACAACCGAAGCGGTGGCGGCTATCGCCGGGGCCGATGTCGTCATGCTGGCGCCGTCGAACCCGGTGGTCAGCGTCGGCGCCATCCTGGCCGTACCGGGAATCCGAGGCGCGCTGCGGGCAACCAGCGCCCCGGTGGTCGGCTACTCCCCCATCGTCGGGGGAAAGCCGTTGCGCGGCATGGCCGATGCCTGCCTGTCGGTGATCGGGGTGTCTTCCACCGCCGAAGCGGTGGGCCGGCACTACGGCGCCCGTAGCGGCACGGGAATTCTGGACTGCTGGCTGGTCCACGACGGCGACACCGCTGACGTCGAGGGTGTTGCGGTGCGCGCCGTCCCGCTGTTGATGAGTCAACCGGAGGCGACCGCCGACATGGTGCGGGCCGGCCTGGACCTCGCGGGCGTGACGGTGTGACCGCGCTGCCGCCGGCAGGCGAGCACGGTTCGGCCGCCAAGATCGAGATCCTACCGGTCAGGGGGCTTCCGGAGTTCCGTCCCGGTGACGATCTGGGTGCGGCACTCAGCGCCGCCGCGCCCTGGCTGCACGACGGCGACGTGGTGGTAGTGACCAGCAAGGTGGTGTCCAAGTGCGAGGGCCGGCTGGTGCCTGCGCCACAGGACGACGAAGAACGAGACCGGTTGCGCCGCAAGCTGATCGACGACGAGGCCGTGCGGGTACTGGCGCGCAAGGAACGGACGTTGATCACCGAGAACCGGCTGGGGCTGATCCAGGCGGCGGCCGGGGTGGACGGATCCAATGTGGGGCGAAGGGAATTGGCGCTGCTGCCGCTGGATCCGGACGCCAGCGCCGCCGCTCTGCGCGCCGCGCTGCACCAGCGGCTCGGTGTCACCGTCGCCGTGGTGATCACCGACACCATGGGTCGCGCCTGGCGCAACGGCCAGATCGACGCGGCCGTGGGCTCCGCGGGCCTGGCGGTACTGCACAACTATTCCGGTGCCGTCGACCGGCACGGCAACGAACTGATGGTCACCGAGGTCGCGGTGGCCGATGAGATCGCGGCCGCGGCCGACCTGGTCAAGGGAAAGCTCACCGCGATGCCGGTGGCCGTGGTGCGTGGGCTGCGCCCGGTCGACGACGGCACGACGGCCCGCCACCTGGTGCGGGCCGGCACCGAGGACCTGTTCTGGCTCGGCACCGCCGAGGCCATCGAGTTGGGCCGCGGGCAGGCTCAGTTGTTGCGCCGCTCGGTCCGCCGGTTCAGCACTGAACCGGTGCCGCCGGAGCTCGTCGAATCCGCTGTCGCCGAAGCGCTTACCGCGCCGGCCCCACACCACACCCGCCCGGTGCGGTTCGCGTGGCTGCAGAACGAGGACACCCGGACGCGGTTGCTGGACCGGATGAAAGACAAGTGGCGCGCCGACCTCATCGGCGACGGACGTCCGGCCGACTCGGTCGAGCGTAGGGTGGCGCGCGGCCGAATTCTTTACGAGGCACCTGAAGTCGTCATCCCGTTCCTGGTGCCCGACGGCGCGCACAGCTATCCCGATGCCGCCCGCACCGCCGCCGAGCACACCATGTTCACCGTGGCGGTCGGCGCTGCGGTGCAGGCGTTGCTGGTAGCGCTGGCGGTCCGCGGAGTGGGGAGTTGCTGGATCGGGTCGACGATCTTCGCCGCCGACCTGGTGCGCGAAGAGCTAGCGCTTCCGGAGGATTGGGAGCCGTTGGGCGCCATCGCGATCGGCTACGCCGCCGAGCCAGCCAGGCCGCGGGACCCGCTTCCCGTCGCAGAGCTGTTGATCCGCAAGTGATCACCTTCGCGGGCAAGGCAGCCGTGACCGCCGACAAAATTCGCGGCGGGTACTACACGCCGGCGCCGATCGCCCGCTTCCTGGCCGGGTGGGTTGCCCAGGCCGGACCGCGGCTGCTGGAGCCGTCGTGCGGGGACGGGAGGATCCTGCGTGAGCTGGCCGGCCGCAGCGACCAGGCGCGCGGCGTGGAACTCGTTGCCGCCGAAGCGGCGAAAGCGCGCACCTTCGCGCCGGTGGACACCGCGGACCTGTTCTGCTGGTCGGGCGGGCGCGACTTCGACGGCGTCGCGGGCAACCCGCCCTACATCCGCTTCGGGCACTGGGCTGCCGAGCAGCGTGAGCCCGCAATGGCGCTGCTGCACCGGGAGGGGTTGCGCCCCAACCGATTGACCAACGCCTGGGTGCCGTTCGTGGTGGCGAGCACCACGCTGGTGCGCGAAGGCGGCCGGGTGGGATTGGTGCTGCCCGCCGAGCTACTGCAGGTCGGATACGCCGCGCAGCTGCGCGACTTCCTGGTGAGCCGTTACCGGGACATCACCCTGGTGAGCTTCCGGCGGCTGGTGTTCGACGGCGTGCTGCAGGAGGTGGTGTTGTTCTGCGGTGTCACCGGATCAGGTCCGGCGCGTATCCGCACGGTACAGCTCGACGATGCCGACGGATTGGGCTCAATAGCGCGGGCCGGCCTGCAGGCTCCGTCGGCCCCGGCGCTGGTGCACGAGCGGGAGAAGTGGACCGCGTATTTCCTGGCCCCCTCCCAGATCCGCACACTGCGGGGCCTGAAGGGATCCGCCGTGCTGATGCCGCTGGGCCGGGTGGCCGAGGTCGACGTCGGCATCGTGACCGGGCGCAACAGCTTCTTCACCTTCACCGACGCGCAGGCACAGCGACACGGGCTCACCCCGCACTGCGTTCCGCTGGTCTCCCGCAGCGCCCAGCTGACCGGACTGTTCTATGACATTGACTGCCGCACAATCGATCTCGACGCGGGGCAGCGCACCTGGCTGCTGCACGCCCCGGCCCAACCGCGCGACGCCGCACTCTTGGCGCACATCGACGCGGGCGAGACGGCCGGCGTGCAACGAGGTTACAAATGTTCGCTGCGCAAGCCGTGGTGGATCACGCCGTCGATGTGGATCCCGGATCTGTTCATGCTGCGTCAGATTCACCTGGCCCCGCGGCTGACGGTCAACGCCGCGGGGGCGACGAGCACTGACACCGTGCACCGGGTGCGCACCGCGCCCGGCACCGACGCCGGCGCGCTGGCCGCGGTGTTTCACAACAGCGCGACCTTCGCCTTCGCCGAGGTCATGGGACGCAGTTATGGCGGCGGCATCCTGGAGCTCGAGCCCGCCGAGGCCGAGCAGTTGCCCATTCCCCCGCCCGAATGTGCCGACCCGGGCCTGGTGACCGATGTCGACCTGCTGTTGCGGGCCAACGAGATCGACAAGGCCCTCGACCTGGTGGACCGCCGGGTGCTCATCGAGCAGCTGGGGGTGCCGCCCGAGATGGTCGCGCAGTGCCGCGCGGCGCGGGCGGCGCTACGGGATCGCCGCACCCGACGGACCCGCCGGCGGTTGCCGTGAGCGTGCGGGACTCGGTGATCGCGCTGCTCAGCGACTGGCAGGCACCCAACCCGGCTCAGGACTCGTTGGCCGAGGCGGTGCTGGCGTTCGTGCTCGCCCGCGCCGATGCCTGCCTGCGCGAGTGCGAACCCGGTCATGTCACCGCGTCGACGCTGCTGCTCGACCACAGCAGCGCGCGGGTGCTGCTGACGCTGCATCCCCGGCTGGGCCGCTGGGTGCAATTGGGCGGGCACTGCGAGGACGACGACTTCAATATCCTCACCGCCGCTTCGCGGGAGGCCGTCGAGGAATCCGGGATCGCCGAGCTCCGGCTGGAGCCCGAACTCGTTGCGGTGCACGTGCATCCGGTGACCTGCTCGCTGGGAGTGCCGACGCGGCACCTGGATCTGCAGTTCGTCGCGCATGCCCCGGCCGGTGCGCAGATCGTGCTCAGCGACGAGTCCGACGACCTGAAGTGGTGGCCCGCCGATGAGTTGCCGCCGGGCACCGATGATGCGCTGGAATATCTGGTGGCTCAAGCACTGCGCCGAGCGTGAAGCTGGCCGCACGTTCGCACCCGAGCGTGAAGCTGGCCGCACGTTCGACGCGACAAAGCTCAGACGTCTGACGAGTAGCGGATGCCGCCGTCGGGAATCGAGACGCCCGGCCACACCCGGGCACCACGCAGCAGTTCACAGCGGGCACCGATGTCGCAGCCGTCGCCGATCACGCCGTCGCGGATCAGCGCCCGCGGGCCGATGCGGGCGCCGAAGCCGATGATCGAGCGCTCGATCACACAGCCGGCCTCCACCTTGACGCCGTCGAAGATGACCGCGCCGTCCAGGCGGACGCCGGGACCGATCTCAGCGCCGCGCCCCACCACCGTGCCGCCGATCAGCAGCGCTCCGGGCGCCACCGCCGCGCCGTCGTGCACCAGACTCTCACCGCGCTGACCGTGCAGCGCCGGCGACGGCGCAATGCCACGCACCAGGTCCGCCGAGCCGCGCACGAAGTCCTCCGGGGTGCCCATGTCACGCCAGTAGGTGGCGTCGACGTAGCCGCACACCTTGACATCCGGGTCCGACAGCAGCGCCGGGAAGACCTCGCGCTCCACCGAGACCTCGCGGCCACGCGGGATCCGGTCGATGATCCGGCGCTGGAAGACGTAGCAACCCGCGTTGATCTGATCGGTCGGCGGGTCCTGGGTCTTCTCCAGAAACGCGGTCACCCGGCCGTCGGTGTCGGTCGGTACGCAACCGAACGCCCGGGGATCGCCCACCCGCACCAGGTGCAGCGTCACGTCGGCCCGATGGTCGCGGTGGAAGGCCAGCAACTGGCCCAGGTCGGTACCGGACAACACGTCGCCGTTGAACACCATCACGGTGTCGTGGCGCAGCTTCTCGGCGACATTGGCGATGCCGCCGCCGGTTCCCAGCGGCTTCTCCTCGGTCACGTAGTCGATCTGCAACCCGAGCTTGGACCCGTCGCCGAACTCGGCCTCGAACACCTCGGCCCGATACGACGTGCCCAGCACCACATGGTCGATGCCGGCCGCGGCGATCCGCGACAACAGATGGGTGAGGAAGGGCAGCCCGGCCGTCGGCAGCATCGGCTTGGGCGCCGACAACGTCAGCGGCCGCAGCCTGGTGCCCTTGCCGCCGACCAGGATCACCGCATCCACGTCATGGGTTGCCACCTCAGCGCCGCCCTTCTGCGAGTTCTTGCCGCGCCGCCCGGCGCGACCGACGGGCCGCGTTGCGCACCATCACGCGCGAACGCACCGCCAATGACCCCCGCAACGTCCAGCGCAGCGGGGCCCGCGACCACCCGGGGTGGCGGTCCGCCAGAAAGATATAGGTACTGCGGTGGTGCGCGGCCAGATGGCGGCCGGGGTCACTTCCAGTCGAGTGGCCCTTGTGGTGCAACACCTCGGCCGAGGGCACATAGATCGACAGCCAACCGGCCTTGCCCAGCCGGTCGCCGAGGTCCACGTCCTCCATGTACATGAAGTAGCGCTCGTCGAAGCCGCCGATCTGGTCGAACGCCGAGCGGCGCACCAGCAGGCACGACCCGGACAGCCAGCCCACCGGCCGCTCGCTGGGATCGAGGTGTTCCTGACGGTACGCCCGGGTCCACCTGTTGCGTGGCCAGACCGGTCCGAGCACGGCGTGCATGCCGCCGCGGATCAGGCTGGGCAGGTGGCGCGCCGACGGATACACCGACCCGTCCGGATCGCGGATCAGCGGGCCCAGCGCGCCGGCGCGGGGCCAGCGGGTAGCGGCCTCCAGCAGAGCATCGATGCTGCCCGGGCCCCACTGCACGTCCGGGTTGGCGACGATCACCCACTGGTCGTCCCATTCACCGTCTGTCAACGTGGCTACCGCGCGGTTGACCGCCGTCCCGTATCCGAGGTTGGCGCCGGTGGGCATCAGGCGGACGTTCGGATAGCGTTCGACGGCCGCCTCCGGGGCGCCGTCAGTGGAGCCGTTGTCGGCCAGCACCACGCCCACCGGCCGGTCGGTGGCCAGCGACAACGACGCCAGGAACCGCTCCAGGTGCGGGCCCGGCGAGTAGGTTACCGCGACGACCGGCAGCACGTCAGTCACGCGTAGAGGGTAACGGTCGATCGAAAGCCGCCGTCAGGGCCGCTTTCAGGGCAGGACGCCAGGGCCGCAGCGGGGTGAGGCCGGCCGCAGCCCAGGACCGGCCGGACAACGCCGAGTACGACGGGCGCGCCGCGGGCCGCGGAAACTCGTCGGTGCCGCATGGCCGCACCCGTTGCGGGTCTGCACCGCTCTCCTCGAACACGGCGCGGGCCTGCTCGAAACGGGACACCGCGCCCCCGTTGGCCGCGTGCAGTACCCGTCCTCGCACCGGGCTGTCAGCCAACTCCAGCAGCGCGGTGGCCAGGTCGGCGGCGTAGGTGGGCGAGCCGATCTGGTCGTCGACCACCTTGATCGGCTCGTCCCCGGCCGCAAGCCGCTGCATGACGGCGACGAAATCGCTTCTGCCGATACCGCCGGTGTACACCCAGGCGGCACGCACCACGACCGCCTCCGGCAGCGCCGTCACGACGGCCTGCTCGCCGGCCAGCTTGCTCTGGGCGTAGACACTCTGTGGAGCGGTGGGGTCGTCCGGTTCGTAGGGCCGCGGCGGGCGACCACCGAAATCGCCGTTGAACACATAGTCGGTGGAGATGTGGATAAGCCGGGCGCCGGCGCCTGCGCAGGCACGGGCCAGAATTCGCGGGCCGGTGGCGTTGACGGCGTGGGCGCGGTCCCGGTCGGTTTCGGCGCCGTCGACGTCGGTGTAGGCCGCGCAGTTGATGACGATGTCGCCGGCCCGGAGGATGTGCCCGGCCGCGGCGGAGTCGGTGATGTCCCATTCCAATGACGTTCTGGCCAGCACGTCGCGGCCCTGGTGGCCGGCCTGTTCGGTCACCAGCGCGCCCAGTTGCCCGCCCGCTCCGGTGATCACCAGCCTGCTCGACATGTCTTCGAGTCTGGCACGCCGGGCAGCGCTACCCGGAAACCGACTGTTGCACAAGTAACCTACAGTGATGCCTGCGCAAAGTGTGGCTCGTGTGACTCGTGTGGTATGTACCGCTCTCACGCTGGTAATCGTGATCGGCACCGGAGTGGCGTGGAGCAACGTCCGCTCCTTCGAGGACGGCATTTTTCACATGTCGGCCGCCTCGCTGGGCCACGGTGGCGACGACGGCGCGATCGACATTCTGCTGGTCGGACTCGACAGCCGCACCGACGCGCACGGGAACCCGCTGACCGCCGAAGAACTGGCCACACTGCGGGCCGGCGACGAGGAAGCCACCAACACCGACACCATCATCCTGGTCCGCATCCCCAACAACGGGAAGTCGGCGACCGCCATCTCGATTCCCCGCGACTCCTACGTGTCGGCGCCCGGACTGGGCAAGACCAAGATCAACGGCGTCTACGGACAAACCCGCGAGATCAAGCGGACCAGCCTGGTGCAGGCCGGCGCCTCGGCCGCCGAGGCTGCGACGGCGGGCACCCAGGCCGGGCGCGAGGCGCTGATCAGGACGGTGGCCGATTTGACCGGCGTCACCGTCGACCACTACGCCGAAATCGGCCTACTCGGCTTCGCGTTGATCGCCGATGCCCTGGGCGGTGTGGAGGTCTGCCTCAAAGATGCGGTCTTCGAACCGCTTTCGGGTGCCGACTTTCCGGCCGGCCGGCAACGCCTGAACGGGCCGCAAGCCCTGAGCTTTGTCCGCCAGCGCCACGAGTTAGCGCGCGGCGACCTCGACCGGGTGGTGCGCCAGCAGGCCGTGATGGCATCGCTGGCTCACCGGGTGATCTCCGGCAAGACCCTGTCCAGTCCCACCACGCTCAAGCGCCTCGAGCAGGCGGTGCAACGGTCGGTGGTGCTGTCGGAGGGCTGGAACATCATGGATTTCGTCCAGCAAGTGTCCAAGTTGACCGGCGGCAACGTCGCCTTCGCCACCATCCCGGTGCTCGACGGGGCCGGCTGGAGCGACGACGGCATGCAAAGTGTGGTGCGGGTGGACCCGCACGCGGTGCAGGAATGGGTGGGCGGCCTGCTGCACGAGCAGGACCAGGGCAAGACCGAAGAACTCGCGTACACCCCCGGCAAAACCACCGTCAGCGTGATGAACGACACCGACATCAACGGTCTGGCGTCCGCGGTGCTGGACGTGCTCAGCGCCAAGGGCTTCACCGCCGGTTCGGCGGGGAACAACGATGGTAGCCACGTCAAGAACAGCCAGGTGCGCGCCGCGAAGACCGACGACCTGGGTGCCCAGGAGATCGGCCGGCAACTGGGCGGACTGCCCGTCGTCGCCGACTCCTCGGTTCCAGCCGGGCAGGTGCGGGTGGTGCTCGCCAGCGACTACACGGGTCCGGGCTCCGGCCTCGACGGTGGGGCTCCGACCTCCGCGCGTGCCTCGACCGTCGGTTCGGTCAACAGCACTGTCCCGGCACCGTCGCCGATCCTCACCGCGGGCTCGGAGAACCCGGAGTGCATCAACTGAACCCGACCGTTTCCGGAGCGATCCTGGACCCGCTGCTGCGCGCCGATCCGGTCGGCCCGCGCATCACCTACTACGACGATGCCACCGGCGAGCGCATCGAATTGTCCGCCGTGACGCTGGCCAACTGGGCCGCCAAGACCGCCAACCTGTTGCGCGATGAGCTGGGCGCCGGACCCGACAGCCGGGTGGCGGTGTTGCTGCCGGCGCACTGGCAGACTGCGGCGGTGTTGTTCGGGGTGTGGTGGGTCGGTGCCGAGGTGGTGCTGCACGGACCGGCCGAGGTCGCGATGTGCACGGTGGATCGGCTGGACGAGGCGGATGCGGCGGTGGCCGGCGGCGAAGTGGCGGTGCTGTCGTTGGATCCGTTCGGCCGGGCCGTGGCCGAATTGCCGATCGGTATCACGGACTACGCCACCGCAGTTCGGGTGCACGGCGATCAGACCGTTCCCGAGGCGCACCCTGGTCGGGCGCTGGCCGGCCAATCGGTCGGCCAGCTGGTGGCCGCGTGCGCACAGTCAGCGGCCAGGCAGCAGCTGACGCCGGGGGATCGGGTGCTGTCCACCGCATCGTGGGAGCGACCGGAGGATCTGGTGGACGGACTGCTGGCGGTTCTGTCGGTGGGCGGGTCGCTGGTCCAGGTGGCCAACCCCGATCCGGCGGCGCTGCAGCGCCGGGTCGAGACGGAGAAGGTGAGCAAGGTCCTCTGACCCGCAAGCAGACGCGAAGTCGCATGCTTGGGCCGCTACCAGTGCAATTCTGTGTCTGCTCAGCCTATTTCGGCGATACATGTTGATATCGCAATATTTCGATGTTAGCGTGGCCGAAAAGACAACGGACCATGGAAAGGGTCAGACAATGGCGGTGCAGGTGTTCTTGGCGAAGGCGGCAACGACGGTGGTCACGGGGCTGGCCGGGGTTACCGCTTACGAGGTACTGAAGAAAGCCGCCAAGAAGGCTCCGCTGCACCAAACCGCAGTTGCGACAGCGGAACTGGGTCTGCGTGGTACTCGCCGTGCAGAGGAGGCGGCCGAGTCGGCCAGGCTCAAGATCGCCGACGTGGTGGCTGAGGCCCGCGAACGCATCGGCGAGGAGGCGCCCACGCCTGCGGTCGGTGACGTCCACAACCACGACCACTGATCCCGTGGCCCTCGCGCTGGTTCCAGAGCTCGCTCCCGCCGAAACCACTGCGCTGCAGGTGATTTCCGATGCTGCCGGGCGCATGCGGGTGCGGGTGGACTGGGTCCGCTGCAATTCGCGGCGGGCCGTCGCGGTAGAGGACGCCGTCGCCAAGTGCAACGGGGTACGCGTCGTGCACGCCTACCCGCGCACCGGTTCGGTCGTCGTCTGGTACTCCCCCAGGCGCTGCGACCGCGCGGCGGTGCTGACGGCGATCGACGGCGCCGCACACGTAGCGGCCGAACTCATTCCCGCACGCCCACCCCACTCCGAGGAGATCCGCAACGCCGACGTACTGCGCATGGTGATCGGCGGCGCGGCGCTGGCCCTGCTCGGCGTACGCCGCTATGTGTTCGCCCGGCCGCCGCTACTGGGGCCGAGCGGCCGGATGGTGGCCACCGGCGTAACCATCTTCACCGGCTACCCGTTCCTGCGCGGAGCACTGCGCTCGGTGGGTTCGGGCAGGCTCGGCACCGATGCGCTGGTCTCCGCGGCGACGGTAGCGAGCCTGATCCTGCGCGAGAACGTCGTCGCGCTCACCGTGCTGTGGTTGCTCAACATCGGCGAATATTTACAGGATCTGACGCTGCGCCGGACCAGGCGCGCCATCTCGGAGCTGTTGCGCGGCAACCAGGACACCGCCTGGGTGCGGCTGGCCGAGGGCCAGGAGGTTCAGGTGCCGATCGACAGCCTCGAGATCGGTGACGAGGTGGTGGTGCACGACCATGTCGCCATCCCGGTCGACGGTGAGGTGGTCGAGGGCGAAGCTGTGGTCAACCAGTCGGCGATCACCGGGGAGAACCTGCCGGTCAGCATCATCCCCGGGGCACACGTACACGCCGGTTCGGTGGTGGTGCGCGGACGGCTGGTGGTGCGCGCCAGCGCCGTCGGCAACCAGACCACCATCGGGCGCATCATCACCAGAGTCGAAGAGGCGCAACACGACCGGGCTCCGATCCAGACCGTCGGAGAGAACTTCTCCCGGCGCTTCGTGCCGACCTCGTTCGTCGTCTCGGCGCTGACCCTGCTGGTCACCGGCGATGTCCGGCGCGCCATGACCATGCTGTTGATCGCTTGCCCGTGCGCGGTGGGCCTGTCCACGCCGACGGCCATCAGCGCCGCGATCGGCAACGGCGCCCGCCGCGGCATCCTGATCAAGGGCGGCTCGCACCTCGAACAGGCCGGCCGGGTCGACGCGATCGTCTTCGACAAGACCGGAACGCTCACCGTCGGGCGCCCGGTGGTCACGAATATCGTGTCGCTGCACAAGGATTGGGAGCCCGAGCAGGTGCTGGCCTATGCCGCCAGCTCGGAGATCCACTCCCGGCACCCGCTCGCCGAGGCGGTCATCCGCTCCACCGAGGAGCGCCACATCAGCATCCCGCCGCACGAGGAATGCGAGGTGCTGGTCGGCCTGGGCATGCGGACCTGGGCCGACGGGCGCACCCTGCTGCTCGGCAGTCCCGGGCTGCTGCGCGCCGAGAAAGTCAAAGTATCCAAGAAGGCGCAGGAGTGGGTGGACAGGCTGCGCCGCCAGGCCGAGACGCCGCTGTTGCTCGCCGTGGACGGCACGCTGGTCGGTGTGATCAGCCTGCGCGACGAGGTGCGGCCGGATGCGGCCGGGGTGCTGAACGAGCTGCGAGACAGTGGCGTTCGTCGGATCGTGATGCTCACCGGCGACCACCCCGACATCGCCGCGGTGGTCGCCGAGGAGTTGGGCATCGACGAATGGCGCGCCGAGGTGATGCCTGAGGACAAGCTAGAGGTGGTGCGCCAACTGCAGGAGGACGGCTACGTCGTCGGGATGGTCGGTGACGGCATCAACGACGCCCCGGCGCTGGCCGCCGCCGACATCGGCATCGCGATGGGCCTGGCCGGCACCGACGTCGCCGTCGAAACGGCGGACGTGGCACTGGCTAACGACAACCTGCACCGCCTGCTTGATGTCAGGGACCTCGGCGGGCGGGCGGTAGACGTCATCCGGGAGAACTATGGCATGTCCATCGCCGTCAACGCCGCCGGGCTACTCATCGGCGCGGGCGGCGCGCTGTCGCCGGTGCTGGCCGCGATTTTGCACAACGCGTCGTCGGTAGCCGTGGTGGCCAACAGCTCTCGGCTGATCCGATACCGGCTGGACGGACCCGTGGCGACCGCAAGCGCGGCGCAGAGCGCCGCGGTCACGCGGGCCTAGCAGCAATCTTCGCCGCGCCACGCGAGCACGCCCTGCCAGACAGCGACGCCGGCCACCGCCAGCCCGATCGCGGGATCGATCCACCATCCGGCGGGCCAGGCCGCGGTGACCGCCAGCCCGCTCAGCACCCCGGCGGCCTGGATAGCGCACAGATAATTCTGTGTGCCCTCGCCCTCGGTCGCCCCGGACTGCAGCCGCGCGCCCACCCGATGGTTGGCCCAGCCCAGAATCGGCATCAGCACCACAGCCAGGGCCGTCAGCGCGATACCGAGCACCGAGGCCTCGGCGTGCTCGCCGATCAGCAGATGCCGCGCGGATTCGGCGGCGACATACGGTGCCACCAGCCAGAATGAGAGCGCGACGCCGCGTTGGGCGCGCCGCTCGGCGGTCTGGGACAAGGTGCGGTCGCCGGTGAACCGCCACAGCACCATCGCACTGGCCAGGCCCTCGGAGGCACCGCCCAGCGCCCATCCCGTCAGCGCGACCGATCGGACCGCCACACCCTCGCACAGCCCCACGCCGCCTTCGATGAGCAGCACGGCCAGGCTGATCCAGGCCAGCCGGCGCGCCCAGGCGGCGTTGCGCAGCCACTCGGCGCCGTGCGGCACTTGCTCCGGGTGACACGCGTGCTCGATCACACCGGCTGGTTCGCCAATGGCACCGGGACTGGTCATCTCCGCGATGTTAGCGGCATGGTCGGTGACGCGCCGGAATCGGCGCGCTCGCCGGTGCCTGGCAGACGTGTGAAAACGTTCCGCGACAACTAATCGTCACGCGGTGTAGGAGAGTTCGCGCGCGACGGAAGGGCATTCGGTTCGAAGTCCCCTCGGGCCGGACGAGCGGCCACCGGCTCTGCACAGCGTGTCTTGAGGCAATTGCCAGAGCCATCGCTTGCTGAACGGCGCAATGCTTTCATTGCACGCAAGATGTCCTTCCAAACCTTCTGATAGACGCGTCAATGCGTGCGGGCGCAGTCTGCTGGGAGCGCCCTGAAGCGGCGTGCTGCTCATCCCGGTGGAAGGAAAGACGATGTCGTTTGTCAACGTGGTGCCTGAGTTTGTGGCGGCAGCCGCTTCGGATCTGGCAGGCATTGGTTCTGCGATCAGTGACGCCACTTTCGCGGCCGCGGTACCGACCACCGCCATTGCCGCTGCGGGTGCCGACGAGGTGTCCGCGGCGATCGCGGCATTGTTCGGCAACCACGCGCAGCAATATCAGGCGATAAGCGTGCAGGTGTCGGCGTTTCACGACAAGTTCGTGCAGACCGTGAATGCGGCGGGGGCTGCCTATGGCGCTGCCGAGGCGGCTAATGCCTCGCCGCTGCAAATCTTGGAAAACGATCTGCTGGGTGCGATCAACGCGCCAACCAAAGCGCTGCTGGGCCGGCCATTGATCGGCAATGGCGCCAACGGGACCGCGCCAGGGCAAGCCGGCGGAGGTGGCGGCATCTTGTTCGGCAGTGGCGGTAACGGCGCGCCCGGCACCAACGCAGGCGTGGCCGGTGGCGCCGGCGGGGCTGCCGGCCTGTTCGGCAACGGCGGTACCGGTGGAGTCGGCGGAGCCGGAGCGGCCGGCGGTGTCGGCGGCAGTGCCGGCTGGCTGTTTGGCAGCGGCGGCACCGGCGGGGCCGGCGGCATCAATGGCGGCATTGGCGGGAGCGGGGGTAACGCCATATTGCTGGGCAACGGTGGAGCCGGCGGCGGAGGCGGGCTCTCCAGCGGTACCGGCGGTGCGGGCGGTAACGGCGGATGGTTGTGGGGCAACGCCGGTGCCGGCGGCGCCGGCGGGACTGCGACCAGTAGCGCAGTCGCGGGCGGTCTGGGTGGTCATGGCGGACATGCGGGGTTGACCGGCGCCGGCGGTGCCGGCGGCGCCGGCGGCATCGGAGCTGCCGGCGCCGCCGGCTCCACTATCACCGGCCAGGACGGTACCGCAGGCAGCGCGGGCGGCGCCGGCGGAAACGGCGGCGCCGCCGGGGCCGGAGGGCTGTTGTGGGGCGACGGCGGGGTCGGCGGGGTTGGAGGGGCCGGCGGCGCCGGCGGCACCGGCGGTACCGGTGACGGCGGCTTCAACGGCGGCGCTGGCGCCAACGGCGGGCTCGGCGGGCACGGCGGCGCCGGTGGCGCCGGTGGTGAAATCCGCATTGGTCCGTTCGGCAGTCAACCGGGTGCCGGTGGGGCCGGCGGGGCCGGCGGTGTCGCAGGTGACGGCGGTGCCGGCGGCGTCGGTGTGTGGGGTACCAACAACGGCGCCGGCGGCACCGGCGGCAACGGCGGTAACCCCGGAGCGGGCGGAGTGGGCGGCACCGGTTATGGCACGGGCGCCAACGGGGCGACCGGAGCCGCTGCGACCAGCGGTGGTAACGGCGGCGTCGGCGGAGCCGGCGCCGACGCCCCGACTACCGCTCCCGGCGCCACCGGCGGCAACGGCGGGGTAGGTGGCAACGGCGGAATGGTCGGCAACGGCGGCAACGGCGGGGCCGGCGGCGCCGGCGGCATCGGCACCGCAGGCGCCCCCGGTGTCAGCCCCGGGACCGGCGGCGCGGGAGGAGCTGGCGGTAACGCCGGACAGGTCGGCAACGGCGGCAACGGCGGCAACGGGGGCAACGGGGGGATCGGCGCCGCGGGTGGCAACGGCCAAGGCCAGGGCGCCAGTGGGGCATCCGGGTACACCGGGGGGACCGGCGGCGTCGGCGGCGTCGGCGGCAACGGCGGAACGCAATCCGGAAACGGCGGCCAGGGCGGCGCCGGCGGCATCGGCGGCACCGGCGGGGCGGGGGGCAATGGAGTCTACGGTGGCGATCAGAGCCGCTCTGGCTATCCCGGCGGCGCTGGCGGAAACGGCGGAGCCGGCGGGACGGGCGGCACCGGCGGGGACGGCGGGGCCGGCGGGATCGCGACTCCCGGCCACGGCAGCGACGGCAGCCAGGGCGCCGGCGGCAACGGCGGCACGGGCGGCTCCGGTGGCAGACCAGGTGACGGCGGAATCGGCGGGGGAGGCTCCGACGACGGCGGCTCGGGCGGTCCGGGCGGCAACGGGGGCAATGCCGGGGCGAGCGGTGCCGGTGGAATAGGTGGCTTCGGTTCGGTTGACGGATCGACCGGTTTGGCTGGTAATACCCCCTACGCCGGCGGTAACGGCGGCAAAGGCGGCAATGGGTTTAGCGAAGTTCCTTTCGGCGGTGGGCCTGGATATGGCGGAGCGGGCGGCAACGGCGGCACCGGCGGCAGCGGAGTTATCGGCGCTGCCGGCGGGGCCGGCGGGCAGGGCGGAACCGCCGGCAACGGATTTACTACCTTTGTCAGCGGCGGGCCGGGCGGGACCGGCGGCACTGGTGGCGCCGGTACCCAGACGGGCGGGTCGGGTGGGAACGGCGGCACGGGTGGCGCCGGCAGCAGCAACGCTGTTGGGGACCCAATCGCTGGCCCGGGCGGCGCCGGCGGCACGGGTGGACCCGGCGGACCTGGCGGCAGCAACCCGGGCGGTTCTGGCGGGGCCGGAACATCCGGCCAATTCGGCGTCGGTGCCAAGGGCGGAGTCGGCGGCACCGGTGGTGTCGGCGGCGCCGGCGGCCAGGCCTCGTAACGACGTGTGTAGGCGGAATTTCCGTGCTTCATTGAGGTTTTGAGCGGTCGCGGCACGGAGCTGGCGGTCGAAGTCCAGAGCGGATGCCGGCAGCGGATGAGGCGAGGTGGCGAGGTGGCGAGCCGCAGCATTACTAGGTAGCTCGGGAAGCCGGCGGACTTATGGCTCATGTGGAAATCCGATTAGCCCGATCTGCCGAGTGCGCGCGGCCGCGGGCCGTGATTGATCCGGTTCGTGAGCCTTTTGGGGGTCGCGCTGCAACCTTGTTCGGCCGAGCTGGAAGGCTCCATATTCTGTAGATTTCGATTTTGCAGAATGACCTGTCCGAAACGGCTTTATGTAACTTCACCAGCACACGACTATCCGCGCGAAGACCGGGAATCCACAGTTGAGCTCAAGAATTCAAACCTCAGCAGGAAGGATTAGCTGACAGGGCTGTGACCGCCGCCCTTACCCACACCAATTTATTCGGGCTCAACACCCCCGCGATCGCGCCACGGAAACCCGGTCGTCATCTCGGGAGACTGCCGCGATCACCAACGGTGCCCGGATGCCGAAGAAATGGCCTGCCTCGCGCGACTGATTCCGGTAATCAGCGGCGTGAGTCCAGCCGAGCTGGCCGAACAGCTGTAGCTTGGCGCCGCAGCACCGGTGCGGGTGCGACGCACGGACACGTCCCGGCCCGGCCGTTTTGGTCACCTGATACCCGTCGTTACAGTGGCTAACCACCACGTGCGAGGCGGGAGGTCCACAAATGGTGCGCACCGACGATGACACCTGGAACCTGGCGTTCAGCGTGGGTGCCACCGCCACCATGGTCGCCGCCGGGCGCGCCCGCGCCAGCAGGGCGGGTGTGATCGACGACCCGTTTGCCGAGCCGCTGGTGCGCGCGGTGGGCATCGACTTCTTCACCCGCTGGGCCTGCGGCCAGTTGGACACCACGACGGTCGACTTCCCCGACGCGCCGTGGGGCATGCAGCGCATGACCGACCAACAGGCGGCCCGTACCCGCCACATCGACGACTTCTTCGCCGTGAGCCAGGAAGCGGGTATCCGGCAGGCGGTGATACTGGCGTCCGGCCTGGACGCACGCGGGTATCGGCTGCCGTGGGCCACGAACACGACCGTCTTCGAGATCGACGTGCCGCAGGTGCTCGGGTTCAAGACGACAACGCTGGCGGCCTTGGGCGCTACGCCCACCGCGGACGTGCGGGCCGTTCCGATCGACCTGCGCCACGACTGGCCGACGGCGCTGCGAGCGGCCGGCTTCGACGTCACCCGGCCCACCGCCTGGGCCGCCGAGGGGCTTTTCGGGTATCTGCCCCCCGAAGGCCAGGACCTGTTGCTGGACAACGTCTCCGCGCTGAGCACCGCGGGCAGCCGCCTGGTCGCCGAGGTCTTCTTCAGCGCGCCGGCCAGCCGCGAGCTGTACGACGCCATCTTCGCCAGATGGTATGAACACGGACTCGACGTGGAAATGGATCGGCTGGGCTTTCCGGGTGAGCGCAGCGACGTCGCCACCTATCTGGCAAGACACGGCTGGTGCGTCTCCCGCACATTGCTCAATGAGTTGCTGGTGGCCAACGGTTTGCGGCCGCACGCCGTGGGCCGCTGCGCCGACGAGACCATGTTCACCGAAAACTATTACTGCACCGCGGTGCTGAGCTCAGGAAGGCCTGACTGATGCCGAACTCCGCCAAGCCGCTGGACGGCTTCCGGGTACTCGACTTCACCCAGAACGTAGCGGGGCCGCTGGCCGGTCAGATTCTGGCCGACCTGGGCGCCGAAGTCGTCAAGATCGAAGCCCCCGGCGGTGAGCAGTCCCGACGGCTCACCTCGGTGCTGCCCGGCCGCCCGCCACTGGCCACCTACTTCCTGCCGAACAACCGCGGCAAGAAATCCGTCGCCGTCGATTTGACCGACGAGGCGGCCAGACAACAGGTCCTGCGGCTGGCCGACACCGCAGACGTCGTCCTGGAAGGGTTTCGGCCCGGCGTCATGGAACGGCTGGGCCTGGGACCCGACGAGTTGCGGGCACGCAACCCCAGACTGGTCTACGCGCGGCTCAGTGCATTCGGCGGAAACGGTCCGAACGGCACCCGCCCGGGAGTCGATCTGATGGTGGCCGCCGAGGCGGGCATGTGCACCGGTATGGCCACGCCCAGCGGCAAACCGCAGATCATCCCGTTCCAGCTGGTCGACAACGCCAGCGGCCACGTGCTGGCCCAGGCGGTGCTGGCCGCGCTGCTCAACCGCGAGCGGCACGGGGTGGGTGATCTGGTGCGGGTCGCGATGTACGACGTCGCCGTCAGCCTGCAGGCCAATCAGCTGACCATCCATCTCAACAAGCCCGCGCAAACCGTCCCCGCACCGCCGGCCAAGAAGCGCAAGGGTGTCGGCTTCGCCACCCAACCGTCGGACGCCTTCAAAGCCTCAGACGGGTATCTGGTGATCAGCGCGTACGTGCCCAAACACTGGACCACGCTGTGCCACATCATTGGCCGGCCGGATCTCATCGACGATCAGCGCTTCGCCGATCAGCGCTCCCGGGCCATCAACTACGCCGAGCTGACCGACGAACTCGAATCGGCACTGGCCGCCAAGACGGTCGCAGAGTGGGTGCAGTTACTGCAGGAGGGCGGCCTGATGGCCTGCCTGGCCCACACCTGGAAGCAGGTGGTCGACACCGCATTGTTCGCCGAGAACGACCTGGCCCTGCAGGTCGGCAGCGGAGACGACGCGATCACCGTCATCCGCACGCCGGCCCGGTATTCCAGCTTTGACGCCACGGTCACCGAGCCGCCGCCGGCCGTCGGCGCGCACAATGACCAGTTTCTGAACTAGTCGGCATCTCCCCTGAACAGGGGCTTTTCGGCGCAATTCGAAAAGACCGGATTGCGAATCTTCCGAAGAAGGGTAAGTCCGCCGAACTGCGGTTTTTCCAAAGACGGACGGGCCGAAGCTCTGGCGGCCGCCGCGGCGAACTTCTGTGCAGCAGCCGGGGCGGTCAACGTCGCTGCAGTCGGTCAAGCAAGTGATGTCGCATCCGAGCATCGGCAACAGCGCCGCGACCTCTCCGCGGGGTCCTGATCGAGTCCGTCAGCGCGTCCAGCAGTGTCGCGAAACAGGTCTTCCTGGCCGTCGATGCGGTTGTAGAACGACCCGACGGCGACATCGGCGCCCGTGATGGCGTCCTGTGCCGGCACGTCGAGCCGCGGCGAACGTCCGCGCGGCCTCGAACAGCGCGGCACTGGTGCGCTGATTGCGCAGGTTCATCCGTCTTCTCATCAAACCCCCAGGCAACCACGCCGCACGGGTGCATGTTTCTTTGAATCGGCAATGAATCGGCGCGGGGTTTGCCGAATCAGCGACACCCACATGGAGTATTTGGTCAGATGTCGGTAGCGGGATTCAAAGAATTTGCTGATCGCAAGTATATGGCGAATCCGGCACGCGGACGCCCGGTGGACACCCGATCACCCCCGCCCGTTCACACCGCTCGGTTTACCTGAGCGAAACCGGCACCGAGGAGTCTTATGAGCAGCGCTGTCCACGGCGATCCGCAGACGCCCCAATCGGGGCATATCCTGCCGAACCTGCGTTACGACGTGCCAGCCTCACTGGTGGTCTTTCTGGTGGCGCTGCCGCTGTCACTGGGTATCGCGATCGCCTCCGGGGCGCCGCTAATGGCCGGTTTGATCGCCGCGGTCAGCGGCGGCATCATCGCCGGATCTGTCGGCGGATCGGTACTGCAGGTCAGCGGTCCGGCCGCGGGTCTGACCGTGGTCGTCGCGGGACTGATCGACCAGTTCGGCTGGGAGATGACCTGCGTGATCACCGTCTGTGCGGGCGCGGTGCAGATCCTGCTGGGTCTGGTGCGGGTGGCCCGCGCCGCGCTTGCCGTCGCGCCGGTGGTGGTGCACGCCATGCTGGCGGGGATCGGCGTCACCATCGTGTTGCAACAGATCCACGTGCTGCTGGGCGGATCGTCACGCAGTTCCGCATGGGCGAACATCGAAGCGCTGCCCAGCGGCATCCTCAACCACGAATTGCACGAAGTGATCGTCGGCAGCGTCGTCATCGCCATCCTGTTGCTGTGGCCCAAACTGCCGCCCAAGGTCAGGTTCATTCCCGGCGCCCTGGTGGCGATCGTGGCAGCCACCGCGCTGTCCCTGGTGGTGGACCTGCAGGTCGAGCGGATCAACCTGTCTGGCAACTTCTTCGAGGCCATCGGCCTGCCCCAGCTTCCGCCGCTGTCGCCGGGCGGGCGCCCCTGGACCCAGGAGATCGGCGCCGTTGCGCTGGGTGTACTGACGGTCGCGCTGATCGCCAGCGTCGAATCACTGCTGTCCGCCGTCGGCATCGACAAGCTGCACAACGGACCGCGCACCAACTTCAACCGGGAGATGGTCGGGCAGGGCAGCGCGAACGTGGTCTCCGGGCTGCTCGGCGGGTTGCCGGTCACCGGGGTTATCGTGCGCAGTTCCACCAACGTGGCCGCGGGTGCACGCACCCGCACCTCGGCGGTGCTGCACGGCGTCTGGATCCTGCTGTTCGCCTCGCTGCTCACCAGCCTGGTGGAGCTTATTCCCAAGGCTGCGCTGGCCGGCCTGCTGATCGTGATCGGCATTCAACTCCTCAAGCTGGCACACATCAGAGTCGCGGTACGAACCGGCAACTTCGCTATCTACGCCATCACCATCGCATGCGTGGTCTTCCTCAACCTGCTGGAAGGTGTGGCGATCGGTCTTGCCGTCGCGATCCTGTTCCTGCTGGTGCGCGTCGTCCGCGCACCGATCGAGGCCAGGCCGGTCGGCGGCACGTCGAAGCACTGGCATGTCGACATCGACGGCACCCTGAGTTTCCTGCTGCTGCCCCGACTGACCAACGTGCTCGCAAAGATGCCGCCGGGCAGCGACGTCACCCTCAACCTCAACGCCGACTACATCGACCACTCGATCTCCGAAGCGATCTCGGACTGGAAGGTCGCCCACGAGGCGACCGGCGGATCGGTACACATCGTCGAGACGTCGCCGGCGAATCTGTCCAGTGCACACAGCAGCCCGCCCAAACGCCACTACGCGGCGCGCTCGACGCGCCAAGCCCCGTGGCCGTCGCGCCGCGACGGCAACGGCGCAGGAAAGGATGCGTCCATCCTCGACGGCGTCAAGCATTACCACCGCGTCGGTGTGGGCGCCCTGCACCATCACGTCCAAGAGCTGGTCAGCTCACCGAACCCGGATACTTTATTCCTGACCTGTGCCGACTCGCGGATATTGCCGGACACCATCACCGCCAGCCGGCCCGGCGACCTCTACATCGTCCGCAACGTCGGCAACCTGGTGCCCACCGATCCGGCCGAACTCTCGGTGGACGCCGCGCTGGATTTCGCGGTCAACGGGCTTGGCGTGAGTTCGGTTGTGGTCTGCGGACATTCGTCATGTCGCGCGATGCAGGTCGTCCTGGACGACGACGTCGATGTCGCATACCGTCCCATCGGCCGCTGGCTCGAGCACGCGCACGACAGCTTGGCAGCGTATCGGGCTAATCACCCGGCGCGGGTGAGCAGCACGTCGAATGGCTTCACCTTCAGCGAACTGGACCAATTATCGATCGTGAACGTCGCCGTCCAGGTGGAGCGCCTCACCCGCCATCCGATCCTGGCGCCGTTGGTGGCGTCCGGGCGACTGCGCGTCGTGGGCATCTTCTTCGATTTCGCGACCGTGCACGTGCATGAGGTCGATGAGAACGGGATCGTGCACACCACCGACGCGACGGCGGCAAAAGACGCGGTGTCAGCCGTGCGGTAGCCGCACGACCTGCACGAAGAACTCGTCGATCTGGCGGACGGCGTTCATGAACTGGTCGAGATCCACCGGCTTGGTGACGTAGGCGTTGGCGTGCAGCTTGTAGCTGCGCAGAATGTCTTCCTCGGCCGAGGACGTGGTGAGAACGACGACCGGGATGCGACTCAGTTCGGGGTCGGACTTGATCTTCTCCAGCAGGTGCCGGCCGTCGTACTTCGGCAGGTTCAGGTCCAGCAGAATGAGATCGGGCCGCGGCGCGTGCTCGTAGGCCCCTCGCCGGTAGAGGTAGTTCAGGCCCTCCTCGCCGTCGTGCGCCACATGCAACCGGTTGTTGAGTTTGTTGTGCTCGAACGCTTCCCGGGTGATCAGCTCGTCGCCGGGGTCGTCCTCGACGAGCAGGATGTCGATTGCGCGGCCGGGTGATGTCATGCGTCTGCTCCTTCTAGAGTGGCCTCAGCGTCGGGTTCAGCGGTGGGAAGGGTGAATTCCAAACGCGTCCCATCGGTGTAGGAGGTGTCGATCCAGACGGTCCCGCCGTGGTGTTCAACGATCTTCTTGCACATGGCAAGCCCCAGCCCCGTTCCACCATAGGTGTCGCGGCCGTGCAAGCGCTGGAAGATGATGAAGACCTTGTCGACGAACTCCTCGGGAATGCCGATTCCGTTGTCGGACACACTGAACACCCAGTAGCCCCGGCGCCCGGCGACGCCCGGCCGGCAATCGACGACAACGCGGGGTGCCCGATCCTCCCGCCGGAATTTCACGGCGTTGCCGATCAGGTTCTGCCACAGCATCGTCAGCAACGTCGGGTCGCCGAAGACCTGCGGGAGCCGGAGCTTCGGGCGGACGATCGCGGCTCCGGACTCCTCGATCGCGGTCGCGAGGTTGGCGATGGCCGTATCCAGCGACGTGTCCAATTCCACCTTGGTGTACTTGGTGTTCAGGCGGCCGACCCGGGAGAAGCTGAGCAGGTCGTTGATCAGGACCTGCATGCGCTTGGCGCCGTCGACCGCGTACTCGATGTACTGGGTGCCCCGCTCATCGAGCTGGTTGCCGTACCGCTTCTCCAGCAGCTGGCAGAACGAGGCCACCTTGCGCAACGGCTCCTGCAGGTCGTGGGAGGCGACGTAGGCGAACTGCTCGAGTTCGGCATTGGAGCGGCGCAGCTCGGCAGCCTGCTCGTCCAACTGCGCTTGAGCCGACCGGGACGCCTCGAGTTCGGCCACGATCCGCTGGCGCATGTTCTCCACGTCGACGGCGATGCCCCGGATATCCGCGGGCCGGCGCGGCGGCTCGATGCTGTCGCTGAAGTGGCCGTCGGTGATCTGGCGGCACGCCGCGGCCAATCTGGCCAGGGGACGGGTGACGGCACGCTGCACCAGCAACCCCAGCAGCGCGGCGGTGGCGACGAAGATCAGCACCATGGCACCCAGTACCCGGTCCCGCCAGTCGTTCATGCGCGAGAGTTGGACAAAACCATGGTCGCGTGCTGCGGTCAGGTGGGCATTCTGCGTATCGAAAAGGGTTCGCAAATAGTCGAATTGGGCTTTGCCGAGCGCCGCCATCGCACCGGGTATGACCGTGGGAACGCTTGGGGCCACGCTCGCGATCAGGGGCTCGGCATAGTCTCTGCGCCAGCTGGCAGCGGTGGTCTCGATGGCGTCGAGGTCGGCGATCAGGTCGGCGCGCCCACGCAGCCGCATCCGCAATTCCTGCGAAGCCGCCCGCTCGGCTTCCAGTCCCTGGTAGTAGGGACTGAGAAACTGCCGGTCGGCCGAGATCAAGTAACCCCGTAGCCCCGTTTCCTGATCACGCAGCGCCGACTGCAACTGGAGCGCTGTTGCGCGCGACGGTTGAATCTCCTCTCTGAGTTCGCGCGATACCGCGTCGGTGCGATCGAGCAGCACCGCACCGACGACGGCGCCGGCAAGGACCAGCAGCCCCATCGTCGACAACACGAGGGCCAGCCATCCCCGCACGGTCAGCTGCGGCTTGGGCAGCGAACCTGACGCGTCGCTTCTCACGAGGTCACCGCCCGGTCCGCTGAACCCGCACCACGGCGATGTCGTCGGTGAGCCCGCCCTGATCCTGAGCCAGCCGCTGGGCCCCGTCGATGAGCGCGTCGACGAACTCCGCACCGGCCAGCCCCGCGTGCCCGCGCGCCAGCGCGAGCAAACCGTCTTCACCGAGCCGCCGGTTGCCGCGGCCGGCATATCCCTCGAAGAGTCCATCGGTCAGTAGCAGCAACCCGTGGCCGTCGGGCACGTCCAGTCGGTGTTGCGGCCAGTCGCTGCCGCGCAAGCCCAGCGCCGGACCGTACGGCGGCTCGATCCACTCCACCGAATTCGGACCGTGCAGCAACATCCCGGGATGGCCCGCGCGGATCGCGGTGATAGCGCCCTCGGCGGGGATCGCCAGGCTAAGCACGGTGGCGAAGACGCCCTTTTCGGTCCGCTCGGCGTTCAGCACCCGGTCCAGCTGGAGCATCTGATCGCCACCGTGGATGCCGGCGAATGTCAATGTGCGCCAAGCGATCCGCAGCGCGGCGCCCAGTGCCGCCTCGTCCGGTCCGTGCCCGGCGACGTCGCCGATCAGCACGTGGGTGACGCGGTCGGGGGTCTGCACCACGTCGTAGAAGTCGCCGCACAGCAACGCGTTCTCGCGACTGGGCCGGTACCGGGCAACAATGTCCACACCCGGGTTGTCCAGCAACAGCGGGGAAGGCAGCAATCCCCGCTCCAGCAAAGCGTTCTCCCGGGCGCGCAACTGGCTGGCGTGCAGGTCGGCGGCGATCAGTTCGGCACGTTTGCGTTCGATCGCATAGAACAGCGCGCGCCGCAGCATCTCGGGCTCGACGCGGCCCTTGACCAGATAATCCTGAGCGCCGGCCGCCACCGCGGACGCGCCGAAGTACTCGTCGTTGAGTCCGGTCAACACCACGATCGGTACCGTCGCATCGCTTTTCAGGATGCGGTCCAACGCGTCGATTCCGTTGGCATCCGGCAGATTGAGGTCCAGCAGGACGCAATCGGGGCGGGCAGAGGCCAGCTGACGTTCGGCGTGCTCCATCGACTGCGCCCACACCACCTCGATGTCAGCGACGGTGTCGGCGATCAGTTCTTCGACCAGCACCGCGTCGGCACGGTCGTCTTCGACCAACAGCAAAGACAGCGACTGCCAACTCGCCGGGGCCAACGAACCAGCCACCGCCATCAACGGCCCGTCACACGTGTGCGGGCACGCGAAACTGGGTTCCTCACCTCACACCCCCCTGGGCAGTGAATACGTTCGTGTGGCACGACAACACGAAGCACCGGTGCACCGGCCCTAGGCGTTCGTTGCCACCCCGACTGGCTGCTCAATCGCGGGGACTTGGTCGTCAGCTGGATACTAGGCGGTTGGACTGGGCTTTTCCCTCAGTACGCGAAACGAAACTCCTGATACGGGTATAGACGTGGCGTCAGCGCAGCAGCGCCCGCGACATCACGACCCGCTGGATCTGGTTGGTGCCCTCGTAGATCTGGGTGATCTTGGCGTCGCGCATCATCCGCTCCACCGGGAAGTCGATGGTGTAACCGGCGCCGCCGAACAGCTGCACGGCATCGGTGGTGACCTCCATGGCCACGTCCGAAGCCAGGCATTTCGACGCCGCCGAGATGAAGCCGAGGTCGCCTTCGCCGCGCTCGGCGCGGGCGGCCGCGGAGTAGACCATCAGCCGCGCGGCCTCCACCTTCATCGCCATGTCGGCGATCATGAACTGCACCGCCTGGAAGTCGCTGATCGACTGCCCGAACTGCTTGCGGTCCTTGGTGTAGGCGATGGCAGCGTCCAACGCGCCCTGAGCGATACCGACGGCCTGTGCCCCGATGGTGGGTCGGGTGTGATCCAGGGTCGCCAGCGCCGTCTTGAACCCGGTGCCGGGATCGCCGATCATCCGGTCGCCCGGAATCCGGCAGTTCTCGAAGTACAACTCCGTGGTGGGCGAGCCCTTGATGCCGAGCTTGCGCTCTTTGGGACCGACGGTGAAACCCTCGTCGTCGATGTGCACCATGAACGCCGAAATGCCGTTGGCGCCCTTGTCGGGGTCGGTCACCGCCATCACCGTGTACCAGGATGACTTGCCGCCGTTGGTGATCCACGCCTTCGCGCCGTTGAGGATCCAGTCGTCGCCGTCGGCCTTGGCCCGGGTGCGCATCGAGGCGGCATCCGATCCGGCCTCGCGCTCGCTCAGCGCGTAGGAGGCCATTGCGGTGCCGTCGGCGACCGACGGCAGGACCTGCTTCTTCAGCTCGTCGGATCCGCGCAGGATCAGGCCCATGGTGCCCAGTTTGTTGACCGCGGGGATCAGCGAGGCGGAGGCGTCGACACGGGCCACCTCCTCGATGACGATGCAGGCCGCCACCGAATCCGCGCCCTGCCCGCCGTATTCCTCGGGTACGTGCACGGCGTTGAACCCCGACGCGTTCAGCGCCTGCAGTGCTTCCTCGGGAAACCGGGAGTTCTCATCCACGTCGGCGGCGTGCGGCGCGATCTCCTTTTCGGCCAGCGCGCGAATCGCCGCCCGCAACTCCTGGTGTTCCTCCGGCAACTGGAACAAATCGAACGACGGGTCTCCGGCCCATCCAGCCATCTTTCGGCCTCCTTGCTATTCGCGAGTTAACTTACCCGCAAGTCTCTGCAGTTCCGCATCCTTGGCCCGCACGGTCTCGGCCAGCTGATCCTGAAACGCGACGATCCGCGCCCTTAGTTCCGGATCCGCGGCACCCAGCATCCGCACCGCCAGCAGACCCGCGTTGCGGGCACCGCCGATCGACACCGTGGCCACCGGGACGCCGGCCGGCATCTGCACGATCGACAACAGGGAATCCAGGCCGTCAAGCCTGCTCAAGGGTACCGGTACCCCGATCACCGGCAACGGCGTCGCCGAGGCCACCATGCCCGGCAGATGCGCGGCCCCGCCCGCCCCGGCGATGACCACCTCGATCCCCCGGCCGGCTGCCTGACGGGCGTAGTCGAACATCACACCGGGGGTGCGGTGCGCCGACACCACCCGGACCTCGTGCGGGACGCCGAACTCGGCCAGCGCCGCGGCGGCGTCCTGCATCACCGTCCAGTCGCTGTCGCTGCCCATGATCACGCCGACCCGGGCCCGTTCACTCATTGCGCCGCTCCTCTCCCCCGCAAGCGGGAGGTGCCCTCACAACGCTTGGCTCTGCATCGTCACCGGCGCGGTCACTCATGGGGATCCCATCCGTCCGTCCAGTGCGCGTGAGACAACCAGTGTGCCGCCCGCGCGGCCCGTTCGCGCAGCTCGGCAAGGTCGTCGGGCCCGCGGGCGTCCGTGCCGAGGAAGTTGATGTGGCCGATCTTGCGGCCGGGACGCTCGGTCTTGCCGTAAAGGTGCACGCGCGCGTCGGGCATCCGGGCGAACAGGTGGTGCATCCGTTCGTCGATACTCATGTCCGGCGTCTGCGCCGCACCCAGCACATTGGCCATCACCGTCACCGGCACCGTGGCGTCGGTGTCGCCGAGCGGATAATCCAAAACCGCGCGCAGGTGCTGCTCGAACTGGCTGGTGCGGGAACCGTCCATGGTCCAGTGCCCGGAGTTGTGCGGCCGCATCGCCAACTCGTTGATCAGCAGCGCGCCGCCGGTCGTCTCGAACAATTCGACGGCCAGCACGCCGACCACGCCCAGCTCGCCGGCCAGCCGCAGCGCGAGCTGCTGTGCGTCGGCTGCCACCTCCGGGGCCAGGTCCGGCGCCGGCGCGATCACCTGGACGCAGATGCCGTTCTGCTGCACGGTCTGCACCACCGGCCATGCCGCGCCCTGGCCGAACGGCGAGCGGGCGACCAGGGCCGAGAGCTCCCGACGCAGCGCCACCCGCTCCTCGATCAACACCGGGACCCCCCCGGCCAGGTAGTCGGCCGCGATGTCGCGGGCGTGGGCAATGTCACGTGCCATCTCGACGCCGCGCCCGTCGTAGCCGCCCCGGGCGGTTTTGACCACCAACGAGCCGCCGACCTCCGCCGCGAACCCGTCCACCTCACCAAGACCGGCGGAGTCCTCGATGCCGAGATAGCGCGGCACCGGCGCGCCGAGGGCCCGCAATCGCCGCCGCATCACCAGCTTGTCCTGGGCATGCACCAGGGCTTGCGGCGGCGGCAGCACGTTGACCCCCTCGGCGACCAGCTTGTCCAGCAGTTCGGTGGGTACGTGCTCGTGGTCGAAGGTCAGCGCGGTGGCGCCGGCCGCCACCCGGCGCAGATCCTCCAGGTCGGTGTGGGAGCCGACCACCACGTCGGGGGTGACCTGGGCGGCCGGCTCGTCGGAGGTGTTAGCCAGCACGCGCAGTGTTTGCCCCAGGGCGATGGCGGCCTGATGGGTCATGCGGGCCAGCTGTCCACCGCCGACCATGGCTACCTGGGGGGTACGGGGTCTCGGCACGGCCTTCATGTTGTCACGGCACCTGACCGGCGTGTTTTCCGGCTCTCGTACCAAATCGTTATGTACCATTTTGCGCCGAATTCGAGATCGTCCGTACACTGGCGTGCTGTGTCCTTTGCCGATGCCACAATTGCGCGCCTCCCCGGGGTGCTTCAACCCTTTGCGATGCGCCACCATGAGCTGATCAAATTCGCCATCGTCGGCGGCACCACATTCATCATCGACTCGGTAATTTTCTATACGCTGAAGCTCACCATTCTCGAACCCAAACCGGTCACCGCCAAGGTAATCGCCGGCATCGTTGCCGTCATCGCGTCCTACGTGCTCAATCGGGAGTGGAGCTTCCGCGACCGCGGCGGTCGCGAGCGCCACCACGAAGCGCTGCTGTTCTTCGCGTTCAGCGGCGTGGGGGTGTTGCTGAGCATGGCACCGCTGTGGTTTTCCAGCTACGTGCTGCAGCTGCGGGTGCCGAACGTATCCCTGACGATGGAGAACCTGGCCGACTTCGTGTCCGCCTACATCGTCGGCAACCTGCTGCAGATGGCTTTCCGCTTCTGGGCGTTCCGGCGATGGGTGTTCCCCGACCAATTCGCGCGCAACCCCGACAAGGCGCTGGAATCGGCGCTGACCGCGGGTGGTATCGCCGAGGTGTTCGAGGACGAGCTGGAGGGCGGGAACGTCACGCTGATGCGGTCCTGGCGTAACCGTCGCGGCAAGGGCAGCGGCCGCCTGGCGTCGACTCAGCTGGGAGATTCCTCCGAGCCCAGGGTGTCGAAAACTTCGTGATAGAGCAGCGCGTGTACTTCGCGCAGCCGCGGAATGTTGTAGAACTCCAGCGGATCCTGTGACGCCGACTCGATGATCAGCGTTCCGGTCCGGAACATCCTTTCGAGAATCTTGTCCCGAAACTCCACGCTGTTGATCCGCGCCAGCGGGATGTCGATGCCGCTGCGGGTCAGGACGCCGTGCCGGTACATCACCCGTCGGTTGGTGACGACGAAATGCGTGGTCAGCCAGGAAAGGAACGGCCATATCGTCAGCCAGCCGATGATGATCAGCCAGATGCCCCAGATGACGCCCTGCAGGATGTTTTTGGTGAGCTGCGCCCACTGAGTCGAGTTCACGAAGCCCGATCCCAGTCCCGCCAGGCCGGTCGCCAGCAACAACGCCAGGACCGGCAGAATCAGCCGCTTCCAGTGCGGGTGGCGATGAATCACGACCTGCTCGCCGGCGGCCAGCGCGTTGTCCGGGTAGCCCATGTCGCGCGAGACTACCGCAGGTGCACCACGTCGCCCGCGGAAATCACGACGGTCTCACCCGACTTGGCTTCGTCGCTGTCCCAGGTTTCCAGGATCAGCCGGCCCTGGTCGTCGATGTCGCGCGCGATACCGGTGATCTGCCGTCCGCCGGGGAGTTCGGCGCGTACGCGCGAGCCGAGGGTCAGGCTGCGGGCCCGGTAGTCGTTGGCCAGCCGCTGGTCGGCGCCGTCGGCGGCGCGCCAGCCGGTGATCCGCTCCCCGAGTTCGCGCAGGATCCGGAAGATGAGCACGTCCCGGTCCGGCCGCTCGACACCCTCGGCGCGCAGCGAGGTCGCCCCGGACACTCCCGGCGGGGCCGCGGTGACGTTGAGGCCCAGACCGATCACGGCGAACGGGTGCGCGACCTCGGCCAGAATGCCGGCCAGCTTGCCGTGCCCGGTCAGCACGTCGTTGGGCCACTTGAGGCCCGCCTCGACGGTGGTGGCGGTGGCGACCCCGTCGGCCACCGCCAGACCGGTGGCCAGCGACAACCAGCCCCAGCCGGCGGTCGGGACGTCGTCGACCCGCACGCCGACCGACATGGTGATCTGCTCTCCGGGGGACAGCCATTGGCGGTCATGGCGCCCCCGCCCGGCGCTCTGGTGCTCGGCGATCAGCACCTGGCCGTCGATGTCGGTCCCGGAAGCTGCGCGCGCCAGCAGATCGGCGTTGGTCGAACCGGTTTGCTCGACGACGTCCAGGCGCTGCCAGTAGGACTGGCCGCCGATCACGTGGGCGCGCAGTGCAACCTCGTCGAGCGGGGTGAGCTGATCGCGGTCGGTCATTTGGCCAGCTTAGAGACTGGCCCGCCCGGCAGGTTCGCAGCCAGGGCTCACAAGGATGCATTCTTGGGCAAGCGGCGATAGGTAGCATGCATGCGATGCGCGAAAAAACTCTGAGACCCGGCTGATGGCGACCGAACTGGAGTTGGAGTTGGAGGCGTTGGGCCGGTTGCGTCCCGCGTTGGGAACACTTGGCGGGTTGCTTCGGATGGCCGCTCAGGCGCCGCACGCCGGTGCGACTCCGGACGCTGCGACGGACTCGCCGTCGCTGGTGGCGGCCAGGTCGGTCAGCGGCGAGACAATTCCTGGCCTGCAGACGACCATTGCGGACCGATTCATCGAGGTCGGTGATCTGATCGAGGCGGCCCGCCGTCAGTTCGCCCAATCAGATGGCGATCTGACGACCGTGATTACCAGCGCAGGGGATCTACTGCCCGGCCGTTGAATAGTGATCGGACGACAATTGCTGTGCGAGTGAGCGCCGGTTTGATGTTCGGACACCGCTGAAGGAGGTGTGCTGCGATGGTGACTCTTCATCAGATCAATGCCGCCAACCCGCAGGCGGTGCTGGACATGATCAATTCGTGGAAAACGTCGGCCAAGGAGATGCTCGACCACGCCGGAACCTACCGCGACCTGGTGACTCTGCCGGGCGGCCTGCCGTGGTCAGGCCAGACGCGAGATGCCGCGGTGACTATGGCGGGCAGAGACTACAGCGCTATTGACCAAGTCCACGACGCCCTCGATGCGATGGCTGACGCCGCGGCGACCGGGATGGACCCCGTGATCAGCAATCTCAATGCGGTGCGTGACTTGATTGCTCAAGCCACTTCCGCCGGATTTCACGTCAACGATGACCTGTCGGTCACCCGACCCCAGGCACCGGTAGCCGACATCCTGGATCCCAAGGGCAAGGAACTGGGCGAGCGCTACGAGAGGGACATCAAAGCCGCCGCCCAGAAGTGGTGGGACTCCGAACAGGCGGTCGCTAACCAGATCAACAGCGCCAAGCAGAATTTGGCCGCCCGGTTCAATGCCTTGGGTGCGCTCAACGCCGACGAGGGTCGCCAGGCCGGCAGCGATCTGATCAGCAACCATTTCCTGTCCCCGCAGGAACAGGAACGGCTCATCGCGGCCGGCTCGCTGACCCAGGCCCAGCTGGACAGATTGGCCAGGGGCGAGCGGGTGGAGGTGGGTGCGGGCCGGATGGCCTACCTCTACCAATTGTCGCAATCGTTGAATGGCAAGAGCCCAGCCGAGATCGCGGCACTGATGGACGGCTTGCCGCCGCAGGCCGCAGCGGCGTTGTCTCAGGGACTGGCCATCGTGTCCAACCACAACGCCATCTCCGGGGTGCCCAACACGCAGGGCGCGACCGACGCGACACGCAGCGCCTTCATCCCGGCCGCGGGCAGCGTAAGCAACCTGCCCAGCGGCATCGTCGCCGAGTTGACGCGAACCGACCGGATTACCCACGGGATGTCGACCGCTGGCGCTGGCAGCGGAGCGATGGCCCGACCGGAGACGACGCTGCGAGGCGTGGGTGCGCTGCAGGATATCGCGAAGATCTTCAAGCCTGCCGGTGCCGGCTACCTCAACGGCAGCGAAGCAACGAAATCGATGCTGGCCGCCGCGTCGCAGTACGCCGAAGCCGACGCGACGCACCGCGGCGCACTCGCGGCGAACCCGGTGGTGGCGCCCGATCAGCTGACGGTGGATCACCACGGGGGCGGTTCGGACCCGCGCAATGCGCTGGCCCAGATCGTCGGCGTCGCCGGGCAGGATCACGTCGGCGTTCACGACCTGGTGACCGACCCGCGGACCCGGGACGGATTCCTGCACGGGATATTGACCGATCAGTGGGGAGACGCGTCGGGCCAGGTTGGCGACGCTTTCCGGTGGATGGGCGACGATCCGCACAACCGAATCGACGCCGAGACTGCCAACGGGGTCGCTCACTACATCAGTGCGCACAGCGGCGAACTGCAGCACATGCCCGGGGGCGGCACGTTCGCCGCTGACAATCCCGGTGTGGCGCAAGCCATGGCCGTCGGTCTGGGCCCTTATCTGGCGCAGCTTGCGGGAGCCGACCCGTCGCTGTTCAACGCGCCGGGAGTCGAGAGTTTTCACCAACGCCAGGACATGGCGAACTTGTTTTCGACGTTCGACAGCGATCACGGCGCCGGCGTGACGATCAACAACGCCGCCTTGCAGCAACAGCAGTTCCTGGAAACGCATGCCGCCCACTTCGGTATCCAGGGCAACGAGGTTGAGGTTGCCTCCCGGTTGCATCAGGCGATGCTCGACGGCGCCGATCAGGCACGTCATTTCGATCAAACCAATCAGGTATCACAGGCGGCCAAAGGGGACGCCGCCATGGGCACTATGTGGGATACGGGTTATGGTGCGCTGACCGCCGCTACCGGTCTGACGGGAGCTACCGTGCCCGGGGCCCAGCTCCCTGCGGCGGTGTTGGCGCGATGGAATCCGCGTTGGGTCCACCGCTCAAGGGCCTGTTGTTACACCCCACCGACACCACCGCCATGCAGGGCGATGACTACATCACCAGGCAACTCACCTCACCGAACTTCGGTGCCACCGTCGCCGAACAAGCCACTATCCTCAACGGCTTGCTCGATGCCCACCCCGAAATCGCCCACGACAGCCGAATCGCCGACTACATCAGCTACGACCGTGCCGGCAACGCCTTCATCGACCCACGGGGCGTGACTGGCGGTGGGGTCGCGGCCGACCTAATCAGCAAATGGTTCGCGCACAACGCCAAAAATTACGGCTATGACGCCGGCACCTGGGAGCAGCAGGAAAGCAACGGCGAAAGGCATCCAAATTGGCCCTGACACGCTGCCCGCTTATCGCCCACCGAATGCTGACGGCCACGGCTCTGGTGATGGTCTTGGTCCTGTTGTCGGCTACCGGGTGCAGCCACCGCCCGCCGTCGTCGCCAGCGCCGACCACGGAGCGTGGCCCCGACGACATCCTTCAGACCACGGCGCGCTGGCTCGACAACCCCAGCATTGACCTGATGTCGCCTGAAGGCACCTTCGTGCGGGCAACCGTCGAATCGCTCGTCAGGGCCAGCTACGGGCGCGGACGCGGCAATGAGGCCATCGACGACGGCGGCTATCCAGGGTTCACTCGCGCATTTCACAACGCCTACGACCCGAATGCTCTCGGCGGTGTCGGAGACCATCAAGCCACCTACGTGGGCACCGGATATTACGAAGTGGTTGTCCTACGCCACGATGCGGACGGTCACTACACCGCCGGCTACTGCTATTTCGCGTCCATGACGGCACTGAAAGAGCCTGATGGCCGGTACTCCAGCAACGGCACCGGCCTGGTCGCAAACTATGCTAGCGACTGGCTGACATTCGGACCTGACCCCGAGATACCCGCTGAGCGCCAACGTGCCCCCAAAGCACACCAGGCAGGACCCGCCCGCATCCCTACCGATGACGTGTTCGGCACCTGGATCGTGACCAGCAGCGACGACTTAAAGAAGCACGGCGAACTGCCGCAATGCCGGAGATTAGCCCCGGGAACGCCCCCGGATTGGCCGCAGGGCGAATATGTGCGCTCTACCCCACCGCCCACCTTGCCGCCCAGCCCCGGCTGGCCCGAGGGCGGCTCCGCGTAATGAACCGGCACCTGGGATCAGCAGGAACATGCCGGCGAAAAGGGGACATATTGGCCCTGACACGCTCCCCCCACACCGCGCACCGACGCCTAACGGCCACGGCTCTGGTGCTCGTGTTGGTCTCGTTTTTCGCTACCGGGTGCAGCCACCGCCCGCCGTCATCGCCGGCGCCGACCACGGTGCGTGGGCCCGACGACATCCTTCAGACCACGACGCGCTGGATCGACAACCCCGCCATTGATCTGATGTCACCCGAATCCACCTTCGTGCGCGCAACCGTCGAGTCCCGGACTCGAGCAGGTTACGGGCGCGGGCGCGGTACCGAGGCCATCGACGACGGCGGCTTCCCGGGGTTCACTCGTGCGTTTCACGACGCCTACGACCCGAAGGCTCTCGGCGGTGTCGGTGACCACCAGGCCACCTACGTGGGCACCGACTACTACGAAGTGCTCGTCCTGCGCCACGACGTAGACGGTCATTACACCGCCGGTTTCTGCCATTTTGCATCGATGACGGCACTGAAAGAGCCTGACGGCCGTTACTCCAGCAACGGCACCAGCCTGGTCGGAAACTATGACAATGGCTGGCTGACATTCGGACCTGACCCCGAGATACCCGCTGAGCGCCAACGTGCCCCCAAAGCACACCAAACAGGACCCGCGCGCGTCCCCACCGATGACGTCTTCGGCACCTGGATCGTGACCAGCGTCAACGACTTCAAGACGCTCGGCGACCTGCCGCAGCGCCGGAGATTAGCCCCGGGAACGCCCCCCGATTGGCCGCAGGGCGAATACGTGCGCTCCACCCCGCCGCCCACGCTGCCGCCCAGCCCCGGCTGGCCCGAAGGCGGCTCCGCGTAATGAACCGGCACCTGGGATCAGCAGGAACATGCCGGCGAAAAAGGGGACATATTGGCCCTGACACGCTCCCCGCGCACCGCGCACCGACGCCTGCTGGCCACGGCTCTGGTGCTGGTCTTGGTCCCGTTGTGGGCTACCGGTTGCAACCACCGCCCGCCGTCGTCGCCAGCGCCGACCACGGTGCGTGGGCCCGACGACATCGACCAGACAACTTCGCGCTGGATCGACAACCCCGGGATCGATCTGATGTCGCCGGAAGGCACCTTCGTGCGGGCTACCGTCGAGTCGCTCGTCAGGGCCAGCTACGGGCGCGGACGCGGGACTGAGGCCATCGACGACGGCGGCTACCCGGGGTTCACTCGCGCGTTTCACCATGTTTACGACCCGAATTCTCTCGGCGGTGTGGGCGACCGTCAGGTCACCTACGTGGGCACCGAATACTACGAAGCGGTTGTCCTGCGCCAGGACACGGACCGTCGCTACCTGGCCGGCTACTGCTATTTCGCGTCCATGACGGCACTGAAACAGCCTGACGGCCAATACTTCAGCAATGGCACCGGCCTGGTCGCAAACTACGGTGCAGGCTGGCTGACATTCGGACCTGACCCAGAGATACCGGCTGAGCGCCAACGTGCCCCCAAGCACACCAGCAAGGACCCGCGCGCGTCCCGACCGATGACGTGTTCGGCACCTGGATCGTGACCAGCGTCAACGATTTCAAGACCCTCGGCGACCTGCCGCAGTGCCGGAGATTGGCTCCCGGAACGCCCCCCGATTGGCCGCCGGGCAACTACGTGCGCTCTACCCCACCGCCCACCCTGCCGCCCAGCCCCGGCTGGCCCGAAGGCGGCTCCACCTGACGTGGCCAGACGTCGTGAGGAACACCGATCACGATCACCTCACCGAACGAATTACTGACCAAGTCGCTACGTCGGACGCGACACCAAAGCGTTGCCCTGTCAACCGATTCCACGGCGACGCCGCAGTGCCGCAACGTCCTCGGCGATCAGACCGTCGATCCGCTCACTGAGTTTGCACTCCGACATTGGTTGGGCATGACCGAATGCCGTGTCGTATATGTAGTCGCCGTCGTCTTCGACTCGTACCCAGACGAGAAACTTCTCCTGCCAGTTCACACCCCATGATCGTGCGGGTTCGTGGTGGGATTGGACGGTGGCCAATGCCGCCACGTCTGCGTCGCGCACCCTCACGATGGTCGGGCCCGCGACGGGCACCCGAACGGGAGCGGCGAAGTCGTCGTCGGAGTCGACATCGGCCTCAACGAAATAGTTGACACATCCGGGAATGACGATCCGGGAACGCCGACCCGGTTTGGTCAAGCCGACCGAGCCGGCTATCGCCGATCCCAGGCCGTACGCCGACAATGAGTACACGTCGATGACGTCCCGGCCGGTCCGTTGGGATGCCAAGAATCCCGATTCGCCGGCGCGAAGGGCCAGCAACCGCGTATCCCGAAGGTCGCCGGACCTGTGATGTACCCGGCACTGCACCCAGATGTCAGCACACGTGTAGGCCGCCATCCAGGCCGCGAAAGTACGCAAGTCGCCGTTGCTGAATCGCTCTGCTATCGGCTGCGTCCCAGCAATCGAACGCGCCTCCTGCGGGGGAGAATCGCTGTGCGCGAACGGATAGGGCAATTGCTCCTGGCCCTGCAAGTCACACAGCGCAGCGAAATCGGTCAGACTGATGCTTCCTACCAAAAGCCGCTCATCCCCAGACATCGAGCCGCACCCGAGATTCCGTCGACCTGCACACACGGTTAGTTCTGATGGCCACCCGAGAATGCTCGCATGCCTTTGCGGCTATGGATCACTTCGGCGGGCGGCCGGGGTAGGCGCCGCGGGCTCACGGTCCATCATGTCGCGCACTGCCAGGTGAGAAAACAACATGCTGGTGCCGATCGGGTTGCCGCCACCCGGGTACGCCGTCCCACTGGGCGCGGCCATGGCGTTGCCGGCCGCGTAGAGACCGCGAATCGGGTTGCCGGAGGTGTCGAGCACCCGGGCGGCGGTGTCGGTGCGCAGCCCGCCCTTGGTGCCCAGATCCGAGATGCCGAACGCCGCGGCGTGAAACGGCGGCCGGTCGATGGCCACCAGCGGGGACGCGCCACCGGAGAATGCCCGATCGAACGCCTCGTCGCCGCGGCCGAAGTCCTCGTCGACGCCGGTGGAAGCGAATTCGTTGAAGCGGGCGACGGTCGCAGCCAGCCGATCGCCTGGTACGCCGATTTTCGCGGCCAGCGCCTCCAGCGTGCCGGCGGTGTGCCACAGTCCGGCATCGACGTACTTCGCGGTGTCGACGATGGAGACGTTGGGGGCTTTCACGGGCGGCCGCTCGCCCTCTTTGTCGTCGTAGACCATCCAGTACGGCAGGGTCAGCGAGCCCTCGCGCAGGTGGGCGATGATCTCGCGGCCGGCCCGGTCATAGGCCCGGGACTCGTTGATGAACCGGTTGCCGTCCTGGTTGACGAAGATGCCGCCGGTGAACCACAGTGCGAAGGCCGAGCGGCCGTCGGGGTGGGTCAGGCCCGGCGACCACCACGCCTGATCCAGCAGATCGGTGTCGGCGCCGGCCGCGATGCCGGCCTGCAGTGCGCGGCCCTGGCTGCCCGGTCCGCCCATGGTGTCGCGGGCGACGCCGGGCACGCCGTACCGGTGGCGCAGTTCGTCGTTGCATTCGAAGCCCCCGGCGGCCAGCAGTACCCCGCGGCGGGCGCGGATCGCCGTGCGCCTGCCGCCGCTTTCGACGATGGCGCCCCGGACCGCGCCGTCGGAGACGACGAGGTCCACCAGCGCCGTCCCGCACCGCATGGCCACGTTCGGGTACCGGCCGATGGCTTTGAGGAACCGGGCGATCAACGCGCGGCCCCCGATGTAGTAGTCGGGCGGGGTCGGTGCGCCGAGCCGGTCGGTGTCCAGCGGCCCGCGGATCGCGTCGCGCAGTTCCGGCGCGGCAGCCACCTTCAGCGGCTTGGCCGCGATGTGCCGCTGGCCGTCCAGGCGAGCCTTCGGCGCTTTCCCGTAGTAGTCGGGCCAAGGCAACGGCACGAACTTCAGGTCCGGGTCCTGCTCGAGGTATTCGATCAGCGGAGCGCCGCCGCGGACGAAGGTTTCCTGCAGTTCGCGGGGAGTCCGGTCGCCGACCACCGCGTGGTAGTAGGTGAGCGCGTCCTCGATGGTGTCTTCGATACCGCCCCAGTTGCCGGCGCGGCGCAGCACCGGATTGCACGGGAACCACACGCCCCCGCCGCCGGAGTACGCGGTGGTGCCCCCGAACTTGTCGGTCGCCTCGATCAAGAGCACGTCGAGGCCTTCGCGGGCGGCCGTATAGGCGCCGGTCACACCCCCGCCGCCGGACCCGGCGACCAGCACGTCGTGCTCCTGCGACCAGTCCACCGCGTTGCGGGTGCCCATCAACGGAGACTACTTAAGGGCTGGTTAAGGACCGGGCAGGGGTCTGCCGATACCATCGACTCCCATGACAAGCGTTCGCGATCACACCGCAGAGCCGGCCGCCGAGCACACGATCGACATCCACACGACCGCCGGCAAGCTCGCCGAACTGCACAAGCGCAGAGAAGAGTCGCTGCATCCGGTCGGCGAGGCCGCCGTGGACAAGGTGCACGCCAAGGGCAAGCTGACGGCGCGCGAGCGCATTACGGCACTGCTGGACGAGGACTCCTTCGTCGAGCTGGACGCCCTGGCCAAACACCGCAGCACCAACTTCGGGCTGGAGAAGAATCGCCCGGTGGGCGACGGCGTGGTCACCGGCTACGGCACCATCGACGGACGCGACGTGTGCATCTTCAGCCAGGACGCCACGGTGTTCGGCGGCAGCCTCGGCGAGGTCTACGGCGAGAAGATCGTCAAGGTCCAGGAGCTGGCCATCAAGACCGGCCGGCCCCTGATCGGCATCAACGACGGCGCCGGCGCCCGCATCCAGGAGGGCGTCGTCTCCCTCGGCCTCTACAGCCGGATCTTCCGCAACAACATCCTTGCCTCGGGCGTCATCCCGCAGATCTCCCTGATCATGGGGGCAGCGGCCGGCGGGCACGTGTACTCCCCCGCCCTGACCGACTTCGTGATCATGGTCGACCAGACCAGCCAGATGTTCATCACCGGGCCCGACGTCATCAAGACCGTCACGGGTGAGGACGTCACGATGGAGGAACTCGGCGGCGCCCACACCCACATGGCCAAGTCGGGCACGCTGCACTACGTGGCCTCCGGTGAGCAGGACGCCTTCGAATGGGTCCGTGACCTGCTGAGCTACCTGCCCCCCAACAACGCCACCGACGCCCCGCGCGAACCGTTCCCCGTTCCGGTCGGGGCCATCGAAGACAACCTCACCGACGAGGACCTCGAGCTGGACACGCTGATCCCGGACTCGCCCAACCAGCCCTACGACATCCACGAGGTGATCACCCGGATCCTCGACGACGACGAGTTCCTGGAGATCCAGGCCGGTTACGCCCAGAACATCGTGGTCGGCTTCGGGCGCGTCGACGGGCGCCCGGTCGGGCTGGTCGCCAACCAGCCGACCCAGTTCGCGGGCTGCCTAGACATCAACGCCTCGGAGAAGGCGGCCCGGTTCGTCCGGACCTGCGACTGCTTCAACATCCCGATCGTGATGCTGGTCGACGTGCCGGGCTTCCTGCCGGGCACCGGCCAGGAGTACAACGGCATCATTCGGCGCGGCGCCAAGCTGCTGTACGCCTACGGCGAGGCCACCGTCCCGAAGATCACCGTCATCACCCGAAAGGCCTACGGCGGCGCCTACTGCGTCATGGGGTCCAAGGACATGGGCTGCGACGTCAACCTGGCCTGGCCCACGGCGCAGATCGCGGTGATGGGCGCCTCCGGTGCCGTCGGTTTCGTCTACCGTCAGCAGCTGGCCGAGGCCGCCCGCAACGGCGAGGACGTGGACGCGCTGCGGCTGCAGTTGCAGCAGGAGTACGAGGACACGCTGGTCAACCCGTACATCGCCGCCGAGCGTGGCTACGTCGACGCGGTGATCCCGCCGTCGCACACCCGCGGCTACATCGGGACGGCGCTGCGGCTGCTGGAACGCAAGATCGCAGTGCTGCCGCCGAAGAAGCACGGGAACATTCCGCTGTGAGTCGAGCGAGCGGAGGGAGCGCAGCGAGCGACGGG